>NZ_CP050296.1:655833-983750 GCF_014189455.1 Mesorhizobium huakuii
CCATGGCGCCAACCACTACAAGATCGAGCTCGCGCCGCGCGTCGTCGCGCGCGCCATCCTCAAATTGGGAGAGACGGCATGACCGTTCACAACATCAGACATGGTGACGCGTCAGACGGCGCACTGGCGGAGGCCGTCGGCGGCCGGCTGTCGCGCGTCGACGGCCCGGCCAAGATCACCGGTGCGGCCAAATACGCCGTCGAGCAACAGCTCGAAGGCCTCGCCTATGCCGTGCTGGTCGAGAGCACGATCGCATCCGGCAAGGTGCGCGCGATCGACACCGCGCAGGCCGAGGCGGCACCGGGCGTGCTCAAGGTGCTGACACCGGACACCATCATCAGCCTCAGGACCGCATCCGACTGGTTCGGCACGCCGCCGCCCGACAAGCCCTATTGCCCGCTGGCACGCGACATCACCTTTTCGGGCCAGCATGTCGCCGCTGTCGTCGCCGAGACCTTCGAGCAGGCGGTCGCCGCCGCAGCCCTCGTCAAGGTCAGCTATGACGAGACGCCGGCAATCGTCGACCTCAGCGACGGCAAGGCCGGCGACGGCATTCCGATCGACGCCATGACCAAGGAATGGGGCGATGCGCCCGCAGCCTTCGCCGCCGCGCCGGTGCGCATCTGCGCTGCCTACAACACGCCGCGCGAATACCAGGCGCCGATGGAGCCGCATGGCCTGATCGCGCGCTGGGAAGGCGATCATCTGACCGTCTGGGAGCCGAGCCAGTGGCTGGACGGCATGGCCCGCACCTATGCCGAATGGTTCGAACTGCCATTCGAGAATGTGCGGCTGGTCTCGCCCTATATTGGCGGCGGCTTCGGCTCCAAGGCGCTGGCGCTCAGCCATGGCGCGGTGGCCGCGAGTGCCGCTAAAATGCTGGGCCGGCCGGTGAAGCTGGTGATGACGCGGCCGCAGACCTTTACCGGCTATGGCGGACGCGCCGCGACGCGCCAGACGGTGACGATCGGCGCCGACCATGACGGCGTGATCCAGTCGATCGTGCATCGCGGCGTCAATGAAACCTCCATCGACGGCATGTGGGTCGAGCCGCTGGGCTCGGTCACCTCGATCATGTACGCGACGCCGAATTTCTCCTCGAAACAGAATGTCGTGCGGGTCAATTCCGTGGTGCCAGGCGCCATGCGCGCGCCGGGCGAAAACCCCTCGGCCTTCGGCATCGAAAGCGCCATCGACGAACTCGCCTACGAGGTCGGCATCGATCCACTGGAGATCCGGCTGCGGAACTATGCCGAGCAGGATCCGCACGCCAAAAAAGCCTGGTCGACCAGGCAGTTGCGCGAGGCTTTTGCCGCGGGCGCCGAACGCTTCGGCTGGGCCAGTCGCTCGCCGGAGCCGCGCTCGATGCGCGATGGCAACCAGCTGATCGGCTGGGGCGTCGCCGCCGGCACCTATCCGGTGCGGCGCGCCTATGGCGAGGCTGTCGTGCGCATCCTGGCCAACGGCTCGGTCGAGGTCGAAAGCTCCTCGATCGACATGGGCCAGGGCACCTACACCATCCTGGCGCAGACCGCCGCCGAGACGGTCGGCGTGCCGGCCGACGACGTGGTGGTGAAGCTCGGCGATTCCCGCTTTGCCCGCGCCGGCGTCAGCGGCGGCTCGCGGCTGGCCGGCGTGATGACTGGGGCCGTCTACAAGGCGGCGACCTCGGCGCTCGACCAGCTGGTCGGCCTGGCGATCAGCGATCCGCGTTCGCCCTTCCATGCGCTGCAAGCCAACACTCTGGTCGTCGCCAATGGCCGCATCGGCTCACCGCGCGGCGACGGCCCCGATCTTTCGATCACCGAACTGCTAAAGAGCGTCGGCCGCACCCACATCGAGGCCACCGGCGACACCATGCCGGCCAATTCGACCGCCGAGGACCGCTACAAGAACTACACCACCATCGCCATGGCGTTGCCGCACACCGAGGGCGACTATTCGCGCCACTCCTGGTGCGCGCATTTCATCGAGGTGCGCGTCGATGAGGACTTCGGCACGGTGCGCGTGTCGCGTGTGGTGTCGGCGCTGGATTCCGGCCGGCTCTACAATCCGAAGCTCGCCGAAAGCCAGTGGAAGGGCGGCATCATCATGGGCATCGGCCAGGCGCTGCTGGAGGAAGGCATCATGGACCGCCGCCACGGCCGCATCGTCAACAACAACCTCGCCGATTATCTCGTACCGACCAATGCCGACATTCCCGACATCGAGGTGATCTCGGTCGGCATTCCCGACCTGCACTCCTCGGTGCTCGGCGGCAAGGGCGTCGGCGAACTGGCGATTGTTGGTGTGGCGCCGGCGATTGCAAATGCGGTGTTCCACGCGACGGGGAAAAGGGTGCGGGATTTGCCGATCACGCTGGAGAAGCTGATCTGAAGGGCGGTGGCTGATCTCCCCCTCGAGGGGGAGATGTCGCCAAAGGCGACAGAGGGGGTCGCCGCGCGGAAAGCGCCAACCTCGTCTGAAGCGCAGCAGTCCGAGCCCAGTCGGACCGACCCCCTCTGGCCTGCCGGCCATCTCCCCCCAAGTGGCAGGGGAATCGCATATGGCGATTTTGGGCTTGAAGTTGGTTTGAGAAGGGATTCTTTGGGAAGGCAGTCCAGCGAGGAGTGACTGCCATTACCAGCCTTGAGAGCTATTTCGGTACGGTGCCTGATCCGCGCGCGGCCAACGCCACACATCGGCTTGGCGACCTGATCGTGATGATGATCGCTGCGAGCCTGTGTGGCGCGACCAGCGCAACGGAGTTTTCGTTGTTCGCGCAAGAGCGCAAACAGGCGCTGTCGCGCTTGATCGACTATGAGGAGGCGCCTAGCCACGACACCTTCTCGCGGCTGTTGCGCCTGCTCGATCCGGAGGCCTTCGGACGGGCGTTCGCCGCCTTTGCCGCAGGCTTTGCCCAGGCACGTCAGGGTGTGGTCGCACTTGATGGCAAGGCGCTGCGGCGGGCCTATGAGAAAGGCCTTGCGGCCAGCCCGCCCCTGACGGTGTCGGCCTTTGCCAGCCAGACGCGGCTGTGTTTGGCGGCGGTCTCGCCCGGCGACGAAGACAATGAGGTCGAGGCTGCCCTCAAGGTCGTCGAACTCATTGATCTTACTGGCCGATTGGTCACGGCCGATGCCCTCCACTGCCACACGCGCATGGCCAAGGCCATCATTCAGCGCGGCGGCGACTATCTGCTTGCACTCAAGAGAAACCGCCGGCATTGGTTGGCTCGGGCCAATCAACAACTGGCCCAGACCACTCCCGCCGTCACTGAGCGGACCGAGACCAGCCATGGCCGCAACGAATGGCGGCAGGCAGAGGTCGTGGTGGCGGCTGAACCAATGATGCCGGGGCACAAGGCCTTCATCCGCATCACCAGCCGGCGCGATCAGGCCGAGCCGCTGACGCGCCTGTTCATGGCCTCAACGCTGCTGTCGCCACAGCAGGCGATCGACCTCACCAGAGCCCATTGGCAGATCGAGAACGCACTGCACTGGATGCTCGACGTTCATCTGCACGAGGACCTCAGTCGTGCCCGCAAGGACAACGCTCCCGCCAACACCGCCCTCATCAACCGCATCGCCAGAAATATCCTTCAGGCCGCCGACATCGACAAAGTCCCCATTAGCCACCGCATCAAGAAATGCGCTTGGAATGACGACTATCTCATCCAGGCAATCGCTCATATGCGATAGCCCTGCCCTCGAGGGGGGAGATGGCCGCTTCGCCGATCACCACTCCAACCCGAACACCAGCTTGCCGAAGTGCAGGCCGCCGGCGGCCATGTGGGCGTAGGCTTCGGCCGCATCATCAGGTGAAAACACCTTGTCGACGACCGGTTCGATCCCGGCTGCACCGACGGCGCGGGCGGCGTCGCGAAGGTCGGACACCGACCCGGTGTTGTTGCCGACAATTTTCAGCGCCTTGATGATGATCGGCAGCAGGTTGACCGTGGCCTCGGCGCCGGTGACGAAACCGATGGTGAACAGCGTGCCGCCGGGTGCGGTGGCGTTGATGGCGCGGGCGAAGGTGGCGGTGCCGCCGGTTTCGACGACGAGGTCGGCGCCGAGGCCGCCGGTCAGCTCCAGCACCTTGCCGTCCCAGTCTGATGTCGCGCGGTAGTTGATGAGATGATCGGCGCCGAGCGCCTTCGCCCGCTCCAGCTTCTCGTCCGACGACGAGGTGATGATGACGGTGGCGCCGGCGGCTTTCGCCAGCTGCAGGGTGAAGATCGAGACGCCGCCGGTGCCGAGCAGCACGACGACCGAGCCCGGCCCGACATTGGCGGCGCGGATGGCGTTCCAGGCGGTGGTGCCGGCGATCGGCAGCGTCGACGCCGCCTCGAAGGAGAGATGCGCCGGGACCGGCACGAGCGAATTGGCCGGCAACGCGACATATTCGGCCAGCGACCCCGGCAGCGATATGCCGCGCATCTGCGTCATCTCGTAGGGTCGCGGCCGGCCACCGATCCAGCGCGGCTTGGCATGGGCGACGACACGATCGCCGACGGCGAAATTCGCAACGCCCTCGCCCAGCGCGACGATCTCGCCGGCGCCATCGGCGACGGGGATCAGCGGAAAGCTCGGTCCGGGATAATTGCCGCTCGCCACCGCGACATCGACGAAATTGAGGCTTGCCGCACGCTGGCGGATCAGCACCTCGCCGCGCTGCGGTTCGGGGGTGGCGAGGGTGGCGGCGCGGAAGGCGTCGAGCCTGGGTTGGCTCAGTTCGATGGCTTTCATGGTTTCACTCCGGTGGGACGATTGAGGATTGAGTGAACCTATCTCCTGCGCTATTTATGGATAATCATTCCATTTTGCATTTGAGTACTGCGAAACATGCAGCAATCTCACGAACCTGCGGCCCTTGCCGAAATGGCGGCCTTCGCGGCCATCGCCGAGGCCCGCTCCTTCACCAGGGCGGCAGCGCGCGTCGGGCGCGACGCGACCATCCTGTCGCGGCGCCTGCAATCGCTGGAGGAGCGGCTGGGGGTCAGGCTTCTCCATCGCACGACGCGCAGCGTGTCGCTGACCGAAGCGGGCGCCGAATTCCTGGTGCGCGTGCGCGCCATCCTCGCCTCCGTCGACGAGGCCGAGGCCGCCGCGTCGGCGCATGCCGATGGGGGCCCGCGCGGCCTGCTCAGGCTGGCGCTGCCCGGCACGTTCGGGCGCATGTGGATCGGACCGCTGCTGCCGCAATTCCTTGCCGAATTTCCCGATATCCGCATCGAGGCAGAATTCTCCAACCGTTTCGCCGATCTGGTCGCCGAGAATTTCGACGTCGCCGTGCGGCTCGGCGCGCTGGAGGATTCGCGCCTGGTGGCGCGCAAGGTGGCGACGCGGCGCCGGCTGCTTTGCGCCGCCCCCTCCTACCTCGCCCGAAGGGGCCGGCCGGAGACGCCGCAGGCGCTGCTCGACCATTCCTGCCTGGGCTTCAGCGGCTTCCAGACCTTTCCGGCCTGGGAGATGACCGACCGCGAGGGTCGGAGCGCACGCGTCGAGGTTTCCGGACCGCTGGTCAGCGACGATGCCGAGGTGCTCGTCGAGGCCGCCGTGCAGGGCCTCGGCCTGATGATGAGCACCGACTGGCTGATCGGCCGCGAGCTCGCCGACGGACGGCTGGTGCCAGTACTCGAGGAGTGGACGCTGGCCGACGAAGGCGCGGTCTATGTCGTCGTGCCCTCAGCCAAGGGACAGGCCGCCAAGACCCGCGCCTTCGCCGACTGGATCGGCAAGCGCTTCGCGCCGGAGCCGCCGTGGCGAGGGTGACGTTGCTGCAACGCTCCCCTTTTCCCCTTGTGGGGTCCGAAGGACGGGGCGAGACAAGCGGCTCGCCCCCGGGCGGTGTCGCCGTAGGCGACGGATGAGGGGTGCTCCAGCTTGGCGCCGACGGCGATCCTTCACGCACCCCTCATCCGTCTCGGCGCTGCGCGCCGATCCACCTTCTCCCACAAGGGGAGAAGGGAAGGCCGCAGCCTCACTTCCCCTGCCCCTTCATGAACTGGCTGAGCAGATCCACCGGCAGCGGGAACACCACAGTGGACGAGCGCTCGCCGGCGATGTCGTGCAGGGCCTCGAAATAGCGTAGCTGCATGGCCTGCGGTTCGGCCGCCAGCATACGGCCCGCCTCGACCAGTTTCGCCGCCGCCTGCTGCTCGCCATCGGCATTGATCACCTTGGCGCGCCGCAACCGCTCGGCCTCGGCCTGCTTGGCGATGGCGCGGATCATGCTTTCGTTCAGGTCGACATGCTTGATCTCGACATTCGACACCTTGATGCCCCAGGCGTCGGTGCGCTGGTCGAGGATTTCCTGGATATCGCTGTTGAGCTTGTCGCGCTCGGCCAGCATTTCGTCGAGCTCGTGCTTGCCGAGCACCGAGCGCAGCGTGGTCTGCGCCAGCTGGTTGGTGGCAGCCATGTAGTCCTCGACCTGGATGATCGCCCGCTCGGCGTCGACGATGCGGAAATAAAGCACGGCGTTGACCTTCACCGAGACGTTGTCGCGCGAAATCACGTCCTGCGGCGGGACATCCTGCACCACCACCCGCAGGTCGACCTTGACCATCTGCTGCACGAAGGGGACGAGGAGGATGAGGCCGGGCCCCTTGACCCCGGTAAAGCGGCCGAGTGTGAAAACCACGCCGCGCTGATATTCCCTGAGAATACGGATGGCCGCCGACAGAAACACGACCACGACCAGTGCAAGCAGCAGATAGGCGACGTAACCGATGCTCATTGTCTTGCTCCATTCCTTCCCGGATCGCGCCGCCGCACGGTGAGCACGAGATCGCTGATGTCGGTGACCTCGGCGCTGTCGCCGGCCGCGATCGGTTCGTCGGCCTTTGCCCGCCAGCGCTCGCCCAGGGCCAGCACATGGCCCTCGCCACCCTGCCAGTCGAGGATCTCGACGGGCAGGCCGCGCATCGCCTCGCCGCCGACGCGCGGCGGGTTCTTGCGCGCCGCCCAGACATAGGTGCCGGTCAACAGCGCCAGCCCAAGCGTCAGCGCGGCGGCGGGACCGATGACGGCCCAGGACATGGCAAAGCCCGGCCCCTCTGCCCGCAGCAGCATGGCGGCGCCGAACAGAAAGGCGGCCACGCCGCTTAGACCAAGCACGACGGTGGGGTTGAAGGCTTCGATGACGAGGAAGGCGATGCCGAGCAGCATTAGCGCAAGGCCGGTATAGTTGATCGGCAAGAGGTTGAGCGCATAGAGGCCGAGCACGAGGCAGATGGTGCCGATGACGCCGGGCGCGACCGCGCCGGGACTGGTGAACTCGAAGACGATGCCATAGACGCCGACCAGCATCAGGATGACCGCGATGTTCGGATCGGTGATGACGGCAAGCAGCCGGATGAACCAGCCGGGTTCCAGCGTCTCGACCGGCAGCCCCCTGGTCGCCAGCACCACTTTCTTGCCGGCCACATCGACGGTGCGCCCATCGGCCAATTGCAACAGCTCGGTGGTGTCGTGGGCGACGAAGTCGATGACATGCTCCTGCAGCGCCGCATTGGCCGACAGGCTTGCCGCCTCGCGCACAGCCTTCTCGCCCCAGTCACCATTGCGCCCACGCAGTTCGGCCAACGAGCGGATCAGGGCGACCGCGTCATTGGTCACCTTGGCCATCATCGCGTCGCCTGCCGGCCGCCCGCCCTGGCCCTTCTGATCGCCCTGGTCCTTCTGGTCGCCCTGGTCCTTCTGGTCGCCGTTGTCACTCTTGTCGCCGCCCGGAAGCGACGGCAGCCCGCCGATCTCGACCGGTGTCGCGGCGCCGATATTGGTGCCGGGCGCCATCGCCGCGACATGGGTGGCGTAGAGGATGTAGGTGCCGGCACTCGCCGCATGGCCGCCGGCCGGCGCGACATAGCCGATGACAGGCACCGGCGAAGCCAGGATGTCGGCGATCATCTCGCGCATCGAGGTGACCAGCCCGCCGGGCGTATCGAGTTGCAGGATCAGGACTTCGGCGTCCCGCTTGGCGGCGACATCAAGCGCTTCCTCGAGCTGCCTGGTGCTTGCCGGTCCGATGGCGCCGTCAATAGCGACGCTCAGCGCAACCCTCTCGCTCCCGGCCGAGGAGAAGGGAGAAAATGCAGCCATGGCGACAAAGGCCACGACGAGAAGGGCCACCCGCGCGAAGGACACGCTCAAAGCTCCATGGACTCAATATGGGTGGTGTCTTGGCGAAGTCCAATGGGGGCGAAGTCCAATGGGGGAGCTGACGTCGGCGATTGGCGACCACGGCCGAGCGCGCATCTCCCCTCGTCGGGGAGATTTGCAGCTTCAGCCGGCTCACCACTATGATTCGGGAGCCACCAGCGGCGTGCGTATGTCCGAAACGAGTTTGACCAGATCGGCTTGGCGTCTCGTGCCGGTTTTGGCGAAGATACGGTTGAGGTGGGTCTTCAAGGTGTTTTCGCCGATGCCGAGCGACACCGCGCTTTTCGACCCGGACAATCCGCTGCCGATGCGCAGCAGCACCCGCGCCTCCGTGGGCGTAAGGTCGAACAGCGTGGTCAGAACGGCCTCCGGCAGTGGCGAAGAGGACGTCGTGGTCGAGACGAAGACGGCGGCACAGGCGGGCCGGAAAGCCGCGCGCGCGGTGCCTTCGGTCAACGGCAGCACATAGGCGACCGCGGGCGGCTGGCCCGGGGCCGAAATCGGCAGGCCTATGCCGCGGGCGCCAAGCGAGGCATCGGCATGCCCGGCACTGGCGATCGCTTCCAGCAAGGCGCGGGCCACCGCTGGATTCTGCGGCTGGAGCTGGCCCTTCCTGGAAAGAATGGGACCTTGCTCGGAAAACATCCGATCGGCAGCCGCATTCGCATGGAGGATTGCTCCGTCGGCGCCAGTAAGAACAACAGGCACAGCGAAATGGTCGAGCGTCTGGCGATAGAGATTGGCGGTAATGCGGGTTTGATCGAACAGATCTCCGATCAGGGAAGCACGGCGCAGATGCGGCGAGAGCAAGGCCAGGAAACGCTGTTCTTCAACTGATATTGCCCCCCTGCTGGCCCGCGTGGTGCAGCCCAGGAGCCCGATTCGGTCCGGCGTATGAACGAATTTGACGATACAGCCTTCGCGCAATCCCTGCGGTCCGGCCCAATTCCGAAAAAATGCCGTCAGCTGGAGCTCGGCTTCACTCATTAGCGAAAGCGTCGTAACGGGCGTGTCGATGTCGCCGACGACCGCCGCCTTCAGTCCAGGAATTCCATCAAAGTCATAGTCTTCCTGGAGAACCCGCATTTGCGCAGGATCCCAAGGCGACTGGGCCATGAAACGGCCATGATTATCGGCAGTTCTGGCAAGAGCAATTGTGGAATAGGCCGCATCGACAGCTTCTGTGATACGGGTCATTACTCCAGACCAGCCCTCCGGATTCAAAACACAATCATATATATCAGCGATAATCGAAGAAAGTACTTCGATCCCCAGCCCTTCTACCACCACCCCTCTCCCTAACATGCCCCGATCTCGCTGCTCAAGATTTCGCGGCGTCATACTTTCGGGTGACGCCACGCGTGATTGAGCTCGACTAAGGAGTTAAGCTGATAAGCTGAACACCAGGTGACTAATGTTGCTGGTTGTTCCGGGAATGGGAAGCATCGCGTTCGATTTTTTTGAAGCCGTGGGGGCTTTGCCGGGGTCTTCGATTGTCGCGAGAGACGGGGTTTTCGTCGACTGATTTGCCGTCGCATCTCAGCGAACGCGATCGATTTCCCCTCTGGCAAGACATCCATGTCGCGGAGATTGCCGGTCGAATACGGCATATCGGAAGACCTGCCTTTCGAAGCTGCGATCGAAGCCACGGCTGTCGGATCACTGGTTCTTCAGCAGATGTCCGGGACGATCAGGCACGCGACGAGGAAGGCGAGCAACATCGCCCGTGACAGCAATGGATAACAACGATGATGGATATCTCCTGCTGATCAACAACACCGACACCGTGTTGAGTGGGGCACAAGCCGGCCGCGAATATGGTGTCGGCCCAGGAGAAGCGGTCCTGGTCACAGCATCGGAAGCGCTGAAATCGGAAGCGCTGAAAATGGCCGGCGCCGACTGGAATGTGTGGACGACCGTGGTGGTCCCACGTGCTGCCCTCATACAGACCTTCCCGCAGATCGATGACAGGCTGGCGTTGAAGATCGGCGCCGACAACGAAGCTCTCGATCTTCTCAAACGGTATTGCCAGTTGCTTGAAACCGGCCGCCCCCTTGTCTCACCCGATCTCATATCGCACGCAACAGAAACGATCGTCGATCTGATCGGGCTGGTGACAGGCGCGAAGGGCGAGGCTGCCGAACTGGCCGGCCCGCGGGCCTGCGGGCAGCCAGGCTGCAGGCAGTCCTGGCCAAGATCGCGGACAATTTCGCCAGTCCCGGCATCTCCGCGCAAGGCGTCGCAAAGGAACTCGGCCTGTCGGCGCGCTATGTCCAGGATTTGCTTCAGGAGACAGGCATCAGCTTCTCCGAGCGCGTTCTCGAACTGCGCTTGCAGAGCGCCCATAGGATGCTGTCGCAGAGGAATAGTGTCGAGATGCGGGTCGGCGAAATCGCCATGACAAGCGGATTCAGCGATGTGTCTTACTTCAATCGCTGCTTCCGTCGTCGCTTCGGCTATACGCCAACGGGCGCAAGATAAACCTGGGCACGTCCGACAACGGCCAGGCGACGCGATTTCCGGTTTCCCTCTCCGTCAGAAGCCGATGCCCAAAGCGCCTGGGGCGATCGATGATGCAATTTCACCACAAGTGCGCAGAAATGCGCTCGGCACCTCTTTCCAGTCCAATTCCAGTGCGGTCCTGCCCAAGACAACGCCTGGCCGTAATGACATGTCGGCTGTGGGCAAACGACTGTCGCGTCGGGGGATTGAATGCAGCAGAATATGTTCGGAAGCCGCAAGGCGTCGCTGACTTTCGTCGCGCCGACGAGTTACCTCAACCTACGCGACAACCTGCGCTCGCAGGCGAGTCGGCTTGCGCTGCGATCCGCAATCGGCATCGCCACGGCTGCGGGCGTGAGCCTGCTGGCACCCGCCCAGGCCTGGGCGGATTGTCTCGTCGGCGCGACCACTGTCCAATGCGACACGACCTCCACCACCGACACGACCTTTCCCGCCAACGCACCCAGTGACCGCGCCTATCAGGGCTTGTTGCCCGTGCCGGTCGACGTGACCGTCGATGCGGGAACGACGATAAGCGGGAATGGCCTTGCGGTCACCAACACCGGCACCGGCGGCGTCACAGTCACCAACAATGGTACGATCAGTGTCGATACCGGCAACACGCCGACCGCGGGCGGCACGGCGGCGCTGTCGATCTCGGCGGCCGGCGGCGCGATCACCTACACGGGTGGAAACATCATCAACCATGGCGCCGGCAACGCGTTCGATGTGTCGCAAACGGCCGGCGCCGGTTCGGTGAGCATCAACGTCTCCGGCAATATCTTTTCGGCGACAGGCGAAGGCATCGTCATCCGCGACGTCGCGACCAGCACCGGCATTTCGGTGACCACCAACGATGTCACCGCGCTGACGGCGGGCAAGGACGCGATCGACGCCCAGAGCCAGTCGTTGACAGGCAATGTCGTCGAGGTCGCCAACGGCAACCTCCAGGCGGGCAATGCCGGCATGGTGGCCGCGATCCTCAACGCCGCGGCGACCGGCAACATCGACGTGACCGCCAACGGGTCGCTCGACGCCCGCTTCGGCATCGATGCCGAGAACTTCGGCTCGGGCTCCACCAGCGTCACCACGGTCGGCCCGGTCAATGTGACCACCGGCAACGGCATCTTCGCGCTGTCGACCGGCGGCAATGTCATCGTGAACGCGGGCGATGTCACCTCGACCGGCAACACCGCGATCATCGCCCAGCAGACCAAGGTCGCTGGTACGGGCTTGATCGGCGTGACCGCGGGCAACGTCTCGGGCACGACGGGCATCGATGCGCACAACTTCGGTACGGGCGACATCGGCATCGTCGCCAATGGCACGGTGACCGGCACTGCCGCCGAGGGCATCAAGGCTGTCGGCAACGCCGGCGTGTTCGTGTCGGTGAACCAGACGGTGACTGGCGCGACGCTTGGCCTGAGTTTGGTTGGCGGCACCGGCGGCACGGGGAACATCTCGGTGACCGGCACCGGCGGGTTCGTCGGCGGCAGCGGCGACGCGGCAAACATCCTCAACAACGGCTCGGGCACGGTCACGGTCGACATCTCGGGCGCGAGCAGCTCGACCGGCGGCGAAGGCATCTTCGTGCGCGACGTGGCGACCAGCACCGGCATCAGCGTGACCACAGGCGCGGTCACCGCGCTGACGGCGGGCAAGGACGCGATCGACGTCCAGAGCCAGTCGTTGACAGGCAATGTCATCGAGGTCGCCAACGGCAATCTCCAGGCGGGCAACGCCGGCATGGTGGCCGCGATCCTCAACGCTGCGGCGACCGGCTATATCTCTGTGACCGCCAACGGGTCGCTCGACGCCCGGTTCGGCATCGATGCCGAGAACTTCGGCTCGGGCTCGACCAGTGTCATCACGGTTGGTCCCGTTACCGCGACCACCGGCAACGGCATCTTTGCGCTGACGACCGGCGGCACCGCCGTCGTGATCGCGGGGGATGTCACCTCGACCGGCAACACCGCGATCATCGCCCAGCAGACCAAGGTCGCTGGCACGGGCTTGATCGACGTGACCGCAGGCAACGTCTCGGGCACGACAGGTATCGATGCGCACAACTTCGGCACGGGCGCGACCAGCGTCACCGCCAATGGCACGGTGACCGGCACGCTCGCCGAGGGCATCAAGGCGACCGGCAACGGCGCGGTGAGCGTATCGGTCGCCGACACGGTGACCGGCGCGACGCGCGGCCTCAGTCTGGTTGGCGGCACCGGCGGCACGGGGAACATCTCGGTGACCGGCACCGGCGGGTTCGTCGGCGGCAGCGGCGACGCGGCAAACATCCTCAACAACGGCTCGGGCACGGTCACGGTCGACATCTCGGGCGCGAGCAGCTCGACCGGCGGCGAAGGCATCTTCGTGCGCGACGTGGCGACCAGCACCGGCATCAGCGTGACCACAGGCGCGGTCACCGCGCTGACGGCGGGCAAGGACGCGATCGACGTCCAGAGCCAGTCGTTGACAGGCAATGTCATCGAGGTCGCCAACGGCAATCTCCAGGCGGGCAACGCCGGCATGGTGGCCGCGATCCTCAACGCTGCGGCGACCGGCTATATCTCTGTGACCGCCAACGGGTCGCTCGACGCCCGGTTCGGCATCGATGCCGAGAACTTCGGCTCGGGCTCGACCAGTGTCATCACGGTTGGTCCCGTTACCGCGACCACCGGCAACGGCATCTTTGCGCTGACGACCGGCGGCACCGCCGTCGTGATCGCGGGGGATGTCACCTCGACCGGCAACACCGCGATCATCGCCCAGCAGACCAAGGTCGCTGGCACGGGCTTGATCGACGTGACCGCAGGCAACGTCTCGGGCACGACAGGTATCGATGCGCACAACTTCGGCACGGGCGCGACCAGCGTCACCGCCAATGGCACGGTGACCGGCACGCTCGCCGAGGGCATCAAGGCGACCGGCAACGGCGCGGTGAGCGTATCGGTCGCCGACACGGTGACCGGCGCGACGCGCGGCCTCAGTCTGGTTGGCGGCACCGGCGGTTCGGGCGACATCTCGGTGACCGGCACCGGCGGGTTCGTCGGCGGCAGCGGCGACGCGGCAAACATCCTCAATGGCGGCTCGGGCACGGTCACGGTCGACATCTCGGGCGCCAGCAGCTCGACCGGCGGCGAAGGCATCTTCGTGCGCGACACTTCGGCCGGCGGCAAGATCAGCGTCACCACCGGCGCGGTCACCGCGCTGACGGCTGGCAAGGATGGCATCGACGTCCAGAGCCACTCGGTGATCGGCAATATCACCGAGGTCGCCAATGGCGACATCAAGGCCGGCAATGCCGGCATGGTGGCCGCCTTCCTCAACGCTGCGGCCGTCGGCAACATCGACGTGACCGCCAACGGATCGATCGATGCGCGGTTCGGCATCGACGCCGAGAACTTCGGCTCGGGCTCGACCAAGGTGACCACGGTCGGCCCGGTGACCACGACCAACGGCAACGGCATCTTCGCGCGGTCGAGCGGCGGCGACGTGACGGTCAACGCCGGCGATGTCACCTCCACCGGCAACACCGCCATCGTCGCACGACAGACCGGCGTTGGCGCGATCGCCATCACCACCAGCGGCACCGTCGAAGGCTCCCTCGCGGCGATCGACGCACAATCAAACGCCGGCCACGCCATCGGCATCACTCTTTCCGGCGCGACGCACAACAGCGCTCAGACGGCCACAGCGCTGGCCATCGTCACGGCCGGCGGCGCCACCACGCTCACCAATGACGGCGCGCTGCTTGGCCGGGTGACGCTTGGCGACTTCGTCGACAAGGTGACCAACAACGCCACCTGGACGACCGGCGGCACCAGCCAGTTCGGCGCCGGCTTCGACAGCTTGATCAACGCGGCCTCGGCAACGCTCGTCACCGCCAGCATTGGCGCATCACTCGAGACCACGACCTTCAGCGGCCTCGAATCCCTGTCGAATTCCGGACTTTTGACCATGCAGGACGGCGGCGCCGGCGACCGCACCCTGGTTTCGGGCAATGTGACGCTGGCGGCCGGCTCGACCTACGCCATCGACATCGGCGGGGCTCAGTCGGATCTGCTTCATGCCTCCGGCACCGCCGACATCACCGGCTCGACGCTGGCGGTCAATATACAGGGCGGCCTGCAGTTCGGTTCCCACTATACGGTGCTGACCGCCGATCTCGGACTGGCCGGCCACTTCGCCGACGTGACAGGAATCACCAACACCGCGTTCCTGTCGGTGATCGATACCTATGACTTCAACAACGCCTATCTCGACGTGTTGAAGACGCAAACCTTCGCCGATGCCGGGCTGACGCCCAACCAGATCGCCACCGGCCAAGGGCTCGACAGCATTCCGGCATCCGGATCACTGTTCAATGCCGTCGCCGGCCTGGCCACCGACGCCGAGGCACGCGCCGCCTTCGACCAACTGTCGGGTGAGATCCATGCCTCGGCCAAGGGAATGCTGGTGGAGGACTCGAGCTTCATCCGCGACGCCGCCAGCAACCGCATCGCTGCAGCCTTCGGCGATGCTGGTGCCGCCGCATTGCCGGTCATGGCCTATGGCGAAGGCGGGCCGGAAATGGTCGCCGCCGACACCGACCGCTTCGCCGTCTGGGGCCAGGCCTTCGGCTCCTGGGGCAACACGGATTCCGACGGCAACGCCGCCGCCTTCGACCGCTCGACAGGCGGCCTGCTGGCCGGCGCCGACACGCTGGTCGGCGGCTGGCGCGTCGGCCTGCTCGGCGGGTACAGCCATTCCTCCTTCAACGCCGACGATCGTAATTCCTCCGGCAAGAGCGACAACTACCATCTCGGCCTCTATGGCGGCACCAACTGGGGCGCCATCGCCTTCCGCACCGGTGCGGCCTATAGCTGGAGCAGCCTCTCGACACATCGCTCCGTTGCCTTCAACGGCTTCGCGGATGCGCTGTCGGCCCACTACGATGCCGGCACCGCGCAGGTCTTTGGCGAACTCGCCTACAAGGCCGATGCGGGCCGCTTCAAGTTCGAGCCTTTCGCCAATCTCGCTTATGTCAGCGTGCACACGGACGGCTTCACCGAAACAGGTGGCGCTGCCGCACTGACCAGTGCCGGTTCGACCACCGACGCGACCTTCACCACGCTCGGGTTGCGGGGCTCGACCGACTTCGCGCTGGGCGGCATCGACGCCACCGCGCGCGGCACGCTCGGCTGGCGCCATGCCTTTGGCGATGTCACGCCGACCTCCAGCTTCGCCTTCGCTGGCGGCAACGCCTTCACCATCGCCGGCGTGCCGATCGCCAGGGACAGCGCGATCATCGAGGCTGGTATCGACATGAAAATGTCGCCCAATGCGACGCTCGGCCTGTCCTATACCGGGCAATTCGGCGGCGGCACGGTCGATAACGGCGCCAGGGCAAACCTCAGCGTCAAGTTCTGACGACAGCAGGCCACCGGGTCACCGCCAGATTGACGTCGCCGTGCGGCCGATGCGTCCGTCCCTACTCCGGCGACGGCACCGGCGGCCTCGAGGTCAGCGCGGTGCCGGCGGCCGCGACAATGACGGCGGCGATGCCCGCCAGTTGCGGCGAGGTCAGGCCCCCGTGCAGGAACAGGAAGCCGGCGAGCGCGCCAAGCCCCGGCTCCAGGCAGGTCAGCGTGCCGTAGATGCGGGCCGGCATGCCGGTCAGCGCCACCATCTCCAGGAAGAACGGCAGCGCGCTTGATAACAGGCCGACATGCCGACCCGGTCCGTCGGCTGCTTCCCGGCTGCTCCGTGAACTGGGCCTATAAGCGCGCTGTCCAGACTTCTACCCGCCAGAACGGGTCCCACACAAACAGCCGGACAACCGAAGGGCGATATTCTCAAAAAAGGCCGGGCGGACTCGCACAAGATACTTCCGTCAATGTGTAATCGTCGGAGAACAGTTCTCTGCTGCAAATAAATACCCTCGACACACAACTTCTGTTGATTTCCCGGAAAAAATTTCTCGCGTATAGTGCCAATCCGAGGGTCATGGAAGCCGTAGAGAGCACCCATGCCTGAAACAGGGGATTTTCAAACATCGAGTTGTAACTGGGGGGGACGGGACATGCTTGAAGGATTGACGGGGTTCAGGGACAAATTGACGTCGCGGTTTGCGGCCAAATGTTTCGCGATCGCTGGTAGCTTGCTGCTGATTTTATGCCTGGGACGGACCGCATGGCTGGAGCATATTGCCGCGCCGACCCAGTCACTTGCAATGGCCTGGTTACGCCTGACGGCAAGGTTGTGCCTGAGACACCGCCGGACGACAAGGTTCCGCCTGAGACACCGCCAGACGGCAAGGTTACGCCTGGGACGCCGACAGACGAACAGAAGGCGGCGATGGCCGATGGTGCCTTGCAGTTGCTGGCGGTCCGGCCGACGTCGACGGTCATAAATCACCACATCTGCATCGTTGTCGGCGGTGTCGTGCCACAAGTCGCCGAGGCGCGTCTGGCGGACGACATCATCCAGAAGCGCAAAACGCGTGATGAAGCGCAAGCCGATTACGAAGCCGCAAGCGGATCGGCGCGCGATGGGGCGTGGAACACGCTACAAGCAACCGACACGGCTCTGCAGAAGGCGCTCACTGCTGCCGCCACCAAGCCGCAACCGATCACCTTGTCGGTGTTCCTGAACGGCAAGACCTCTTCCGACCTGACGGTTCCGGCCGAAGCCAAGTCAGGCCCGCAGGCCCTTCTGTTCGGCTTGGAGGTTCCCAACGATGCAGAAAAAGCGGTGCGACCTTCTGGCGCGAACTGCTGAGTGCCCCGACGCCGGACAAGGACTGGACCAAAATTGGTCAGAAGGCCCTCGCCATTGGTCTGTCGCGAGGCACAACCACCTTGCCGGATACGACGACCGAGACGGTCACGGTCATGGTCTACGATCTCCTGACGCTGGCGATCGGCACCCTTTCGCTTCTGTGCTTTACCGCTAGCTTCTGCGGACTGGCCAGGCAGACGACGATGCTGCGCGACAACAAGCGCACCCAGAACGACGTGCAGATCGCGACCGACGCGTTGACGGCGGCGCAGACGGCAGATCAGGACGCAAAAGCAAAGCTGAAGGACTCCGTCGATGCCGCCGCGGCGGCAAAGACCGGTGTTGCCAACGCAAACGACGCGGCCGCCAAAGCCGCCGACGATGCCGCCAAAGCCGCCGCTGCCGACGCCGTGGCAAAGGCTGCCGCCGAATCCGAAAGCGCGCAGACAGCCGTGGTCACCGCAACGGCTGCCGCCAACAATGCGGCCAGCACGTTGAAGGCGGCTCAAGCCAAGGCCGATGAGGCGGCCAAGACTGGCAATATCGAACGGCCGATAGGCCCCTACAGCCTCGCCCGCACGCAAATGGCCTTCTGGATGTTCCTGACAGTGGCCGGGTTCGTGTTCATCTGGCTGACCATGGGCATCTATCTCGGGCTGATCACCAGCGGCATTCTTGTGCTCTTGGGAATCAATGCGACATCCGGAATGGCGGCCATCGGCCTCAACGATGGGAACGACGACACAAGCACCTCGAACTCGTTCTTTCTGGATATTCTAAGCGATGGCAAAGGACCCGTGCTGCATCGTATCCAGGCGGTGGCGTGGACTTGCATCCTGGGAATCCTGTTCATTTGGAACGTCGTCTGGAGCTTCACCTTCGTCAACTTCGACACCAATCTGCTGCTGCTGGTCGGTGTGGCGCAGAGCATGTACGTCGGTTTCAAATGGCAGGAAGCGCCGGCCGCGCCGCCCGATCAGAATTGATCTGTCGAAAGCATTACGGCCGGGGACTTCCCCCGGCCGGGCGGTTCGGCACGAGCATCGCCGCCCCCTACTCCGGCGACGGCACCGGCGGCTTCGAGGTCAGCGCCGTGCCGGCGGCCGCGACAACGACCGCGGCAATGCCGGCCAGCTGCGGCGGGGTCAGGCTCTCATGCAGGAACAGGAAGCCGGCCAGCGCGCCCAGTCCCGGCTCCAGGCAGGTCAGCGTGCCGTAGATGCGGGCCGGCATGCGGGTCAGCGCCACCATCTCCAGGAAGAACGGCAGCGCGCTCGAAAACAGGCCGACGAGCAGCGCGCTGACCAGGATCGACGGTGCCAGCAGCCCCGTTCCCGCCTGCGCCACGCCGAAGGGCAGCACCAGCACGGCGGCGATCGCCATACCGTAGGCGGTGGTGCGGGTGCCGAGCTCGGCACCCGCCTTCTGCGCCAGCACGATGTAGAGCGCCCAGAACCCGCCGGCCGCCAGCGCCAGCATCACCCCGATCGGATCGAGCGGCTGCAGCGAATGAATGAAGGGCGACAACAGGATGATGCCGGCCACTGCCAGCGCGATCCAGGCAAAATCGCTGGCCCGCCGCGAGGTCAGCGTCGCCACCAGCAGCGGCCCGGAAAATTCGAGCGCCACCGCGACACCGAGCGGGATCCTGGCAAGGGCTGCATAGAACAGCAGGTTGAGCGCGCCGAGCGTCACGCCATAGGCGACCAGCCACGGCAAGGTGGCGCGCGTCGGCCGCATCTGCCAGGGCCGCAGCACCGCGATCAGCATCAGCGCGCCGATGACCAGCCGCAACGTCGTTGTGCCCTGCGCGCCGATCTGTGGGAACAGCGTCTTGGCGAAGGTGGCGCCGATCTGGATCGACACCATGGCCCCCATCAGCGCCGCGACAGGCAAGGGCGCTGCTTCGCGACGGGCAATTGGCGTCGATGTCACTTGGGTTTCATCCTTCCCTGCCGGGCATCCGCGCGACCCGGCGGCATGGCTGGCAGCTATGGCCTGCCCGGGCGGGCCTGTCGTGAGGCACGGGACGACAGTCGGCTGGGGCAAGCGCTGGCATCGGGTCCGGAAGTCGGGGAACACCCTTCCGGCCATTCACGGCATGCTTGGGGCTGCCTGCCTAAGCGGCGGCGGCAACAGAGCGCTTGAAGACGATGGTGACCCGCGTGCCCTTGCCGGCGCTCGAATTCACGTCGAATTCCGCCTTGGCGTTCTCGGTCAGCGAACGCGCGATCAGCGCGCCGAGCTTGCCGGGCTTGGGCCAGGTCTCGCCTTCGGGCAGGCCGATGCCGTCGTCGGCGATCACAATACGGCAGCCATCGCCGTTGACGATGCTGTGCAGTGTGATCGTGCCGCCGTCGCGCCCTTTGAAGGCATGCTTGAGCGCATTGGTCAAAAGCTCGTTCACCACCAGCCCGGTTGGCATGGCGACGTTGACCGACACCGGATAGGTATCGACCTTCATGTCGAGGCGAATTCCCTCGACCGCATGCGAGTTCATCACCGCCGATGCGATCTGGCTGAGATAGACGCCGAGATCGACCTCGTCCTTGTGATCGTCGCCCGACAGCGTCTGGTAAAGGATCGCCAGCGCGTCGACGCGGCCGGCCAGCCTCTCGAACCGCTTCTGGTCCGGCTCCATCGCATTGCGCGTCTCCAGCCGGATCAGCGCGGTGATCATCTGCAGATTGTTTTTCACCCGGTGCTGCAATTCGCGCAGCAGCGTGTCCTTCTCGCGCACGAGTTCCTCGACCGAAGCTGCATCCTCGGTCTCGCCATGGGCCGAGACGTCGACCAGCGCAACCAGCCGGAAGCAGACCTTGCCATTGTCGTCCTCGATGACGTTGGAATAGGCGTCGACGATCGCCGGCGTGTCCTCGGCCCGCTCCAGCCGGAACGTACCGACAAAATCGGTCTCCTCGACCAACGCTTCGAACAGTGCGCGGTCCTTCTGCTGGTGCAGGCCGGTGCCGGAAAGTGCCGCCCAGTGCTTCTGGGCGAGCCTGGCCGCCTTCAGCCCTGACAGCTTCTCGAATTCCGGGTTGGCATAGACGACGCGCTCCTTCGCGCCGAGGTCCGAGACGGCAATGGCGATCGGCACCTGGTCGAGGAACTTCTTGAACTGTTCGCTTTCCAGCGCGCTGGCAAGGTCCGGCGTATCGAGCAACTGCTCGACCGCTTCGGCCTTCTGTGTGTCGGATGTCATCTGCGGCGCCTGTGCTGTGCGTGAGCGCCATCAGTATCAGCGATAGGGTGCGCCTGCCATCACAATGCAGGAGGAGGCTGGCACCTGCCTCCGCGTCAGGGCGCCAAATCGGTCGCCCGCCCCCGGTTCAGGCGCTGAACGACACGCCCCTGCGGCGCATTCCGGCCTGCACGCCGCGCACGATCAGCCGGGAGAGCATTTCCATGTCCCAGGGCATTCCCGGACGCCAGACATCCAGCAGCAGGGCTATGCGACCTTCATCGGCGTTGTTCATCACCTCGTGCGGGTAGGTGTCGTCCCACAACATGCCTTCGCCGTCGGTGATCCGCTTCTCCTGATGGTTGATCATCATGATGGTTGCCGGGCGGCCATCGGCCTGGCGCGGGATGACCAGGCCAAGGTGGAACCGCATGATGCCGCGGAACGGTCCGCGGTGGGCGGGTATGTGCTTGCGCGGCGCGAGGAACGAGATAGCCGCCGATTTGACTTCGGGGCATTCGGCAAGCAACCGGCTGAGAACCGGCATCCGCGCCAGGTTCTCCGGAACAGTCATGTCATAGGCCTTGAGCACGAACATGCGCCAGTCGAGCCCGTCATTGGCCGAGATATCGGCCTGCTCGGGCATGATGTCGTGGAAGCGCGGGACCTTGCCCAGATGCACGCCCAGCGCTTCGTCGCGGATGTCGCGCCAGGCATTGGTGAATTTCGCCGCGTTCGGAAATTCGGTGGCGGTATCGAGGATCGCCGGCGCGTCTATGCGCTTTTCATAGACACGCCGGATCACATCGGATGCAAGATCGTAGGTACGGGACATCGCATTGCCTCCACGACATTTTAAACGGACGGCCCCCGGTTTTGCTTACACATTTAGTTCACTGCGACGTCATCGTGGCCAGCCGTGGCCCGGTCTTGACGTCGACGATCTCGGGCTTGCTGCTGTCGACCGCACCATCCCAGCCGCCGCCGAGCGCCTTGTTGAGGGCGATGTAGTTGGTGGCCAGAAGGACGCGGCTTTGCAGCAGGGAATCCTCGGCTGAGTAGAGCGAGCGCTGGGCGTCGAGCACGTCGAGCAGGCTGGTCTCGCCGGCCTTGTAGAGCGTGCCTTCGAGGCTCGCCGCCTCGCCATAGGATTTCGCCGACGCGGCAAGCTTGCTGATCCGGATGCGCTCCTGCGCCATCAGCACCAGCGCATTCTCGACATCCTCGAGCGCGGTCAGCACCGAGGCGCGGTAGGCGATGAAATACTGGTCGCGCTGCGCGCGGGCGACGTCGGCGGCCGCCTGCAGCTGCCCTGCATTGAACAGCGGCACGCTGAGCGACGGCCCGAAAGACCAGCCGATCGACGAATTCTTGCCGAGATCGCCGAGATTGAGCGCCGCCGTGCTGATGTTTCCCGTCAGGCTGACCGAGGGATAGCGCGCCGCCTCGGCCTGGCCGACCTTGGCGGTGTATTGCGCATATTGCCGCTCGGCCATGCGCACATCGGGGCGCGACAAAAGGATGTCGGCGGGAATCCCGGTCGGCATCGGCAGGCGCGGCGACGGGATCGGCTTGCTGCGCTTCAGCCGCTCGCTGAGTGCCGCCGGCGGCCGGCCGGTGAGCACCGACAGGCGATGCACCGCCTCGGCATAGCTTGCCTCCAGCGTCGGCACCGCGCCTCGGTGCTGGCCGCCTGCCCCATCGCCTTGGCGACGTCGGCGGCCGTCGCCGACCCCGCCAGCGCCATGGTGCGGGTGAGTTCGGCGGTCTGCCGCTGCGACACGGCCGAACGCCGGGCGAGCGCGATGCGGGCCTGGTAGCCGCGCGCCTGGGTGTAATAGGACGCGACATCGCCGACCAGGGTCAGCAGCGTCGAGCGCAGCTCCTCCTCAGACGCGTCCACACCGTAGCGCGCCGCCTCGACGCCCCTGCGGTTGGCGCCGAACAGGTCGAGCTCCCAGCTGGCGTCGAAGCCTGCCTGGTATTCTGCGTAGATGGAATTGGTTCCCGATGTGGTCTCGGCCGACTTGTTGCGCGTCACCGAGCCGGAGCCGTCCACCGACGGCAGCAATGTGCCGGCGCTCTGGCGGTAGCTGGCGCGCGCTTCGCGGATCTTGGCCTTAGCGGTGGCGACGTCGAGATTGCCGGCGACGGCTTCCTCGACAAGCGTGTTGAGCTGCGGATCGCGCAGCCGCTGCCACCATTGCGACAGTTGCGCCGGCTGGACGGATTTCGTCGGCTTCTCACCGCTCCAGTTCGCCGGCATCGGCAGGATGGGCGTGCGATAGTCCGGGCCAACGACGCATCCGGCGAGCAAAACAGCCGTAATCATGGGCACAATGAGCCGCCCCGCGCCACCGGGCCACGTTCAAAACCTGTCATGGAAAGTTTCCTTATTGCTGGTTGGCCGTCGCCGGCTTCTCGTCGCTGCCCTGCCCAGAATCTTGTTTGGCCGCGCCGCCCTTGAAGATGCGCCGCACCGTGACGAACAGCAGCGGCACCAGGAACACGCCGATCACCGTCGCCGCGATCATGCCGCCCATGACGCCGATGCCGACCGAATTCTGCGCGCCGGAGCCGGCGCCGCTGGCAATCGCGAGCGGCGTGACGCCGAGGATGAAGGCCAGCGACGTCATCAGGATCGGCCGCAGTCGTTGTCGCGCCGCCTCCAGCGTCGCCTCGACCAGCCCCATGCCCGCCGCCTGCCGCTCGATGGCGAACTCGACGATGAGGATGGCGTTCTTGGAAGCCAGGCCGATCGTGGTCAGCAGGCCGACCTTGAAATAGACGTCGTTGGTCTGGCCGAAGAGTGTCGCCGCCGCCAGCGCGCCGAAAATGCCGATCGGCACCGACAGCATGACCGCGAACGGGATCGACCAGCTCTCATAAAGCGCCGCCAGGCACAGGAACACGACCAGCGCCGAGATCGCATAGAGCGACAGTGCCTGGTTGCCCGAAAGCCGTTCCTGATGCGACAGGCCGGTCCACTCATGCGAATAGCCGGCCGGCAGCTGCGCCACCAGCCTGTCGATCTCATCCATGGCCGCACCCGAGCTTACGCCCGCGGCCGCCGCGCCCTGGATCTCGACCGCCGCCGAGCCATTGTAGCGTTCCAGCCGCGGCGAACCGAATGTCCAGTGGCTGGAGGTGAAGGCCGAGAACGGCACCATGGCGCCGCTGGCATTGCGAACCTGCCATTTGTCCAGATCTTCCGGCTGCATGCGGAAGTTCGCGTCCGACTGCATATAGACCGGCTTCACCCGCCCGCGGTCGATGAAGTCGTTGACGTAGTCGCTGCCCCAGGCGCTCGACAGTGTGTTGTTGATGTCGGCGAGGCTGACGCCGAGCGCGCTGGCCTTTTCCTGGTCGATGTCGACAGAGAATTGCGGCTGGTCCTCCTGGCCGTTGGGCCTTGTGGCGGTGAGCAGCTTGCTCTGTGCCGCGAGGCCCAGAAGCTGGTTGCGCGTCTGGATCAGCGCGTCATGGCCGGCGCCGTTGACGTCCTGGAGGTAGAAATCGAAGCCGTTGGTGTTGCCAAAACCCTGGATCGCGGGCGGGGCAAGCGCGAAGACCTGCGCGTCCCTGATCTTGCGGAAGGCACCCATGGCACGGCCGGCGACCGCTTGCGCCGCCAGGGCCGGCGATGAGCGCTCGCTGAATTCCTTCAGCGGCACGAAAGCAATACCAACATTCTGCCCGGCGCCGCCGAAGCCGAAGCCGGAAGCGGTGAAGACGCCTTGGACAGCGTCCTTTTCCTCCTTGAGATAATGATCGGTCACCTCAGCCAGCACACGCTCGGTCCGGTCCTGTGTCGCACCGACCGGCAGCGACACGCTGGTGATCAGGATGCCCTGGTCCTCTTCCGGCAGGAACGAGCTCGGCAGCCGGGCAAACATCCAGCCCATGGCGATGACGATGGCGAGGAACACGGCGAGGAAGCGCCAGGACCGATTGATGATCCCGTGCGAGCCGTCGCGATAGGCCGTCGTGCCGCGATCGAAGACGCGGTTGAACCAGCCGAACGGGCCGGTCTGCGTCGCATGGTCCTTGGGCCGCCGCAGGATCGTGGCGCACAGCGCCGGCGTCAGCACAAGTGCCACCAGCACGGACAGCACCATGGCCGAAACGATGGTCACCGAGAACTGCCGGTAGATGATGCCGGTCGAGCCGCCGAAAAAGGCCATCGGCACGAACACCGCCGACAGCACGGTGGCGATGCCGACCAGCGCGCCGGTGATCTCGTTCATCGATTTTCGCGTCGCCTCCTTAGGCGATAGATCTTCCTCCTGCATGACGCGCTCGACATTCTCGACGACGACGATGGCGTCGTCGACCAGCAGGCCGATGGCCAGCACCATGGCGAACATGGTCAGCGTGTTGACCGAATAGCCGAACAGCGACAGCACGCCGAACGTGCCGAGCAGCACCACCGGCACGGCGATGGTCGGGATGATCGTCGCCCGCAGATTCTGCAGGAAGATGAACATCACCAGGAACACCAGCACGATCGCCTCGGCCAGTGTCTTGACCACCTCCTCGATCGACAGCCGCACGAAGGGTGAGGTGTCGTAGGGATAGACGACCTCGACACCTTGCGGGAAGGTCGAGCTCAGCCGGTTGATCGTCGAGCGCACCGCTTCCGCGGTGCTGATGGCGTTGGCGCCGGTTGCGAGGTTGATGGCGACGCCGGCCGCCGGCTGGCCGTTGTATCTGGCTTGCGTCGTATAGCTCTCGGCGCCGAGCTCTACGGTGGCGACGTCGTTGAGGCGAACCAGCGAACCGTCGGTCTGGCTTTTCAGGATGATGTTGCGGAACTGTTCGGCGGTCTGCAGCCGGCTCTTGGCCGTCACCGTGGCGTTGAGCTGCTGGCCCTTGCGTTGCGGCATGCCGCCGAGCTGGCCGGCCGAGACCTGCGTGTTCTGCGCCTCGATCGCCGAGGCCACGTCGCTCGGCATCAGCGTGTATTTGGCGAGCTTGTCGGGATCGAGCCAGATGCGCATGGCATAGCTGGAGCCGAACAGCTGCGTCGAGCCGACGCCTTCGACGCGCTTCAGCGTGTCGTTTATGGTCGAGTCGACATAGTCGGCAAGGTCGGTCGAGTTCATCTTGCCGTCGCTGGAGACGAAGCCGATGACCATCAGGAAGCCGGTCGAGGATTTCGAGACGGTGATGCCGTTGCTCTGCACCACTTGCGGCAGCTGCGACTGCACCAGCTGCAGCTTGTTCTGCGTCTGCACCTGGGCGGTGTCGGGATCGGCCGCACTGGTGAAGGTCAGCGTGATCGTGGCCGCACCGGTCGAGGTCGAGGTCGCCGTCATATAGTCGAGATTGTCGATGCCGGTCATGCCTTGCTCGATGACCTTGGTCACCGAATTCTCGACCGTTTGCGCGTCGGCGCCGGGATAATTGGCGCTGATGTTGACCGTGGTCGGCGCGATCTGCGGATATTGCGAAATCGGCAGCGTGGTGAGCGCGAGCAAGCCGCCCAGCATGATCACGATGGCGATCACCCAGGCGAAGATCGGCCGGTTGATGAAGAATGCTGACATCGCTCAGTTCCCGGTCGACTGGCTGCTATCGGCCATCTTGGGCGTGGAAGATATGGAAGAAGAGGTCTGTGCCCGGTCCTTGACCTCGCCGGTCGTCTCGTCGATCGTCACTTCGACGCCCGTCGCGTCGCCGCCGGGGCGCACCAGTTGCAGGCCCTCGACGATGACGCGGTCGCCGTCGCCAACGCCTGAATCCACCAGCCAGTTGTTGCCGACGCTGTTGCGCACGGCCAGCACGCGCGTCTCGACTTTCCCTTGCGCGTTGATGACCATGGCGGTCGCCTCGCCCTTGGTGTTGCGGGTGACGCCGCGCTGCGGCACCAGGAAACTGTTCTGGGCGACGCCCTCTTCGACCAGCGCCCGCACATACATGCCCGGCAGAAGCAGGCGGTCGGGATTGGGGAACTCGGCCCGCAGCGCAAAGGTGCCGGTGGTCTGGTCGACATTGGCGCCGGCGAATTCCAGCTTGCCGGTCTGGTTATAGATGGTGCCGTTCTCGAGCTTCAGCTTGACGCTGACATTGGGGCCGCTGAACTTCAGCCGGCCCTCATTGATAGCCTGGCGCAGATTGAGCAAATTGGTGCTCGACTGCGTGACGTCGACATTGATCGGATCGAGCGAACGGATGGTGGTGAGCAAGGTGTCCTGATTGGCGGTGACCAGGGCGCCTGGCGTCAGCGACGACTTGTCGATGCGGCCGGCGATCGGCGCGGTGATCTTGGTGTAGTCGAGATTGATGCGCGCGGTTTCGACACTGGCCTTGGCAGACGCCACATCCGCATTGGCCTGGGCCAGCGTTGCCGCGGCATCGTCGTAATCCTGTTTGGAAACAACGTTCTGCTTCAACAAGCCGGCATAGCGGTCGAACTTGGCCTGCGCCGTCGGCACCGCCGCTTCGGCCTTCTGCTGGGCTGCCTGCGCGCTGTCATAGGCGGCCTGGTAGCTCGCCGGATCGATGAGGTAGAGCGGCTGCCCGACCACCACCTCGCTGCCCTCTTTGAACAGCCGTGCCTGGATGATGCCGTTGACCTGCGGGCGCACATCGGCGGTGAGCGAGGCTGACGTGCGTCCCGGCAGTTCGGCCGTGATCGCCACCGATTGCGGATGCAGCGTGACGACGCCGACCTCCGGCTTGCCGACGCCGCCCATGCCGGCGGGAGCTTTGCTCCCCTCCTGCGAACAGGCCGCCAGAAGAACCGTGGTGATGAGTATCGCCGCGAGCCGGCGGACCGGCAGGGAGGACGGACTAGACTGGATAGACATGGCCTGGATGATCTTTCGCTGGAGTTGCGGTCGCCGTCTGGCTGTCGGGATCGGAGCGTTCCACCAGCAGCCGCGCGAGATGCCGGCCGAGGAAGCGCTGGATGTCGTCCATGAAGGTGTAGACGACGGGAACATAGACGAGGCTGAGCACGGTCGAGGAGATGAGTCCGCCGATCACGGCGATCGCCATCGGCGCCCGCGTCTCGGCGTCCGCGCCGATGCCGAGCGCGATCGGCAACATGCCGGCGCCCATGGCGATCGATGTCATGACGATGGGCCGTGCCCGCTTGCGGGCGGCGTCGAGCAGTGCGTCGAGGCGGCTCATGCCACGCTCCTTCTCGGCGACCAGGGCGTACTCGACAAGCAAGATCGAGTTCTTGGCCGCAATGCCCATCAGCATCAATATCCCGATCAGCGGCGATATACCAAGCGCCTTGCCGGTCATCAGCATGAAGCCGAGCGCACCGCCAATCGAAAGCGGCAGCGCGACCAGGATGGTCACCGGCTGCACGAAGCCTCGAAACAGCAGCACCAGCGTCAGGTACATCAGCAGAATGCCTGCGGCGATCGCGGTGGCGAAGCCGGAAAACAGCTCCTGCATGCGCTGAGCGTCGCCGCGCGCCAGCTCTTGCACGCCGGCCGGCAGATTGCGCATCGCCGGCAAGGCGTGGATGGAAGCGGTCCCCTGGCCGAGCGTCAGGCCGGAAAGATCCGCCTCGACCGTGGCGCTGCGGCTGCGCCCCACCCTGGTGATGCTGTTTGGCCCGGCATTGAAGCCGATATCGGCCACCGCACCCAGCGGCACCGTGCCCTTGCTGCCGATCAGCGGCAGCACCGCCAGTTTCGCCGGATCGTCGATGGCGCCGTCGGGCAAGGTCACGACGATCGCAACCTGGCGGTCGCCGAGATTGAACTTGGCCAGGCTGGTGTCGGTGTCGCCGATGGTGGCGATCTTCACCGTCGCCGCGATCTCGGTTGGCGTGACGCCGAGTTCGGCTGCCCTGGCGCTGTCGGGGCGCACGATCAGTTCCGGTTTGGTCGTCGCCGCGGTCGACTTCGGATTGATGAGGCCGGGCACGGATTTCATCCCGTCGACCAGCGCGTCGCTTGCCTTCTGCAGCGCCTCGCCATCGTCGCCGACCAGCGTGATGGCGACCTTGGCGCCGGCAAAGCCGTCGGCGCCGAACTGGATGCGCCCGCCCGGAATGTCGTTGAGCTTCGGCGAGGCCTCGGCCTCGAACTGCTGCTGGCTGACGCTGCGCTCGCCGCGTGGCTTCAAATTGACGGTGACATTGGCGCTGCGCACCTCGGCCGATGTCGATCCGCGGTTCGGACCACCGCCGGATGAAGCCGCCGTGCCGATCGTGGCGAATATGCTGTCGACGGCCGGCTCGGCCTTCAGGCGCCTTGTGATGTCCTGGACGACGGCGGTCGTCTGTTCGATCGTCGAGCCCGGCTGCAGCTCGACCGAGATCATCGAGCGGCCGCGATCGGTCGCCGCCATGAATTCGGTCGGCAGTTTCGTTGCCAGCCCGATCGAGCCGGCGAAGAAGGCGATGCCGGCGACAAGCGTGATCCAGCGATGGTCGAGCGCCTTGCGCAGCAGCCACAGATAGGTCGGCACCCAGGCCGGCAGGTCGTCCTCGCTGTGGCCGCCGGCGCGCACCAGATAGGCGCCCATCAACGGCGTCAGCATGCGCGCCACCAGCAGTGAGAACAGCACCGACACGCAGACGGCGACGGCGAAGGAGAAGAAGAATTTTCCCGGAATGCCGGGCATGAAGGCGACAGGCAGGAACACCGCGATGATGGTCGCCGTGGTCGCCACCACGGCAAGCCCGATCTCATCGGCCGCCTCGATGGCAGCATGATAGGCGCTGGCGCCGGTCTGGCGCATATGGCGCACGATGTTCTCGATCTCGACGATGGCGTCGTCGACGAGGATGCCGACCACCAGCGACAGCGCCAGCAAGGTGATGTTGTTGAGCGAGATGTCGAACGCCGCCATGACGGCGAAGGTCGGGATCAAGGACAGCGGCATGGCGACCGCCGACACCAGCGTCGCCCTGATGTCGCGCAGGAACAGCCAGACGACGCCAATGGCCAGCAACGCGCCGAGCCACAACGCCTCGAACGCGGCGTCATAGCTCTCCTGCACGAAGCCGGAGGACGAGGTGACTTCGGTGAATTTCGCGGTATCGGTCTTGGCGCCGATGTCGGCGATCGCGGCGCGCGCGGCCTTGACCACGTCGATCTCGCTCGAACCGACCGAGCGGTAGACGTTGAAGGCGACAACCTGTCTTCCGTCGAGATAGGCGGCCTGGCGCGGCTTTTCCCAGCTGTCGACCACGCTGCCGAGATCGGAGAGCTTGACGCCGCCAGCGCCATTGAGCGCGATGTCTGTGTCGGCCAGCGCCTCGACAGAGCCGGCACTGGCCAGCGTGCGCACCGACTGCTCCTGGCCGCCGACGCTGGTGCGGCCGCCCGGCTGGTTGACATTGTTGGAGGCGAGTGTCTGGCTGACATCGCCGGCGCTGATGCCGAGCGCGGCGAGGCGGTCCGGATCGAGCTCGACACGGATGACGCGGTCGACGCCGCCCGAACGGGTGATCTTGGAGACGCCGTCGACGCCGAGCAGCGCCTTGGCGACATCATTGTCGATGTACCAGCTCAGCGCGTCCGGCGACATCGAGGGCGCCTCGACGACATAGGTCAGCACCGAATTGCCGGTCGCGTTCATCTTGGCCACGACCGGCGACTGCGCGGCCGCCGGCAAGCTCGACTGCACTTCGGACACGGCGTTGCGGACATCGTTGGCGGCGGTCTCGGGATCGATGCCCAATGTGAACTCGACCGTGGTGACGGACGAGCCCTCGCTGATCGAGGTCGAGACGTCGTCGACGCCTTCCAGCGTCGCCACGGCGTTCTCGATCACCCGCGCCACCTGCACTTCCATTTCGCTCGGTGCCGCTCCCGGCTGCGAGACGGTGACGGTGACCGTCGGCAGGTCGATGTCGGGCATATTGTTGGTGCGCAGCTGCATGAAGCCGTAGAGGCCGGCGATGGTCAGCGACAGGAACAGCACGATGGTCGGCACCGGATTGCGGATCGACCAGGAGGAAATGGCGTTCATCGCGCCGCCTCCGTCACCTTGCCGGCGGCGCCGGGTTGCGCGTCGGCGATACGCACCAGATTGCCGTCGCTGAGGAAACCGGCGCCGGCGACAACGACGCTGTCACCCTCCGACAGTCCGCTTTCTATGGCGACCCGGCCGTTCTGGTGCGCGCCTATGGTGACGGCGCGCGTGGCGGCCTTGCCGGCGTCGTCGACGACGAAGACAACAGGCTTGCCGTCCTGCCAGACCAGGGCGGCCTCGGCAACGCTGAGCCTTTGCGAGGCCGCTCCCGCGATCGACACGCGGGCGAACATGCCGGGCTTCAGGCCCGAGCCTTCGCCCAGCCCGACATAGACCGTGGCGAGCCGCGTCGTCGAACTGACCGTCTCGGCAATGGAGGACACCTGCCCGGCAAAAGTCCGGCCCGAAGCGTCGACGACGTTGGCCCCCTGCCCGACCGAGACCGATGGAAGGTCTTTTTCGGGGAGAAGCACACCGACTTCCAGCCTGCCGTCGCGGATGATCTTCATCAGCTCGGTGCCGGCCTGGACGATCGAACCGGCGACCGCCGGCCGGTTGGAGACGACGCCGTCGAAGGGCGCGAGGATGGTCGCCTGGTCGAGTTGGGCCTGCAGCCGCTCAGTAGCGGCCTTGGCCTGCTCGAGCGCGGCCCGGCCGGTCTTGACGGCGGTCGCCTTGTCTTCCGCCGTCTCAGCGCTGATCGCCTTGCTGGCCAGCAGCCTGTCGGCGCGGCCGGCGGCGGAGATCGCCGTGTCCAGCGTCGCCTGCGCCTGGTCGACGGCAGCCTTCTGCTCCGCCAGCTGTGCCTTGAGCACCGAGGCGTCGAGCTGCGCGACGACGTCGCCGGCCCGCACATGGTCGCCTTCGCCAACCAGCACTTCGGTCAATTTGAGGCTGGAGGTCTCGGCGCCGATGGCTGCTTCCTGCCATGCGGAGACGGTGCCGGTGGCGCTGATCGACGAGGCGACCGCCTCGGATCGCACCTTTTCGACCGCAACCGTCAGGCTGGCCTGCGGCGCCGCGACAGTCTGCGTGGCCGGTTCAACGGTCGCGCGTCCATAGGCTCTCAGCGCCGCCATCGCCCCCAGGACGATCAGCACGCCGGCCAGGACAAGATAGGTCTTACGCGATCTTGCGGTCATGATGTCCGTGGTCATTGGGCTGCTGCGAAACCGGCAGCGACAGGCGCCAGGCGGCGAAATGCAAGCGCACCGCGCCCTTCAGCGTATCGGCCGGCAGCGCCGCCGGCGTGGCGGCATGGCTGGCGCGCTGGCCGAGCGAGAGCCTCGGGCTCATCGATGCGATCAGCCGCAGCATCATCATGGCTTCCCACATTGCCGTGCTTCCATTGTGGATGATTTTCAAAGGTGGGATGGCGGAGCATGCCGCCATCCCACGAGACCGGCCGGCCCGAGAACGGGTTGGACACCGGGCCGGCCGGAGCAGCCGGACGGAGTTGTCAGCCGTTCCCGGGCTGGGGTGGCGGAAGCTGTCCGCCCTGGTCGGGCGGACCTCCAGGTCCGGCTGCATCTTCCGGCGGGCCGCCCCAGGGACCGGGGGTGGTCCGTGGGGTCGTTCCGCCGAAGCCAGGATTTCGAGCTGTTCAGGCGACAGCTTGGTGCGCAATTCGGCTATAGCCTCCTTCAGTTTGGCGGCCGAAGCCGCGCGCGCGGTAACCTCGTCGGCCAGCCTTTCCTGGAAGGCGAAGGGATCGGGCTTGCCGCCCGGAGCCGCATCAGGCCCCTTGGCCTCGGCGCCACCCGGGCCGGGGCCACCGGTGCCGCCGGGGCCGCGATCATGCCGTGGCGGCGCAAGCACGGCCTGCAGTGCACTGGTGTAGTCGCGCCAGGCGTCGAGCTGTTCGCTGCGGATACCGACGCGCGTCTCCAGCGCCGCCAGCCGGGCGGCCAGCATGAATTCCGGCGGCGGTCCCATGCGGTGCGCGCCAAAGCCTTCGGGGCCAAAGCCCTGCGGGCCAAAACCCTGCGAACCGTGCCGCATCGGCCCATGCGGGCCATTCTGGCCGAACCACGGCATCGGGCCATGGTCCGGTCCATCCTGAGCGATGACCGGCGGCTCGCCGGCGCCGGCATCGGGCTGTGCCGCCAGCACCGGGTGGATTGCGGCGACGGAAAACAGGCCGAGCGCAAGAAGTCTGCTTCGCATGACGGTGTTCCTTTCTCTCATGCATCGGACATCCCTGAGGATAGGAAGCCTGTTTGTCCGCTTCGCGTCGGCGTGTTGCCGAAGGTTTCCGCAAAGGGGCAATTTGTTTCCGAATGTTTCCCGCCCCCGGCCAGAAACATTGCGTTGCAATTTTCCATGCCGCTCGCGTGTGCGGTCCCTATAATCAGCGCCAAGCAAGGGCACGCATGATGCAATCACAACCCCATATCCTCGTCGTTGACGACGACCGCGAGATCCGCACGCTGCTCGGCCGCTATCTCGACGGCCAGGGTTTTCGCGTCTCGGTGGCGGCGGACCGGCGCGAATGCGAGCAGAAGCTTGGCGCCGGCCAGTTCGACCTCGTGGTGCTCGACGTCATGCTGCCGGACGGGTCTGGCCTCGATATCTGCCGCGGCTTGCGCGACCGCAAGCCGCATGTCCCGGTCATTCTGCTGACGGCGCTGAAGGAGGATGTCGACCGCATCATCGGCCTGGAGCTCGGCGCCGACGACTATCTCGGCAAACCCTTCAACCCGCGCGAACTGACCGCCCGCATCCGCGCCGTGCTGCGGCGCGCGGCACCCGAGGAGGCGCCGGCTCCCCGCCCCCGCATCTACCGCTTCGCCAGCTACCGGCTGGAACCCGACACCCGCAAGGTGACGGACGGGCGGGGCGAGCTCATCGACCTCACCGGCGCCGAGTTCGACCTGTTGCAGGTGTTCCTCGACCGCCCCGGCCGGCTGCTGTCGCGCGACCAGCTGCTTGACCTCACACAAGGCCGCGAACGCGACCCGCTCGAACGCTCGGTCGACGTGCTGATGAGCCGGCTGCGCCGCAAATTCTCGGACACCGGCGACGGGCCGCTGTTCAAGACCGTGCGCAATGGCGGCTACCAGCTCACCGCGCGTGTCGAGACGGTGGAGATCCCGGCGTGAACTCGCTGCGCCGAAGGCTGATCATCCTGCTGGTGGCCTCGATCATCGGCGTCGTCGGCCTCGCCACGACCGTGGCGATCAAGGTGCTCGGCGGGCCATCGCCGGAACTGATCATGGGGCCGGTTGCCCGTCAGGTCCAATTCATGGTGCAGCTGGTTCCCGGCCATGTGCCTGGCGCGGGCGATGCTCCGCTGACCATCCGCGACCACCCCGCCGATGGTCCGGTGGACCGCAAACACACGCGCGTGCTCAACGACATCCTGCGTGACGACGGCCTCGGCCTCTCGGCCGTTGTCAGCCGTACTCCGGGCACTCCCGGCATGGTCGCGTCGGTGGCGCTTCCCGACAAACGCTGGATGATCATCGACGTCCCCGACTTCGATCCGCCGAGGGATGTCTGGCTGGTTCTCGCCGGTTGGATCACGCTGATCGCGCTCGGCGCCACTGCCGTGTCGGTCTATTTCACCAGCGTGCTGGTGCGGCCGCTGGAGATGCTGGAGGCCGCCGTCTCGAAGATCGGCTCGGACGGCTTGCTGGCGCAGTTGCCGGAAGAGGGCTCGGCCGAGGTCAGGGCGACGGCGCATGCGCTGAACCAGCTCTCCTCGCGGCTGCGCACGGCCATGGAGAGCCGTATGCGGCTGGTGGCCGCCGCCGGCCATGATCTGCGCACGCCGATGACGCGCATGCGGCTGCGCGCCGAATTCCTCGACGAGGAGCGCGACAAATGGCTTCACGATCTCGACGAACTCGACCGCATCGCCGACAGCGCCATCCGCCTGGTGCGCGAGGAGGTGAACCAGGACGCCGTCGAGCCGCTGGACCTGGAAAAGATGGTGCGCGACATCGAAGCCGAAATGGTCACGCTCGGCCATGCCGTCTCGATCGGCCCTCTGGACAAGGTGTCGGTGCGCGCCGGCGCGCTCGGCCTGCGCCGTGCCCTGCGCAATCTGATCGTCAACGCCGCCACCCACGGCAAGGCCTGCACCATTGCCCTTGCCGCCACCGACAGGCGCGCCGTGCTGACCATTTCCGACAACGGCCCGGGCATCCCGCCCGACCTCATCAACAAGGCCTTCGAACCCTTCTTCCGCGTCGACCCCGGCCGCCAGCAATTCATCCCCGGCGCGGGGCTCGGCTTGGCCATCGCCAAGGAGATCATCGAGCGCTACGGCGGGACGGTGACGCTGGAGAACCGCAGGGGTGGCGGGCTGGCGCAGACGGTGGTGTTCAAGGCGGTGTGAGGCGTAAGCGAGCCGCCTGGTCAACCGACAAAAATGGGCGACTATGCTGCATCGCGAAAAGCCAATGATTCCAATTCATTCGCGGGTAAATCGGTATGAACCAAAATAGATAAAATGTAGATTTCTCAAATTTCAAGATTTTTTTACAGAGATTCTAACGCCTCCTGTCTCCGGGGCAGAAATGCTTCCAATCAACCAAAGCGAGTATACCGATACAACTCGAACCAAAAAGGTTGAAGTGCTATCGAAAATCGCAAGAGACCGAAAAAATGGCGGCTTTTTGCCAATTTCTAGCCTTGCTCACGCAAGTATTTCATCTCGCTAAATTTTTTGTGTTGCACCGCACAATGCCGTGACCGAACCATCGCCTGGGGGACTCATTTGCGACTGGACATACGCCGTGGAGGATTCCGCCAGCTTGACCAACTTGAGCTGTCCATCCGTCGAATTCGTTCCTGGCTCGGATGGACCCGCAAGGCTCGGGTTTGACGGTGCCGGGCCGAGGACAGGTACCGTCCATGTTGGCCCCCGGCTCGAAGCGGCCAGACGGCACGGACATCATAGGGGCGCAAGCTGATGGCAAACGCCCGCGACATCCAACTGGATGCACTGAGGGCCATCGCCGTGACGATGGTGTTGTACTCCCATTTCTTCGCGGCGGGAGGATCTTCCTTTTGGGGCCATATCGGCGTGCGGCTGTTCTTCGTGCTGAGTGGCTTCCTGATCACGCGCCTGCTGCTGGAAGCCCGCGCGGCCGCCGCGTTTGAAACCGGCCCCGCGCTGCGGTCCTTCTACATCAGGCGGGCGCTGCGCATATTCCCTCCCTATTTTGCCGTCCTTGGTTTCGTCTGGCTGGTCGACCTGGAACAGTCCAGGGGATCGCTGGTCTGGCATGCGCTTTATCTGTCGAATTTCTGGTATGCGCTGCGCAATGACTGGACGCCCTGGGTGCTGTGCCATTTCTGGAGCCTGAGCATCGAGGAGCAGTTCTATCTAGCCTGGCCGCTGGTCGTCCTGCTTGCCCCAAGGCGGCGCTTTGAACAGATCTGCATCGGCGTCATCGCGCTGTCGCTGGCCTATCGCTTCTACTGGCCGGTGACCGCCACTCCGGCGCTGGCGCGCGACCTGCTGCCGCCAGCGTCGATGGATGCGCTGGCCTCAGGCGCGCTGCTAGCCTGCTGGCGGTCAAGGGGCGCCGGCCTGCCGCAATGGATGCGGCTGAGCTGGCCGGCTTTCGCGGCCGCGTTCCTGATGATCGAGTGGTTTGTCCCGGCACCTCCCGATCCGACGCTGGAATGGGCCCGTTGGCTGCTGCTGCAGGTCCTGCCCCTGGTGCCGCTGATAGTCATCGTCGCCGCCTGTTCGCGCGGCCTCGGCGGCACCCTTGGCAGGCTCGCGGAGCTGCCGCCGCTGCTGGCCCTCGGCCGCATCAGCTACGGCGTTTATCTCTATCATCCGATATTGCTGTCGCTCGCCGTCAAGTCGCAGCCCTGGATTCCGCTCAATGTCTCGCAACAAGGGCCAGGACGGTTCCTGGTTGCAAGCACCGCCACGATCGTCCTGGCCTCGATTTCCTGGCTGGTTTTCGAAAGGCCGCTCAACAGCCTCAAGCGCCACTTCCCGTATGTCCGGCAAGCGCCCGCCGGTCATGCCGGCTGGTTTGCGAGGCCGGCGGAAGCCTATCCCGGCGGGTCGCCCGATGGCCGCACGCCATCCCTCGACCTCCCGCGAACGGATGCAAGACCATGACCGCCGCGCCGCTCGTCTCCGTCCTGCTGCCGGTCTACAACGCCGGACCCTATCTCGCCGCGGCGCTTGGAAGCATCCTGCGGCAGGACTACGGCCGCCTGGAGGTCATCGCGATCGATGACGGCTCGAGCGACAATTCGCTCGAAATCCTCGAGCGATACCGACAGGCCGACAGCCGCGTCTCGATCATCTCGCGCGAAAATCGCGGCCTCGTCGCGACGCTCAACGAAGGGCTGGCGGTCGCAAGAGGCGAGTTGGTCGCGCGGATGGACGCCGACGACATTGCCTATCCCTGGCGCCTGTCGCGCCAGGTGGCGCTGTTTGAACAGCGGCCCGAGCTCGGCTTCTGCGGCGCCGGCGTCGACATGTTGATCCGCGGCCGTATCGCCAGGGGCAAGCCCGATCCGGTGTTCCAGTTCGGCCGCATGCCCATACTGGCGATGTTCTTCACGATCTTCATGCACCCGACGGTCGTCTACAACAGGAAGGTCATCGAAGACGCCGCTCTCACCTACGACCCGACCTACCGGCACGCCGAGGATTTCGATCTCTTCAGGCGGCTGGCCAGCCGCTATCCGGCAGCCATGATGGCCGAAAACCTGCTCGTCTACCGTACTCATCAGGGGAGCGTGACCCACCGACACAGCAAGGAGATGCGCAGAACGCATTTGCGCATCGTGGCCGAGAACCTCGAGCGCGAGGGCCTCGCGGAAGCCATGCGGGACCTGCGCGACATCGGCGAAGCGGTCAGCCTCGACACGGTTACCCGCGCGGCCGACTTCATTCTGGCGCTGGAGGAGCGGATCCGCTCGCTGCCGGACGAGACGCGGCCGAGCTTCGAGGCCGGCGCGCTCAACCTGTTCTATTTCCTTTACCAGCTCGTCGCCGACGAAAAGCAGCCCGCATTGACGCACGAACTGCTGACGCGGACCGCGAAATGGAACGCCATCCGGCGGCGTGAGAAATATGCGTTGCGGCCGGGCGCCTGGGCGCCCTGGCTCAGCCGCGCCTCGCTGTCGGCCGGCAAGCAAGCGGACGCCGTCGAATACTTCTTCAAATCCGCGCCCGCCGCGGCGGTTCTGGCATCTCATCAGGTGGGCTAGAGGCATGACCATCGAAGCCCACCAACCTCTACAGCGCGATCGTTCGACGGCGCTTGGCGCCGCCCCGGCCGGTCTGCGAGCGGAGCGATCAGGCCCGGAAGTCAGCTTCATCATCTGCACGCGCAACCGCGTCGCCGTGCTCGAGGCCTGCATCCAGTCGGTGCAGGCCGCGTGCCGCGCCCATGCCGACTTCGCGGCCGAGCTCGTGGTCGTCGACAATGGCTCGAGCGACCGCACGGCGGAACGCCTGGCCAGCATCGCCGCTATGTCGGACATTCCATTCACGCCCGTTTGCGAGCCACGCCGCGGACTGGCGGCGGCCCGCAACGCCGGATTGCGGCACGCGCGGGGGCGCGTGCTGGTCTTCGTCGATGATGATTGCGCGGTGCATCGCGACTATCTCGCCGACCTGGAGCGACATTATTCCTCCGGGGAACAGTGGCTCATCCGGGGAGGCCGTGTCGAGCTTGGCGATCCCAGGGACTTGCCTTTCACGATCAAGCGATCGCGGGTGCGCGAGCGGCTGACGCCCGATATTCATCCCGGCGGCTTCGTGCTGGGCTGCAACATGACGATGCACCGCGACGTCGCGGCCCGCATCGGCTATTTCGATGAGCGCTTCGGCGCGGGCGGGCCATTGCGCTCGGCGGAGGATACCGATTACCTCGTTCGGGCGGTGTTGCTCGGCATCGCTGTTGAGTACGTGCCTGATATGACGATATTCCATCATCACGGCCGGCGGGATCGCAAAGCCATCGAAAAGCTCCACCGCGACTACAGCCTGGGCAATGGCGGGCTCTGCCTGAAACACATTCGCCATGCGCCCTGGCTGCTTCGCCATTTCTACTGGGCCGTGAGAGGGGCTTTCCGGGAATTGGCGGGCGGGCCCGCGTTCGATCGCGAACTCGATCTGTCGCACTGGCCGATCATCGGCATGAATCTGCTCGGCGCGGCCAGATACGCGCTGCTCCTGCTGGTGGGACGGCCGCAGGCCGAGCCGGTGCGGCAGGATCAACAAGCCAATGCCGAGGCACCGCTCTGATGCCGTTGCTCCCGCCTAGCCTGCCGATGCTGTTCCGCGCGTTCGGAAAGCGGCAACTGCGCCTGGTTCCGGCCGTGGTGGCTCTCGGTCTGGTCAGCGCCGCCCTCGAAGGGTTCGGCATCGGCCTGATCATCCCCCTGCTGGGCATCATCATGGGACACGGCGATGCGACGGGAATGGCTGGGTTCTCCGCTGTCCTCCAGCAGGTCGGATCGGGCTTCAGCGAGCGCGACAGGCTTATCGTCATTTCGGCCGCCATACTCGGCTCGATCATCCTGAAGAACGTCTTCGCCTTCGCCAACACGCTGCTGACGACCTTCATCTCCGGCAAGGCCAGTCATTCGATCCGCAGCGCACTGTCGGAGCAGCTCCTGCGGGTCGGCTACCCCTTCTTCCTGCGACAGAGCCCCGGACGGCTGCTCAACATCATCTCCAACGAATCCTGGCGGGCGTCCGATGCGATCCAGATCATGCTGTCGGCGATCATCAGCGCGTCGGCCGCCATCATCCTCCTGGCCTTTCTGCTGCTTTTGTCGTGGCGCATGACGCTGCTGGTCACGCTCGGACTGGCGCTCGTCCAGATCGCGCACGCCATCCTCTCGGCCAATCTGAAAGGCCCCAGCCGCAGCGTCGCTTCGCGCAACAGCCACCTCGCCTCGCAGATGCTGCATCTGGTGCATGCCGGACGCCTGATCCGCATCTTCGGCCAGGAGAGCCGGGAAAAGGCGATCTTCGACACCGCGTCCGACGCGGTTCGCCACGCCTCCTTCGTCCTGCAGGTCCGCCAGGGCGCGTTGCCGCCGCTGACGGAGGTTCTCCACGCCATGCTGTTCCTGGCGGTGGTGATCGGCGCCTGGCTGGCGCAGGTGAGTTTCCCGATGATCATCGCCTTCGTCATCCTGCTCTACAGGCTGCAGCCGCATATGCGCGCCCTGCAGGGGTCGTGGAGCCAGTTGCAGGGCCTGAGCGGATCGCTGGAAGAGGTGACATGGATGCTGGATCCCGCGGGCAAGCCCAGGCCGCCGCAAGGCGACGGACCGTTCCACGGTTTGCGCCAGGGCATCAAATTCGATGACGTAACGTTCACCTATTCCGGCACGGACCAGCGTGAGGTGGTGCTGCATGCGGCGACGTTCGCAATCAACAGTGGCCGCTCGACGGCGCTGATCGGCCGCTCGGGCGCCGGCAAGACGACGATCGTCAATCTTCTGTGCCGCTTCGTGGAGCCGGACAGCGGCAGGATCCTCGTCGATGGATCACCCCTCGATGGGATCGACGCCAGCCAGTGGCGGCGCCACATCGCACTGGCCAGCCAGGAGCTGGAACTGGTCGACGGCACCATTTTCGAGAACATAAGCTACGGGCAGGATGCGGCGACGATCGGCGACGCCGAGCGCGCCGCAAGACTGGCCGAAGCGCATGAATTCATCGAGCGGCTGCCTCAGGGCTACGAGACGCTCGTTGGCTACAGGGGCGTCAATCTGTCGGCCGGACAGAGGCAGCGGATCGCGCTCGCCCGGGCCTTGGTGCGCGATCCCGATCTGCTCATCCTCGACGAAGCCACCAATGCTGTGGACGGACTGTCGGAAGCGGCCATCGTCGAGACCCTGAAGTCGAGGGCGGGACGGCGCACGACCATCGTCATCAGCCATCATCACAGCACCATCTCGTTCTGCGACGACGTGGTGATCCTGAGCGGCGGCCGGGTGAAGAAGCAGGCCCCTTTCGGCGCCCTGGCATCGCTCTCCATGGACGAGCTTTACCAGCATGAACCGCTTGACTGACATGGGTCCGGGCAGCGATTCTCGGTGCGACCCTCGGCCGTCCGAATCAGTGGCCCGTGCTTGCCGCTCGCACCTTGCGCGATCGCACCAATGCCACGCGGCGCCCGGACTCGCTACCGTTCCTTCGCGGCGGACCTGTCGATCCGCCCGGGCCGGTGCCCATCGCTCACTCTCCAGATGCGGCGCCGGCCTCCCCTCTTGGCCCTCGTGCTGGTCATCCGCCGCCTCGCGCAAATGGTTGTGTTCGCGGCGGCGTGAGGGGGCTGGCGCAAGCTTTGCAGAACTTGGTTCCTCGCCCCCACGAATGTGGGGGAGAGGTGGCTCGGGCGAAGCCCGAGACGGAGCGGGGGAATGGCTCGACCTCAACGAAATTCAGAGGGAACCCGCCAGCGTCGCGCGGCCCCTCTCCGACCGCTTCGCGGCCACCTCTCCCCGCTTTGCGGGGGGCGAGGAACCCAAGTCTTGGGCGTCGCGCTGCCCCCACCCCGATCCGCTTTGCGGATCGACCTACCGGGGCGAGCCACGGGTCTCGCCCGTCCTCCGGCCCCCCACAAGGGGGAGGGCAAAGATCACCCCGCGATCGCCATCGGCGCCGGGCTCTTGTTGGGGATCTGGATATCGATCTCCAGCGTCGACATGGTCTCGCCGCGTTCCATCGAGACCTGCAGGTAATCCTGGTCGATCTGCACATGCTTGGCGATGACGGCCATGATCTCCTCGCGCAGGATGGAGACGAGGTCGGGCTGGCTGCGGTTGCGGCGCTCATAGGCGAGCAGCACTTGCAGCCGCTCGCGCGCCACCGGCGCGCTGGAGCGCCGCTTGAAGATGTCGAGCAGGTTCATGCCGCCCTCCTTCCCAAAAGACGATCGAGGAAGCCCTTGCGCTCGAAGGGCACGATGACAGGCAATTCCTCGCCCTCAAGCCTCCTTGCGGCTTCGATGTAAGCCTTGGCCGCCGAATTGAGCGGCTCCGACAGCGTCACCGGCGAACCGAGATTGGACGCGCGCAGCACGTCCTGGCTTTCCGGGATGATGCCGAGCAGCGGCACCGACAGGATTTCCAGCACATCGTCGATGGACAGCATTTCACCCCGCGCGGCCCGCCCCGCGTCATAGCGGGTGACCAGCACGTGCTTGGCGATCTGCTCGCCCTGTTCGGCGCGCATGGTGCGGGCGTCGAGCAGGCCGATGATGCGGTCGGAATCGCGCACCGACGACACTTCCGGATTGGTGACGATGACCGCCTCGTCGGCAAAGCGCATGGCGAGCTGCGCGCCGCGCTCGATGCCGGCCGGGCTGTCGCAGAAGACATAGTCGAACACCGAGCGCAGCTTGTCGATGACTTCGCCGACGCCCTCCTCGGTCAGCGCATCCTTGTCGCGCGTCTGCGAGGCCGGCAGCAGGAACAGCGTGTCGACCCGCTTGTCGCGGATCAGCGCCTGCGACAGCTTTGCCGTGCCCTGGATGACGTTGACGAGGTCGAACACCACGCGGCGTTCCGCGCCCATGATCAGGTCGAGATTCCTGAGGCCGACGTCGAAATCGACCAGCGCCACCTTCTTGCCGGTCTTGGCCACGGCGGCACCGAGCGCCGCCGTCGAGGTGGTCTTGCCGACGCCCCCCTTGCCCGAAGTGACCACCACTACCTTGCCCATCGAAAAAGCCTCCGTTGTTATCCGTTGTTATTCCGGGCCGGCTTGCCGGCCTTAAGTCAGCCGCATCAGCTCAGTGTCTCGACGCGCAGGCCCTCGCCGTCGAGGAAGGCCTGCACCGGTTTGCCGCGCGACACCCCTTCCATCTCCTCGGCGGTGATGTACCAGCCGTCGACCGACAGAAGCTCGGCCTCGTTGCGGCGGCAGAAGATGCGCGCACTGGTGTTGCCCAGCGCGCCCGCCGAAGCGCGCCCGCGCAGCGTGCCGTAGACATGGATCGAGCCGGCGGCGACGATCTCCGAACCGGAAGCGACCGAGCCCAGCACGATGACATCGCCATGCGGATGCATGATCGCCTGGCCGGAGCGGATCGGCGCCTTGATCATCAGCGTGCCCGAATCGTAATGCGAAACCTGCGGCTCGCTTTCGTCAGTCTTGCTTGCGCCAGCCTTGCCCCTAACAACGCTGGCAGCATCCGTCCGCGCCTCCATGCGGTGGTCCGGCGCCCTGCCCTCGGCCTGGCCTTCCCTGCCGGAAACCTCTTGCCCGCCCTTGCGGCCCGGCAGCAGCCCATCCGTCGTCGCCTCCTTGGCGCCGACCAGCAAGGGCGGCAGTTCAGGCCCGAGCGAAGCCCCTTCCAGCTCGATGGCATAGATGCGGATGCCGCGCGTGCCCAACTCAGTGACCAGCGCCGCGATCTCGCTCGGCCGCGCTTCAGCACATTCAAATCCAGCAGCACCGGCCGCCCGGCAAAATAGCCCGGCGAGTTGCCGATCCAGTGATCCAGCCCCTGCAGCCACTCCACCATGGGCGCTTCCGGGGTCAATGTGAAAGCGACGAAAGAGCGGGCACGAAAGCGAATGGATTTGGCCTCGAGGGGAGCGGCAAAGGTCACGGCTGGCGAATCCTTACTGAGAGGTAAACGCTAGCGAGGGAATGGTTAACGAATGGTTAATTCCTGGAAGCTCGGGAGGGTTATGGCGAGATGCCAGCGAACTATGATTTGCCTAGACGAGGGGAGGACGCGCTTAACGAAATCTGAGACAGCAAATCTAATACACCCTTCCGAGCATCCCCACCAACGGCAGGCGCTACCGCCAAGAGCAAGTTTGCGGCATCGCCTAGCTTTGGAGCTGGCTTCTTCATTTTCGCAATCGCCAAATCTATTGCTGGAACATGACTTGCGGGACTCGACATCATGAAACGCTGATGGTCGAGAACAAAGCGCCAGCCTGCAGCGATTTTAGTTGCCGCAGCAGATGCCAACGCCCCTCTCCCCAGCGAGGAGTTGATACAGATGGTAACCATCGCGTCCCGGTAGAATCTGAGGGAAGGATCCCCGATGACTGAGCCATCGGGGATCGCCGCAGCAGCAGCATAAAGCAACGGCATCGGGCTTGCGGGACCAACTTCAAGGTCACCGGACAACGTTTTGAATATCGAAGCCAAATCGGGGTCGTCGCCGAATATCATCTCTAGGCCGTGACGCAGCCCATCCAAGAAACTATGGTCTAAAGGCTTATCGGCAACGATCGTGTGATAAAGAACCGCATCGATAGGCAGGCGTTCTATCTTCTTTCGTAGTGACTGGTCACCAACCATGGCCTTTGGATCTGGCAAACTAAGTCCTGATAGCGGAACCCGCGACAATGGATCTTGGTCCTTTGACGCATCGCGAAATAGCGTTGTTACCCATACCGCAGCAGCACCCGCCCTTAGCGCCTCGACGATATTCTGCGATCGCAAGGCTTGCTCGTAGCGTTTTTCATACAGAAGCGCTTCCGTTAGTCCCCAAAGTGAGTCAGCCTGCTTTTCCATCGATCGAGCATCAACACCGAGGTTCGCTTCTATGCCAGATTCAACCACCGCCAGAATGCGCCAGTTATCTGCCAGAGACTTGAGAGGTATACCTCGCAATTTGGCTGTGTCTGATTCCAACGAGGAAGCTTGGCCAAAGCTAAAGGGTGGAGGCTCATCATCGCGTTCATTATCGAACTCAGAAAAGAAGAGCCCAACTATAGCCCGCACAAATTGATGCGCTCGCTCGGCTTGGCGAGAACTATCGGGCAAAAAAGCCTCAACAGCGTCAAGAGCGTCGGCGGCAACAAGGACTGCATCAGTTCGCCGCCCAGCACGCCAGAGAACAAGTGACTTTTCAACAATCAGGCCGACGGCCAAGGGCTTTCGATCTGGTACGCCTGTCAGCGACGTTATTGCCTTGTCCAGCAGCCGCTCAGCATCATCATAGTTTCCTGACTTGGCCGCGGAAAGGGCTCCATCGCGCAGAGCAAGCGATCGATCGAAGGGTGATTCCTTCCCAACCTCGTCCTCGATCTGGAGCAGTAGGTCAATCGCTTCGGAATCACGCCCTGCATGGCCCAAAACTTTGGATTTTTGGCGCACAAGCGAAGGAACTGAACCGTAAGCAGATATAGCCTTGTCGATGACCGCGATGGCCCGATCAAAGTTCCCTACGCCTTCGTCCAAGATTATCGAGCGAGCGCAAGCAATCTCGATAGAGATGTCTGGCCTACTCCATCCTTTGGCAACTACTTCGATCTGGTCATAGACCTTGAGCGCCACGCCCATATCGCGGTCCTCAAGCTGATCTCTCGACCAACCGCTATGAACGAACACCGCGTGCCCTTCGAAGATGGCACTCATAGCATCGATGAAGCCATTGCGATCATCAGGAGGGATATCATCGAGCGCTTTAAATACTGCCAACTCGTCGCTTGAATTGGTGATGTGGCGAGTAATATTGGAAAAAAGGAGGTCAGCAACATCCATGCCAGGTTTGAATTGAACTGGAAGCAATGTCTCGGGGTCAGGGATCGCGTCGCCTGCAATCTCGCGAACTTTTGGCTCAGCTGCGCGGAGCGCCAATGCATACGAAATCCGATCTGACGGTGTGATCTCGGCAAATTCGGCCACAAGGAATTTACTTGTTGCAATATGCACAAACAACGCGTGTAGGTCGGAGTGATCAACTGTATTGACCTCCTCAATTACTCGCCGTGCGATTCTTCCTGCAAGAGGCCCTTGTTCGAGCGCGTCCGCTACCTGGAATTGCAAGAGGCGCAACTGTGCCGCAACAGCTGGATTGGAAGGGAAAAGCGGCCTGTCAGTAACTAAGGCTGTCATTGGAGACAGAAGCGCAGCAGCGCCGCGAAGGGTCTCCTTCGACATGGCTTGCATGACATTGCAGAGCAACATCAGCACGCCCGAGTGTTCGCCCCAAAAAGCATTCCAGAAGCACAGCGGCAGTGTCCGCTCGTCAATTACATGTTTGCTTAGCCAATACTCGGCTGCAAGACAGCGCCATTCACGCGCTTCATCCAGAGGCACGTCTAACGCTATGTCTGTGAGCAATGGTGAAACCCGAAGATCGCCGCCGAGCTATGGCTGAAACTGGGTGATGACGGTTTGAGAAGGGCGGCGTATCGAGGCGGGTGATGAAGCCTGCCAGAACCTCTCAAGGAGAGCGATACGCCATGAACGAGACTATCAACATTGTTCGCCTTCGTCAGCCCGACGAAATCGATGATCCCCTGACGGATGTGCTTCGCACCGGCGCGCGCAAATTGCTGGCGCAGGCGATCGAGATGGAGGCCGAAGCGTTTCTTGCCGAGATGCGGGATCTCAAGCTTCCGGACGGACGTGACCGGCTGGTCCGGCACGGTCACGGGCCGGAGCGGAGCATCCAGACGGGGATCGGGGCGGTGCCCGTCAGCCGGGTGAAGGTCCGGGATCGCGGCGCGAACGGTGAAGCGGAGCGCATCCGTTTTTCCTCATCGATCCTGCCGAAATGGGCGCGTCGGACACGAAGTCTGGATGCGCTTCTTCCCGTTCTCTATCTGCGCGGCATTTCGACGGGCGACTTTCAGGAAGCTCTGGCAGCTCTGTTGGGCAAGGAGGCGCCGAACCTCTCACCCTCGGTGATCACGCGACTGACGGCGGAGTGGGGCATCGAATACGATCGTTGGCAAAAGCGCGATCTTTCGGCGCGCCGCTATGTGTATGTGTGGGCGGACGGGGTCTACCTGCAGGCCCGGATGGAAGATCATGCCGAATGCATGCTGGTCCTGATCGGCGCCACGCCCGAGGGCAAGAAAGAGCTGCTCGGCTTCCAGACCGGCATTCGTGAGAGCGCACAGAGCTGGCGCGAGCTGCTGGTCGACGTCAAGCGTCGTGGCCTGCAGATCGCGCCCGATCTTGCCGTCGGCGACGGCGCGCTTGGCTTCTGGAAAGCGCTCGATGAGCTCCTTCCCGGCACCAAGCACCAGCGATGCTGGGTGCACAAGACAGCCAACGTGCTCAACAAGGTGCCGAAATCGGTGCAGGCCGCCATGAAGACGGACTTGCGCGAAATCTTTTCCGCCCCGAACCGAGCCTCAGCCGAGACGGCGATTGCCGTCTTTGTCGAGAAATATGATGCGAAATACGGCAAGGCGGTCGACTGCCTGACCAAAGATCAGAATGCCTTGCTGGCGTTCTACGATTTCCCCGCCGAACATTGGGATCATCTGCGAACGTCCAATCCCATCGAGAGCGTCTTTGCGACCGTTCGCCATCGCACGGTGCGTACCAAGGGCTCACTCTCCTCGAAAACCGCCAGGCTGATGGTCTTCAAGCTGGTCATGGCCGCGCCAGGACGTGGCGACGACTGAAAGGACAAAATCAGTTGCCTAAACTCATCGCAGGTGCAACGTTCCAGGATGGAATCGAGGTCATTGAACTGAAGCCGCAGAGCGCCGCTTGATCAGCCTCGTCACCCAAATTGCAGCATAGCTCATCGCCGCCGGGCATCGCCTCAAGCCACGTTCCCCGCAGTACCGCCAATGCATCTCCTCCGTTTAGCAGAGAGGGGCCAGCAAGGGCGAGCTGTCGAATGAGGCCATCCTCGACCCGATCGAAAACACATGCAATGCGCCGAAGAAGACTTCCGGCATCCAGTGAGCGTGCTTGATCAAGCTCAGAAAGGTCCTCCAGCAGAGCGCGGCGCGCCTCGTCCCTAGATAGTTTAATGGCGTCACTTGGCTCGCCTATAATATCTTCAACAAGCGCCGTGTCCGGCCAGCCGCGAGCTCGCAAGCTGGACACCTTTGCAGCCGCCAATAGAGGGTGCCCGCCACGAGTCGACAAGCGAATGAAAATGCTCCAAGGAGCAATCATATCTTTAGCCGGGGAAGGCGCTGCGCTGACAAGCTCGACGACATCGGCCTCGCTGAAATACGGGGCCTGAATAGACGCAGTGGTGGATGTTCCGCATTCAAGAAGCAAAGCCGGCGATGGCACACGATGCGACGTTACAACTAAGCGCGCGCCACGAGAACCGAGCAGCCGTGCGAGGGCAGTAAGCCGAGAACGTAGAGCTCTTGAAGCATCGTCATCGAAGTCGTCGACGATAATCCCGTCGGCTGGAGCTGTGAGAGCAATCATGCGTGTCAGTTCACGCCAAGCTGCTGTTGAACCCGCTGCATCCTTCTGAACTGGTCTCAAATCCAGTTCTAGCCAGCGGCCACCTATTCGCTGGCCAACTAGCCGCGCCAACGTCGACTTCCCCACTCCATTGGCACCGTGTATCCAGATGAGAGGCTGCCCACTGGTCGCGCGCAGCAGGTTGTCGATTATTCCGGCGCGCTGAGCAGTGAACGGCCAAACTCCACCCAGTTCCGAAACCAGCACGCTTTGACCGATACCTTCGCTTGCTTGCAGCGATGGAGCCATTTGCTGTCCAAGCAGGATCGCGGCAGCAGCCTCTTCCATCGCTTTGACCAAATCGAACTGCGTAAGTCGCCGATCTTGCGCGCGAGGCTTAGCCGCGGTTTCAAACGCCAAATCCATCAAAGATTTCAGAGCTTGAGATGCGGCAATAATCGGCAAGTTGCGCGCATAAAAAAGCTCGCCTATCTGATCGCGTAGTTGCGTAGTCAGTTGTTCGGCCGAAATTGATTCAAGTTCCCATTGGACGCGGTGTAAGAGCCGTGAGCGCAATTCGGCATCGCTCGGGCCAGCGGCAACCCATTCTCCCAGTGGCGTGCCCGCCAAAATAGCGGAAAGTGCGGCACGAAGTGGCTGCGTATCAGAGTCCATCGCAGCAGCACGCCAATATGCAAGCCCTGACAGGTTGCCAGGGAAATCAAAGCCTCGTTCGATGGCTGCGCCGCCTCTCGCCAGGAATACTAAGCGACGATTGATTGTTCCTTCACGGCTTAAGTCCCAATAGCGTCCTAGGACTGCGGCGACCTCCGGTGACTGCAAACTAAATGGTCGAGGACCCTTGGTTGCCTGCGAGTTCTTCACCTGAACGTCTGTCGCCGCATACCCCGCGACGATCGTGAAATCCTCGGAAATCTCAAGGAGCAGTTCTTCATCTCCGCGCAGGCCAAGCAGCGCAGACACCGACTGCAGCAATTGATAACGAAACCCGGCGATTACATGCGCCGCACTGGGTGATCTCGTCGCGGCCTTGGCTGCTCGCTTGTTTTTCATGAATAGCGGCGCCGGTATTTAGCTCTCATATAAGTAGACGCGGAAGTCTTCTGTTTTTTTTCGTTTAGTCAAGCACCTTGCCGACGATCACGAGATATACACGCGGAGTATGCCGGCGTGGGCCCGCACCTATCGCTGCGTCGCCCAAACGACGCCGATCGGCTGTCTCGCCCCGTGGAGTTCGAGAACACAGCCATGCTAGCCTCCATCGAGCCGCCTGAAGCTCGAGGGGCAAGTCATGTTGGATCAATGGAGCAATTTCTTCGTCATGGTGGGCGGCGGCGCGGCGGGGCTTGCCGGGTTGATCTTCGTCGCGATCTCGATCAATCCCGAACGCATTGTCCGCAACACGACGCACAAGAACCGGGCAATCAACATGCTGTCGGGCTTCAGCGCGATTTTCATGGCATGCAGCCTTGCGCTTCTGGGAGGTCAGTATCTTCCGGCACTTGGCTTCGAATGGCTTTTCCTCTGGGGCATAGCAACATTCATATTCGTCAGAGGGTATGTTGTCGCCATCATGGCGGGGATGAGTTCCATCGGGCTGACCGGGCCCCGGCTGGCGGGCGGCACGCTGTGTTACCTGGCCGAGGTTGCAGGCGCGATTTTCCTTATTCTCGGGCGCGGCGTGGGCCTTTACATCGCGGCCCTTGGAACCATCGTCCTGTTCGCCTTCCTGATTTCAGGCGCATGGCTCCTCATCACCGGCATCTACGAAGAGCCGGCCGAGGGATGAGTTGCACGCCGGGCGCTTCTGCCCATCGACGCGCATAGGCCGGTGTCTAGGCCAAGTGGCGCTATCCCGGGACGCCGGTCGAGGCCTCATCAATGCCGACGACCGGACTTTCATCGCCTAACCCGCGCGGCCGATGCTGGATTCGTTCACGCGGCGCGATGATCGCGGGTCGGGAAGGCCGCTGACGTCTCACATTTCGGATGGTCCAGCCTCCCGGAACGGACAATCAGCTCACTGAGATACGTTGGGCACCCGCCAGCGCGGCGTTCCCACAATTTGCCCGCCTTTTGCGGCTTTGAAATAGGTCGCCGCGAGATCCTCGTCACACATCCATGACAGGTATATCTGGATCGAACCGCCCTCCTCGGTGACGGGGTAGCGATCGCTGCATGCCCCGATGCGCTTTTGATACAGGCGCTTTTGCTTGGCGGTCAGTCGATCGAGAAATCCAGTCTCGCATTTGTCGATCACGTCTTCCGACATGAATTCGTCGCCGCTCGATCCCCAGGCGCAGGCCTGGTGCAGCTTGTGAGCGGCCAGGCAATCGGGCGCGGCCTTGATGTCCGCCTCCAATTGAATGCCTTTCGGGCACTGCGCGTCCTCCGCGCCGCGGGAGCGACCAATAGAAGCCCCATCAGGATTGCGCAGCTGGTCCGCATATCGAATTCCCCCGGCGGCCTCTCCAGATCGGTTTTGCGTCCGTCGCATCTTAGCCGAATGGGCGCAAACGGGAAACATTGTCGCTTCCGGCTGTGTCCTGCGACCCGGAATGTCACAGGCCTCCGGCTGAGGCAGCGCTGCCGATGCCTTGCGCGGCCATCGCCTTGGCGGCGCCGTCGAAATGGGCGGCCGGTGCTATGCCCTCATTCGCGCGGGCTTCGAGTTAGGCGTCGCATGAAAGACCGAAGCTTTGCTTTGAATGTGCGCCTGCGCAACCTGTCAATCAATCTGAGGCGGTCAAGATATAGGTCCGGGTGGACGCAATCGAGCATTGTTGAAGGGCTGCCAAGTCCGAGTTTCTCGGCAGCCTGGTCATTGGCCATAATCAGGATGTTCTGCCTGTACCAGAAGGGCAAACTGCTGTCTGACCATATCTTCGGGCGAATTAGATCGAACGCCTCGTAACCCTGTTGCTTGAACAGGGCTGACCAATGGCTCTGCCAAGCCTCGTTGATGTGGTGAGTGCCTCCCTGGGAAGGGATGGCGGCCGAGAAAAGGACAACCGGTGCGCTGCGGCAAAGCCATTCGACAGCGCGCACGGAAGCTGGAGCCGAGATATGCTCCAGGACCTCCGTGCAAATTGCGAGGTCAAAGCGTCCAAGATCGGGAATCGAGTCCTCCAGGTCCCCCAGCACAAACTCCGCTTCCGAAATGAGTCTCTGTTCCGCGGGTACCCAAGGTCCGTCGATACCACGAACGCAGGCTACCCCCATCTGCTTTGCCGCCGATAGCCATGACCCGGTTGCTGTCCCGAGGTCGACAACAGACTCAGGCTTGAAATATTCAAAGACGTGCCCAAGTATTTCCTTCGCAATTCTGATTTCGCCCGAGCGTTCCCTAAAAAAAATCGCTGTCATAGGTGTTCTGGCTCATAATGCAGTCCTAAGAATTCATTCCAAACCTAGAGCGCTTCACCGTTTCATAGAAACGGCGAACCGCTCTAACTCCCTGTTTTGACGCAATTCCAGGCGGAAAACCGCTCACACTTTTCCTGGAATTGCTCTGGTCAAACCTGTTGGGCATGGAGCGCAAGCTCGTTTCGGGGCGATGCAACGTTCATTGCCAGCGGGAAGCGTAGCGGCACGACGTCGACCTTCTCGGTGGCGAAAAAGCTTCTGTTTCGAAAATGCCCGAAAATGCGAGTCGACTCTGCCCGGATCCTTTCGATGACGCGCTTGTTTCTGGCGGGCGGCGACCTGGATTGAATTAAGGTCTGAGGTCCGCCGTTTTCCGAAACGAAATGCGCTTGCGTGCAGAGCGCGGGCATCAACTGGTAGGTTGTATTACGCGCGGTCGTCATCTCGGTTGGATTGAAGAGTGCGAAATCGACCGCCGCTTTGAGACGATTCGTGCCCTTGAGCAGTTTTTGGGCGGCGTCTTTCGAAATCAGATAGCCGCACGAGCCCATGTGCCGTCCGGCCAGTCTCCTGACCGAGTATCCATTTTGAGCGGAAACATCCCGGCTCCCGATCCTCACCCGTACAAAGAATGTTTCGAGCTTGACCACATCCGCGTCTCTCGGGATCCAGCTGACATCGGACAGCATCGGTCCGGCGTCATGGCTGAAAACAACGTCGTCCTCGAAGATGGCGCCATACCGATCAGGGCCGTCCGCGATGCTCTGCCAGCAGAGACGGTGGCTAAGAAAGCAGCAGACTTCCGCCCCGGTCAGCGGGGGCGCAATAAAAGGAACCCCGCGTGCCGCATCGATACCGGCAACACGTTCAAAAGGAATTCCAATGCGGGAAAATTCTGCCGTGACGTCAGCGAGCCGATCAACTGATCGGTCAAGGTTGATCACAAAACACTTCACTGCCACCCCCCGAGGCCCTAAAGCAAAATTAGCGATATCTACTTTATGCCCGCCTAGGCAGGAAGTTCATTGTTAGTTCTTATCGCCCCTCACTGCTCTATAGGGATGCTCCAAGCAGCAGTCAACTTACCGTGAATGCCAAGCGATCGCAGCCGTTGGGCCAAGGCTTGCAAGCATATCGCCATCGCGACCGTCAGAACCCCCTCAATGCCGCTTGAAATACTGCACCTCCCGCTCATGCTTCTCGGCCGCTTCCCGCGTCTCAAACGTCCCCAAATTCCGCCTTTTCCCTGTCTTCTCGTCCTTCTTGCGCGAATAAAGCCGGTATTTTCCGTCCTTGAGTTTGCGGATCATCTCGCTCTCTCCAGTTGGGATCGATCAGGATTTTCGCCTGGCCTTGAGGCTGCGCGCTGCCTGCTCCACCGCCGCGCGGTCGCTGCCCAGGCGGTCGAGCAGCGCCTGCGCTTCGTCGCCCGAAATGCCGGTGCGCATGGCCAGCGCTTCGACCTCCAGCACGTCGGTGCTGGCGATCTCACGGGTTTGCGGCAGCGCGTCGTCGGCCGTCAGCGGCAGTGCGGCTTCCCGGTCGATCTCCATTTCGGCCTGGTGCCAGTGCCGCTCGTGGTCGCCATGGGCGCCGCCTTCGCGTTGCCAGATGGCGTAGGCACGGTCACGGATCTTGTCGTTGCGGTCGTCGGTCATGTCGGTTTCTCCCTTGTGTGAGGGATGAACGCCGGGCCGGCGGGATTGATCCAAAAATTTTGCGTGATCGAAATGGCCAGGGACCGCACGCGATTCAACCAGCCCGCGCCCCCTACTCGCACTGGCGCCTGGGCCCACCGGAGTATGGCTGGTAGCTGTTGTCTTCGGGACGGTAGGAGCGGTAGCGGCTGAAGCAGGACTGGACGTGGTCGTCCGAAAGGTCGGCCGACGCGACCAGGGGTGCTGCGCCGCCCTCGACATAGCTGACTGCGGTGGGCGCGGCCTGGTCGGCGGCAGTGGTGTCGAGATAGGGCGACACGCACGGGCGCTGCTGCCCGCTATAGGATGTGTAGCTGTTGTCGTCGGGATTGTAGGAGCGGTAGCGGTCCGCGCACCAGCTGACATGGGCGGGCGGCAGCCTGGCCTGTTGCTCGCCGGCGTCAAGCGCCACCGCGACTGAATTGGTCGGCTCGGGCGATGCCGCCTGCACCCTGGCTCCGGCGTCGGGTGCCGCGGGCTGCGCGGCGGCCACGCGCTCCAGCCCCGGCGCGGTCTTGTCCACGGGCTGTGCGTCCTTGGTCCACAGCTGCGAGACACTGTCGGCGGGCCTGGCCTGATGCGCGGGTTTGGCGACAATCAGCCAGGCGGCGAAAGCCAGCCCGCTGGCAAAGACCGCAAGGGTCAGGACAAAGCCTGCGACCAGTGCCAAAACCGCTTTCATCACACACTCCTTGAGCCCCTACTAATAGAATGCGGAGCACCCGGACTGGTTCCAGCGAGCGAGCGTTTGGCAAAGGTGCCTCAAACCGGCAACCGCACATCCACCGAGAACTCGTTCTCCACCGCCAGCAATGCCTTGACCATCTCCTTGTCGCGCTCACGCTTTTGCAGGGCGCGGGCCAGCAGCCAGTCCAGCGACAGCCGGCCGGCGCCGACGGCGGCCAGCACGAACATGCCGCCTGATATGGCCAGGTCCTTTTCGAAATGCAGCAGATCGTTCTGGCTGGCGAAGTTGGTGTGGAACAGCAAGGCGGTGGCCAGGCAGAACAGGCCGAGCCCGATGCCGCCCAGCCGCGTCAGCAGGCCTGATGCCACCGAGAGCCCTGCCCCCAGTTGCAGCGCGATGGTGGCGACAAACAGCGGCAGGCCGACGCCTTGGGCTGCCATTCGCCTTGGCGGCGCCGTCGAAATGGGTGGCCAGCGTCACGCCCTCATGCAGGAAGATGAAGGACATAAGCAGGCGGCCGGCAAGCAGGGTAACGTCCCTGATGTGGTATTTCGTGGCGAGGCCGGTGAGCTTCGCGGCGATGTCGTTCGGTGTCATGGGTCAGCCTCCAATTTTTGGGCACAGGCAAGCGTCGCCCGCCGTGGGACGCGAGAACGGCGCCTGCCGGATGTGATGTTCGAAAAGGCCGGAGCCGGCTCGAGGGAGAGCGCCGGCTCCGGCAATGGGCGCCAGCCACGAGCGCCCAAACTGGTAAGGGATGGGTCAGTGCCAGCCCCCCACTCCGTCTCGGCTTCGCCGAGCCACCTCTCCCCCACGTTCGTGGGGGGAGAGGAAATGGGTCACGGCCTACTGCGTCACCTTGGTGTCTATGGCTTTCTGCAGGTCTTCCAGTTCCTCGCAGCCGGCGGGGCAGAGTTTTTGTAGCGAGGCCAGCTGCGCCTTGGCCTTGTCCATGTCGCCGGTCTCGACATAGAGCTCGCCCAGATATTCGCGGGCAGCCTTGTGGTCGGGCTTCAGCTCCAGCGCCTTGTTGTAGTAGGTCAGCGCGGTGGTGAAGTCGCCGGTCTTGCGCAGCGTGAAGCCGAGCAGGTTGTAGACGTCGGCCTGCTGGTTGTCCTGCGCGAGATCGCGCAGGTCGGCCAGCGCGCCCTTATAATCCTTGGCGGCGATCTTGGCCTGGACGGCGGTAAGGTCGGGCGCATCGGCGCCCTCGATATCATCCACCGCATAGGCCGGCATGATTGTCGCGACGGGAACCACGGTCAGCACGGCAATGGTGCCGAGCAGGCCGAACAGGGCGTTTCTGCCCAAGAGAAGCTGTTTCATTGTCTTACTCGCTTGGTTTGGGTTGCCGCGTTCAAACTTGAACCGGCGTGAAGCCATAGGCACTGCCGTCCTTGACGAAAACGCCGGTGCCGGGGAACGGGAAGTGCGACCCGGAAATGCGGATGTTGTCCGCGATCACCCGGTCGATGATCTTGTGGCGCGTGGCAATCGCCGTCGGCCCATCCTGGTCGTAGGCGCCCTGCCACTCCGGATGCGGCGCGAGAAGTGCGGGCACGTACATGGTATCGGCCGAGATCATCAGCTGCTCCTTGCCGGAATTGGCGAGGTACACCGAATGGCCCGGCGTGTGGCCGGGTGCGGCGATGATCTGGATGCCGGGCGCCACTTCGGCGCCGTCCTCGACCAGCTTCCAGTTCTTCCATTTCGGAAAATTCTCGGCGATGCGCTTGCCCGCCGGCTTGCGCCCATCGGGCAGCTTGGCCAGGCGGCTGGGGTCGGTCCACCAATTGTATTCGGTGGCGTTGACGATCAACTCGGCATTGGGGAACACCGGCGTGTTGGTGCCCTTCTCCATCAGGCCCCAGACATGGTCGGGATGGAAATGCGAGATCATGATGGTGTCGATCGCCTTGTAGTCGATGCCGGCGGCGGCCATGTTGGCCGGCAGGTGCGTGGCGTTGGCCTGCCACTGGCCGACGCCCGAGCCGGCATCCATCATGATCAGCTTGCCGCCCATCTTGAGCACGACGACGGTGAGCGGAATGGGCATGAAGTCGGTGGTCAGCCCGGCCTTGGCGAGTGCCGCCTTGGTCTCGTCGACCGAGACATCCTTGATGAAGGCCGGGTCGTGCGGCTTCTTCCAGATGCCGTCATAGATGGCGGTCACCTCGATATCGCCGACGGTATATTTGTAGAAACCGACGGTCGGTTCCACCGGGGTTTCGGCAAAAGCGGGGCGGGTGAATTCAAGCTTGCCGGCAAGGCCGAAAGCGGCAGCGGCGGCGGCGGATTGAAGCACTGTGCGGCGTGTCATGCTGAACATTGTGTGGTCTCCTGTGGGTTGCGGTGGCGTCAAGAAATCGCGGAAGGAGCGACGGAGGGCCACGCCACATGGCCCCCCGTCCTGATTGCGGACCGGGTCGGGACCTCGAGGCTGTCCCGACCCCCGAACTCAGTTGCCCCAGATGCCCTGGCCTGGTTCGTCCGCATCAGTTTTGGTCGTTGCCTGCATGCCGTGCCGGACCATGTCCGGCTTGCGGATCGCGGCGGTGTAGGTGTTGTCCACGGTGACGGTCGTCGGATTGACGGTGCGGTCGCCAAAATGGTCGCTGCCGGCAAAGACGCTGGTGGTGGCCACGAGGATGGCAACGGCGGTGAGAGCAATGTTTTTCATGTCGATGGTTCCTGTTGTTGAGAGATTGCTTGAAGGTGGGCTCAGCGGCCCCAGAGGCCTTCGTCGTTGTGCCGGTTGATGATGTCCTGCACCGATCCCTGGCTCGGCCCGGTCGTCACCTTGGTGTCGACGCCGTCAGGACGTGCCGTGTAGGGGATCGAGGCGGTGGCATTGGTGTCGACGGAAGCGACAGGCTGGTTGGCATTGTCGGCGCTGAAATGGTCGCTGCCGGCAAAGGCAGCACTCGAGGCAAGCACCATCGCGGCCACGCTGAGAGCGAGCTTGGTCATTTCTAGTAATCCTTGTTTCGTTTCCTCAGGTCGCGGGCCGGCAGATTGGCCCCGCTGAAGGGAAGACCCGGCAAGGCGGTGGTTTATTCCCGGGGGTGGTGAGATTTTTTTGAAGGGCGGGATTCAAGGGGTTTGGACCCGCTGAACTCGGGTCCTCGCCCCATGAAACAGGGATCCCAAAGGCCCGAAGGGGCCCGCGAGGAGGAGGCAGGAAGAGCGCTCAGACACAATTCAGAAACAATATTCAACAGTTCGGAAAAACTGGCGAAAAGATCGGATGGCATAATCATCCTGCGGGGGACTGCGGGGACTTCCTTTTCGGAAGCTTCGGTCCGCCACCAACAAGGGTCAAAATTGCAGCGGCGGCACAGCCGAAAATGCCCGCTCGAACGGCAGGAACAGCCGGGCGATGCCCGGCCAGGACGAGAAAGTTTGGAAATGGATCACGGTGTCGATATCGCCGCACTCGACAGGGACACGGCAAGACTGGACGCAGAGCCCGAAACCAGCGTCGCAAGCGTCGATGCGCTTATCAGGAGTGCTCAGCGGTCCCTGGCCGCGCACGGCCAGGTCCTGACCGGCGCCGACTTCGCCCGGGCAGGTCAGCCCGGCGAGCGGCTCGATGCCGTCTTCGAACAGCTCGCCGAAACATTCGCCACCCTGCCGGCGGTGATCTCCGAAGGACGTGTCTGGACCTATCAGGAGCTCGACAAGCGGGCCAACCAGTTCGCCCGCCTGCTGGTCAAGCGCGGCGTACGGCCGGGTCACCGGGTCGGGCTTATCCTCGACCGGTCGGCGGAAACCTATGTCGCCTTGCTCGCCGTGGTGAAGGCGGGCGCGGCTTTCGTGCCGCTGGCCACCGCCTTTCCGCAGGAGCGCATGGCGCTCATCATCGACGACGCCAGCGTCAGCCTGATCGTCACCATCGCCACCTATGCGTCGCGGGCCGACCAGTTGCCGGTTCCGCATGTGCTGATCGACAGCGCCGCCGCCGAGATCTCCAAACAGTCCGACGCACCGCTGAAGCCGCACAAGGCGCCGGCCCCCACTGCGGCCGAAGACATCTGCTACATCCTCTACACGTCGGGCACGACCGGCAGGCCGAAGGGTGTGGCCATCCGCCACCAGAGCTTCGTCAACTTCATCCGGGTCGCCGCCGCATCCTACGGCTACCGGCCGGGCGATCGCGTCTACCAGGGCATGACGATCGCCTTCGACTTTTCCTCCGAAGAAATCTGGGTGCCGTTCGTTGCCGGCGCGACCGTGGTGCCCGCACCCGGCCAGATGCCGCTCGTCGGCGAGGAACTCGCGGATTTCCTGCGGCTTCATGACATCACCTGCATGGCCTGCAGCCCGACGCTGCTGTCATCGATGACATCTGATGTGCCCAGCCTGCGCACGCTCTTGGTCGGCGGCGAGGCCTGCCCGCACAATCTGGTGGTGCGCTGGTCGAAGCCGGGGCGGCAGATCCTCAACACCTATGGCCCGACGGAGGCGACCGTCACGGCAACGATGGGTGCGCTGACGCCGGACAGGCCCGTCACCATCGGCGCGCCGCTGCCGACCTACTCCATCGTCATTCTCGACGCTTCGCTGCCGGAGCTTGCCGAGCCTGGCGAACTGGGCGAGATCGGCATCGCCGGCATCGGGCTCGCGGTCGGTTATCTCAACAGGCAGGACCTGACGGAACAGAAGTTCATCCCCGACTTCCTCGGCCTGCCGAACAACCCGTCGCAGCGCATCTACCGCACGGGCGACCTTGGCCGGATCAACGGCGATGGCGAGATCGAGTATGCCGGGCGCATCGACACCCAGGTGAAGATCCGCGGCTACCGCATCGAACTCGGCGAGATCGAGGCGGTGCTGCTCGAACAGCCCGAGATCGCGCAGGCCGCCGTCACCACCTGGGAGATCGAGCCTGGCCGCGTCGAGCTCGTCGCCTATTACGCAGCCAAGGCCGGAGCGCCGGCGCTCTCGCGCGCCGATCTCGCCCAGACGATGAAGCGGCGCCTGCCGGACTACATGGTGCCTTCCTATCTGGAGGAACTGCCGGCAATCCCGATGACGGTGTCGAACAAGGTCGATCTTCGCCAGTTGCCGAAGCCGACAAGCACCAGGCTTTCGGCCGACCGCGCCATGGTGGCGCCCGGCAATGACGACGAACGTTTCCTCGCCGACGCGCTGGCCGCCGTGCTGAAATTCGACGCGGTGTCGGTCGAGGACAATTTCTTCGACGATCTCGGCGCCAACTCGCTGCTGATGGCGCATTTCTGCGCCCGCGTGCGCACCCGCAAGGAATGGGCGACGACGTCCATGCGCGACATCTATCTCTATCCAACTGTCGCGCGCCTGGCCAAGCATCTGAGCGTGGCGGAAGAGATGACGACGGCCACCAATGAGCCTGTTCTCACCCGCCAGGCATCGAATCTTGCCTACTGGAGCTGCGGAGCGGGCCAGCTTTCGTTCTATCTGCTCTACAGCTATGCCGCGCTTTGGGTCCTCGACCACGGCCTCGACTGGGTCTATGACGCACTCGACGAGCCGCTGCAGCTGTATATCAGGTGCGTGGCACTGTCGGCCGGCGTGTTCTTCGGCATGTCCGGCTTTGCCGTTGCCGCGAAATGGCTGCTCATCGGCCGCTGGAAGGCCGAGGCCTTCCCCATCTGGGGATGGCGCTATTATCGCTTCTGGATCGTCAAGACCTTGATCCGCTCGGCACCCGTCGTGCTGTTCCGGGGCAGCCCGCTCTACAGCATCTATCTGCAGTTGCTGGGCACCAAGCTCGGGCACAACGCCGTCATCGAATCCAAATCCGTGCCCGTCTGCACGGATCTGATTTCGATCGGCGCCAACACGATCCTGCGCAAGGAATCGATGATCCTCGGCTATCGGGCCCAGGCCGGCTATATCCACACCGGGCCGCTGACCATCGGCCGCGATGCCTTCGTCGGCGTCGGCTCCACGCTCGACATCGACACCTCGATTGGCGACGGCGGCCAGCTCGGACATTCGTCCTCGCTGCAGCGCGGGCAAAGCATTCCCGATGGTGAGCACTGGCATGGATCGCCGGCCGTGCCGACCACGGCCGACTATTGCAAGGTGCGCACCGCGAACCCTTACGAGGTCCGGCGCTTCCTTTACGAGGCCGTTCAGCTGTTCCTGTTGTTCGCTGTCATCACCCCGCTGCCGTTCCTGTTCCACAGCTATTGGGAATATGTCGGCGACGACTATCAGGAGACGATCGGTCTTGTCGCCATCGGCACCACGGTCACGCTGTTCGGCTATATCGCCGTGGCTTTTTTCGCCGCCACCGTCCTGCCGCGCGCTTTCAGCCTTATCCTGAAGCCTGGCCGTACCTATACGCTCTATGGCTTCCGCTACTGGCTGCAGACGGTGTCCGAGTTCTCCAGCAATTCGCGTGTGCTGGGGCTGCTGTTCGGCGACAGCTCGGCCATCGTCCACTACATGCGCGCCATCGGCTGGAACCTCAACAAGGTGGTGCAGACCGGCTCCAACTTCGGCTCCAACCAGCAGCACGACAACCCGCTTCTGTGCGAGATCGGCACCGAGACCATGGTGTCGGACGGCCTGTACATGATCAATGTGCACAAGTCCGCCTCGGCGTTCCGGCTGGAGCCAACCCGCATTGGCGAGCGCAACTATCTCGGCAACAACATCTACTATCCGCCGGATGGCCGCACGGGCGACAACGTCCTGCTCGGCACCAAGGTGATGATCCCCATCGACGGCCCGCTGCGCGAGAATGTCGGCCTGCTTGGTTCGCCTGCCTTTGAAATCCCGCGCATGGTCAACCGCGACAAGGAACTCATCGCCGGCGTCGACGAGGCCGACCGGCGTCAGCGCATCCCGTTCAAGAACCGTCACAATCTGGTGACGATCCTCCTGTTCATGGCAACGCAATGGGTCATGCTGTTCGCCACGCTGGCGATCTGGGACCGGGCGCTGAACTACTACACCGAATGGAACGAGGTCGCCCTCTTCGTCGCCGTGCTCCTGACCTCGGCGATCACCATTCCGTTCTACATCTTTGTCGAGCGGGCAAGCCTTGGTTTCGGCCGGCTGAAGCCGCAGATGACGACGATCTACGACGTCGCCTTCTGGCGCCACGAACGCCACTGGAAGCTGGCGGATTCGCCGATCGTGCGCCTGTTCGCCGGCACGCCGTTCCGGCCGATGATCCTGCGCATGCTGGGCGTCAAGGTCGGCAAACGGGTCTATGATGGCGGCAGCAACCTGACCGAACGTTCGCTGGTCGAGATCGGCGACGACGTCACGCTCAACGAGGGCTGCGTTATCCAGGCCCATTCGCTGGAAGAAGGTGCGTTCAAGTCGGACTTCATCCGCATCGGCGACGGTTGTACGCTCGGACCTTCCGCCTTTGTCCATTACGGCGTCGTCATGGGCAAAGGATCGGTGGTCGATACGGACTCCTTCGTGATGAAGGGCGAAGAGCTGGAGCCCAACTCGATCTGGCGCGGCAACCCGGCCAAGCTGCATCGGTTCGTCGAGCCGATCGTAGAGGACGGCACCAGGGCGTCGTCCTGACGCCCGATAGCATCGGAGGTCACGTGACAGAGCGATCCGGAAGCACCATCGACATCCGGATCGCTCCGGTGACCCCGGCCAACAGCGCCTTGGTCACTGCACTGCAGCTGGCCCCGGAGCAGATGGATTTCGTCGCAAGCAACGCGGATTCGCTGCGCGAGGCCAAATCCGACAGGGACGCGCGGCCGCGCGCAATCATGGCCGGGGATCGTGTCGTCGGCTTCCTGATGTACGAGGCGCCACGGGATGACGACGAGGCGCGGATTTACCGCTTCATGATCGACCGCGCCTGGCAGGGCAGAGGCTACGGCAAGGCCGCGTTGCACGAGGCGCTGGCCGAAATCCAGGGACTTGGCCACATCAGGCACGTTTCGATTTGCTATGAACCGGAGAACGAAGCGGCACGCCAGCTCTATCGCAGTGCCGGTTTCGTCGAAGAAGGGCTCGACGAGGATGGCGAAATGATCGCCGACCTCGTCCTGCCGGCATCGATGGGCGATCGATGACACCTCCCGCAAATCCTTCCGGGGAAATCTCGCTCGCGCAGGCGCTGGCCACCATCGCCCCGAATGGGGTCCGCACCGGATGCCGGATAATCCGCGAAGGTGACGAGGCCCATCTGCTGCCCGAGGAAGCGCGTTCGATCCCCGCGCGCCAGCCGGCCATGCGGCGCGCCAGCGGTGCGGCCCGCTGGATCGCGCACCGGCTGCTGGCCGATATCGGCATCAGCAACGTCGCCATCCCGCGCGCGCCATCCGGTGCTCCGGTCTGGCCGGAGGGGATAATGGGTTCGCTCGCCCATGACGACAACATGGCCGTGGCGGCGGTCGCGCGCGTTGGCCACATCGTCTCCCTGGGTATTGATGTCGAGCCCGCTGAACCCTTGCCGGATGATATTTTCGCGATCGTTGCAACCGGCGCGGATCGGGCCGGCGCGGTGGACCGGCGGCTTGCCGGTCGCATCCTGTTTTGCGCCAAGGAAGCAGTCTACAAGGCGGCCTATCCGCTTGATCGCGAGGTGCTGGGCTACGAGGATATCGCCGTCGACCTGGACGCGGGCCGCGCGACGACGAAGACCGGCCGCAAGGTCAGCCTTGCCCACTGCGTCGCTCCGCGCGTGGTCGTGCTGGCCTTTGTCGGGCAATAGCGCGGACCTATTCGCCCACGATCTCCCGATAGTCCCTCACCGCGCCATCCAGCCCGCGTATCCGCCAGGTTGCCCCATCGCGGCCCTCGATAGGGGACGGCCCGAGCGGCACCTTGCCGCCGCCTTCCGGCAGGTCGAGCACATAGACCGGATTGCAGATGCCCGACAGCCGTGCCCTCAGCGCTTCCACCAGCGCCTGGCCCTGCGCGATCGTGGTGCGCCGGTGCGCCATGCCGCGCGCCAGATCGCCATGGTGCAGGTAGTAGGGTTTTACCCCCAGCCGGTACATCAGTTCGCGGCAGAGCTCTTCCAGCACCTCGACGCTGTCGTTGACGCCTTTCAGCAGAACGCTCTGGTTGAGCAGCACGAAGCCCGCCTGCCGCATCGTGCGGCATGCTGTCTCGGTGGCATCGGTGATCTCGCGCGCATGGTTGAAATGCGTGACGACGGTGACCATCAGCCGGCCCTGCAGCGCTTCGACCAGCCCGGATGTGATGCGTGACGGCAGCACGACGGGCACACGGGTGTGGATGCGTAAGAGCCGCACATGCGGGATCGCCTCGATGCGCGCGAAGATTTCGGCCAGTGCCTTGTCGGGCAGCGACAGCGGGTCGCCACCGGTCAGGATCACCTCGCGGATTTCGGGATGATCGGCGATATAGGCCAGCGCCGGCTCCAGCGCCTCGCGCGTATAGCCGCGCCGATCGAGGTCAGCGATTCCTTGCGGAAGCAGAACCGGCAATAGACCGCGCATTGATAGGTCGGGAACAGCAGCACCCGGTCGGCATGGCGATGCGTCAGCCTGGGCACCGGGCTGAAATCATGGTCGGCGATCGGATCGCCAAGCTCGCCCTCCGTCTCCACCAGTTCATCCGGTGACGGAATGACCTGCGCGCGGATCGGATCGGCCGGGTCGTTCCAGTCGATCAGGTCGAGATAGGCTTTCGGCGCGCGCACCTTGTGCAGCGCGGCGGCAGCTTGTGCGGCTGCGCGCTCGGCCGGCGACAGCGGCAGGGCGGCAAGGTCGCGCACATGGCGAACGCCTTGGCGGACATCGTCCTGCCAGTCGGGGGCGCGGGTTGCATCTTTGAGGTCGGTCATGACAGGTCTCGGAGTGGTCGCGCGGACCTATCGGCCGGATGGGCGGCGCGGTCAACCACTTGCGGCAGCGCCAATGTGCCCGTCGCGCAGTGTCGAATAGGCGGGCACGGCGTTGCCTTACCCTCCCCCTTGTGGGGAGGGTCGCTGCGAAGCAGCGGGGTGGGGTCCTCAGCCGTGACCTCTCTTCCCACCCACGAGCCCCAGCCGCAGTAGGCTCTCGGCCGTGGCGACGATCGCCTCTTCGGCCGGGCGCGGCGTCCAGCCGAGCAGGCGCGTCGCCTTTTCGCTGGTGGCGTCCATCATCACGCCGAGATGCCTGGCCAGCATCTTGGTCGTCGGATCGCCGCGCACCGCCAGCAGGCGGATCACCCAGTTGGGAATCTCCCTGGTCGGCACCTTGGCCGCGGCCGCGCCCATCCTGCGCCGCAGCACCTTCGCGACCTCCGCCATCCACAGGCTGTGGCCCGAAATGCCGATGAAGCGCTCGCCCTTGGCCGCAGGGCTGGTCATCGCCAGCAGGTGCAGATCGGCAAGGTCGCGCACATCGACATAGCCGGAATTGACCCGGGGACAGCCGGGCATGCCGTCCATCAGCCGCTTGATCAGCCCGATCGAATGCGAAAAGTCGGCGGCGAGCACAGGGCCGAGCACGGCGACCGGATTGACGACGGAGAGTTCGAGGCCGTGCCCTTCCCGGGCAATAAAGTCCCACGCGGCGCGTTCCGACAGCGTCTTCGATTTCTGGTAGGGCGCGACAGCGCCGCTAAGGTCAGTCCAGTCAGTCTCGTTGAATGGCCTGGTCTGCGGCGCATGACCCATGGCGACGGCACCAATGGCCGAGGTCAGCACCACGCGTTTCACGCCGGCATCGCGCCCGGCGCGCAGCACCCGCAGCACGCCGTCGACGGCGGGCCTCACCCAGTCTTCCTCGCGCGTCTGGCTGCCGGAGGGCGTCGGCGAGGCGCCATGCATGGCATAGGTGCAGCCGGCGGCCGCCTCCGCCCAACCGGCGCCCGCAGTCAGGTCGGCGGCGACGAAGGACAGCCGATCGCCGGGCTCGGCGCCGCCTTCCCTCAGCATCGCGCGCACCTCGGCTTCGCGTTTCAGCGAACGCACCGTCGTGCGCACCTGGTAGCCGGCGTCGAGCAGCTTCAGGATGCAGTGCGAAGCGATGAAACCGGAGCCGCCGGTCACCAGCACTAAATCGTCAGTCATGTCAGTCTCCTGATGTTCGTTGGCCATCAGCTATGCCCCGCTTCCCGGATTGTGAATGCTTGAAAATCCGCATAAATTGCGCGAGAGTACGAAATGACCGGCGATCCTTTCTCCGACATCCTCAAATTCACTAGCGCGCAAACCATGGTGACAGGCGGCTTCACCGCCGGCGGGCCTTGGGCGTTGCGCTTTCCCGCGCCCGAGAAGATAAAGTTCTTCGCCGTGGTGAAGGGCAGTTGCTGGATCCGCCTCGAAGGCGAGGACGAGCCGGTGCATGCGCAAACCGGAGACGTGCTGCTGCTCGCCTCAAGACGCTCCTTCATCCTCGCCAGCGACCTGTCGGTCCCACCGCTGGACGCGATGGCGGTGTTTTCCGGCTGCAAGATCGCGCAGCTCGGCGACGGCGGGGATTTCGCCCATATTGGCGGCCATGTGCTGCTCGACCAAGCGAGCGGGCGGCTGCTGGCCGACGTCTTGCCGCCATGGATCCACATCCAGGCCTCGTCGCCGCAAGCGACGATCCTGCGCTGGATCCTCGACCAGCTGGTGCGCGAGCAGGCGGATGGCCAGCCGGGCGCAAGCCTTGCCTCGGCACAGCTAGCGCAATTGCTGTTCATCCAGGTGCTGCGCGCGCATCTGCAGACGTCGAGCCTGATGCCCGCCGGCTGGCTGCGCGCGCTCGCCGATCCGCGACTGGCACCGGCGCTGCGGCTGATGCATGGCGACCCCGGCCGTGACTGGCATCTGGAGGAACTCGCCAGGGCTGCCGCCATGTCGCGCACCAGTTTTGCCTTCCATTTCAGGCAGACAGCCGGCGTCGCGCCACTGACCTACCTGACGCAATGGCGCATGCATCTGGCCGAGCGCGCTCTGCGCGAGGAAGATACGCCCGTGGCGGTGCTGGCCCGCTCGCTCGGCTACACCTCCGAAAGCGCCTTCAGCAACGCCTTCAAACGCGCCACCGGCACCGCGCCCAAGCGCTATCGGACCGCGGGGAGAGCCGAGCGGTCGGAGGATACGGAGGCTCAGTCGTTGAGCCTGGTGTCCTGAGATAGGGCCATTTTTCGAGCTCCCAGCACACCGGTCCAATAGGCAACCGGTTGCGCGAACGCCTCCTCTCCGTCTCGGCTTCGCCGAGCCATCTCTCCCCCTTTCGTCTACACTATGCACAGATCTTCTGTGACTGGCGTGAGCAATCGACCCGAGGCTCGATTGCCATGTGGTTCCCCCAAACCGTCGCTGCTTCGCAGCGCCACCTTCCCCCTCCGGAGGGAAAGGAAGGGAGCGTTGCTGGACGAGCGTTGACGGCAAAAAGCTTGGCGCCTTTCCTCTACCCCGTCGATCGGGGGTCCGAAGGACGGGCGAGACCCGTGGCTCGCCCCGGCAGGTGGCTCGGCGAAGCCGAGACGGAGTGGGGGTCGACCAGCGCGGCACAAGACAATGCATGCGCCAAGCTGCCATATGGCGCAAAAAATCTGGTTCCTCCCCTGCGGACCGGAAGCAAGCACAAGCAAGACAGGTGGACAGCTCGGGGCTGTCCACCTGGCCCCCGCCTGATGCATGTCGCCCCAAAGGGGGCATCGGTTTTCAGGGAACCGACATGCAGGCCCGCGGACAGAGTGAACGTTGGCGTCCGCTGCGGCCAGTCGTCATATGACGGGTATCAGCTCAGAGCGGTTACTCCTTGGCGCGATAGGCTTCCGGCACGACAAACACCTCGTCGGCCCGGCCATAGCCGCCGTCGGCGATCTCTTCCACCAGCACCATCGTGGTGGGGCGCGCGACCTCGCCGAAAAAGTCGACGAACATGGCGGTGGTCCGATGGATGAGGTCTTCCTTCTGCGCCTTGGAGAGTGCGGCCTGCGGTACTTTTATGTTGGCGAACGGCATAGTCGTATTCCTTCTGTTTGAGGTTGGGTTTCAGGCTTTGGGATGGAGCAGGTCGGCAAGGCCGATCCGTTCCAGGAGTTGCGCGCGCACGCGGTCGGCAACGCCGTTGACGATTGCTGCGCCGTCGTCGGAGGGATCGATGTGGACGCGCAGCGGACGCCGCCCGTGCGGCATGGCGACGAGGTCGACGATGGCCGCCGCGATCTCGGCCGGATCGGCATCCGCCGGCTCCAGCGCCGCCAGCCCCTTCAGCGCCTGCTGATCGGCACCGGCATAGGGGCCGGACCAATAGGCGTCGGCGCGCTCCGCATCGGCTGGTGCCGCCGCATGGTGGAAATGCTCCGTGCCCTTGGTGAAGGCGCCCGGCACGACGATCGTCGTCTCGATGCCGAAGCGGGCGAGCTCCAGCGCATAGCTCTGCGCCAGTGCGTCCATCCCGGCCTTGGCGGCGAAATACGGCGCCAGGAAGGGCGGCGTGCCGCCGCGCGTGCTGCTCGAACCGACCCAGATCATCTGGGCCCGGCCGAGAGACCGCATATGCGGCAGGGCCGCGCGGTTGACGCGCTGCGTGCCAACGACGTTGACATCATAGAGCTGCGCCAGCTGTTCGGGCGAAAAGGCTTCCGCCGGCCCGAACCCCATATGCCCGGCATTGTGGATCAGCACATCGAGCCGGCCGGCCTCAGTGACGATCTGCCGGATTGCCGCTTGCGCCGATGCATCCGAGGTGACGTCGAGCGCGATGGTCTTCAGCGCCACACCCTCGTCACGAGCGAACTTTTCCATCTCGGCTACAGCCGTGCCACGCGCCGAGGGGTCGGGCATCGAGGCATAGACCGTGTGGCCCGCCCTTGCGAGCGCCCGCGCCGTCATCGCGCCAAAGCCGCTGGAGGCGCCTGTGATCAAAATTGTCTGTTTCATCATTGCCTCCTTCAGATCACGCCGCCATTGGCGCGGATGATTTGTCCGTTGACCCAGCCGCTATCCGGCCCAGCCAGGAATGAGACCACGCCGGCAATGTCGTCGGGCTGGCCCAGCCGGCCGAGCGGGATCATCTTGGCCGTAGCCTCGATCTGCGCCTCGCTCTTGCCATCCGTGAACAGGGCGGTCTCGACCGGTCCGGGCGCAACCGCATTGACGGTGACGCGGCGCGCGCCAAGCTCCTTGGCGAGGATATGCGTCATCGCCTCGACAGCCGCCTTGGTGGCGGCATAGACGCCGTAACCCGGCTGGTAGAGGCCGACGACGCTGCTCGAAAAATTGACGATGCGGCCGCCATCGCGGAGGCGTTTCGCGCCTTCGCGCATGCCGCGGAACACACCGCCGAGATTGATCGCGATCTGGGTGTCGAAGGAAGCATCGTCGGTCGCTGCGATCGGCGACAGCTTCATGATGCCGGCATTGTTGACCAGGATATCGACGCCGCCGAAGGCCTTCTCGCCGGCGTCGAACAGGGTGACGATGCGCGTGGGATCGGCAATATCGGCCTGCACGGCGATCGCCTTGCCGCCTTCGGCTTCGATCGCGCCGACGACCGCGTCGGCCTCGGCACGGCCCCGCGCATAGTTGACGACGACGGCAACGCCGTCGCGGGCGAGCCGCTGTGCGATCGCCGCACCGATGCCCTTGGAGGCGCCGGTCACGATCGCGGTTCTGGTTTGATTTGTCATGGAAGTCTCTCCGTATTGTCAGTGACACGGATATAGACGTCGCCACCTTCCGGATAATCAGTCGATCCTTGACATCACTATTCGGAAACTGCGAACAAAGCCCATGGATCGCCTGGACACGATGCGGCTCTTCGTTCGCGTTCTCGAGCGGCGCAGTTTTACCGCTGCCGCCGCCGATCTCGGCCTGCCGCGCTCAACCGCGACGGAAGCCGTCCGCCGGCTCGAAGAACATCTCGGCGCGCGGCTGCTGGAGCGGACGACGCGGCAGGTGAATGCCACGCAGGACGGCGAGGCCTATTACCAGCGCTGCCTGTCGATCCTGGCCGAGATCGAGGATGCCGAGGCTGCCTTCCGCAAGGCCGAGCCCTTCGGCCTGCTGCGCATCGACGCCAGCACGCTGCTCACCCGCACCTTCCTGCTGCCGCGCCTGCCGGAGTTTCTTGGGCGCTACCCCCGGATCGACCTGCAGATCGGCCAGAGCGACCGGCTGGTCGATCTCGTGCGCGAGGGCGTCGATTGCGTCATCCGCGTCGGCGAGCCGCCCGACAGCGGCATGATCATGCGCCGGCTAGGGATGATCCGCGAGATGACCTGCGCCAGCCCCGCTTATCTCTCTCGCCACGGCATGCCCGCCTCCCCCGACGCGCTCGACGGCCATCAGGCGGTGGGCTTCGTCTCGTCGCGCAGCGGCGAGGTGCTGCCCTTCGAATTCACCGTCAACGGCAAGACACGCGAGGTCCGACTGCCCGGCCGCGTCGCCGCCAACAATTCCGACACCGCCGCCGACCTCGCACGGCTCGGTCTCGGCCTCATCCAGGCGCCACGCTATCGTTTCGAGAAGGATCTGGCCGACGGCACGCTGGTCGAGGTGCTCGCCGACTACCCGCCCTCGCCGACGCCGCTGTCGGCGCTCTACCCGCAGAACCGCCAGCTCTCGCCGCGCCTGCGCGTCTTCCTCGACTGGGCGGCGCGCATCTTTGCCGAGGCGAACCTGTAGGGGATAAAGCGGCTTGCCCCCAACGACCCCGGCTCCCCGGTGCCGCAAATGCAGCCGTCTTCATCACTATGAAGGGGGACGCAAGCCCACGGCCGTGAAATGGTGCCCGGCAAGGCAAACACGGAGATCGGAGGCTGCGATGAAGCGCCTCTACCTCATGCTAAGCTGTGTTCTGCTTGGTCTCTTGCCGGCCGGCAGCACTCGGGCCGCCGGCGCGATCTTCTTCGGCGACGATGAGTCCTACGGATGGTGCTCCGGCTACACAAGCAGGGAAGCCGCGCGCAAATGCGCGCTCACGCAGTGCAAGGACGCCGAAGGCGTCAATTGCCAGCTGGCCCTGGAATGCCAGGGCGGATGGGGGGCAGTCGCCATCGGCGACAATGGCGGCTATGGCATGGCCTGCGAGGCCTCCTCGGAGGTCAATGCGCGCATTCAGGCCCAGCTGGCGTGCATCTTCGCGGTGAAAGGCTTGTGCCACACGCAAACCACCTTCTCCGAGCGCAACCAGTCCATCAGCCAGGAGGACAACGCGCTGTTTGACCGCACGGTTTTCCCCCAGGTCATGCTGCTCAGGCTGGGTTACTACAAGGGCAGTATCGACGCCAACGCGGGATCGGACACACAGAACGCGCTGAAATCGTTTCAGAGCCAAGCGGGATTGCCGGCTACCGGCGAACCCGACGAGAAAACGCTCGACCGGCTGACGGCCAAGCTCGGCGGCGCCGGCGCGCTCGTGGCGGCCATCCTTGAGGGAAATCGCGATATCGATACCTCGGACTGGCACACGAAGACGGCAGCGCCCCGCGCCGAGGCCGTGCAGGCATCGACGTCGCAGAACATACCGGCCTCCCCGCTCGAGTCATTCGGCGTGAAGGAAGAGGCCCTGAACGCAGCCCTGTCGGAGGGTGTCGGTAACATCAATGGCCAGACGGGCAATAAGTTCAGTTTCCAAGGAACTTTCACCTGTGGCCGCCTGGCGGGCGACAACAAGATCAGGTGCACGGCGGCGGTGACCGATCCGGCCAGTCCGGAAGCGGATGTGGTCGATCTCTACCATGTCGATGGATCGGACGTATTCGCCCAGATGGAGGCAATGGCCGACAAGAGGGCGCGCGAGGAAGGCGGCGCCGACCACCTCGACAGGAGGTCGCAGGCGACGTTCAAGACCAAGGACGGAGAAAAACGGGTGGTCGATTTCGGTTGCGTGCAGCGCTTCGGAGACCGGGTCTCGCACGGGATCTGCTATATCGAAGTCACGAAAAGCATCGGCTTGATGACGACCGTGGCGCCGCCATCGCCAAATCGCGATCCGGGCGGCGTGAAGGCCACGGATGAAGGGACTGCCGAAATGAAAAGGGCGTTCGACCTGTTGGGAGGGATGTCGCTCGCCCTGCTCAACGTTCCGTTGAAAAAGTAGGGGACGAAAGGTTCTCCGCTACAGGCCGCACGAGCGACAGGCAGCCGCCCCTACCCCCCGACACTTCCTGTAGGCGGACCCGTCGCATTCCTTCGCGCGCCCTCTGTCCTGCCGCGAGCAGACAAGGGGAAAACGCCGCCATCGACCCCATCGCCGACGAAACCGTAGGTATTGAAGCAAAATGGCACTATTCTGCGCAGTCTGGGGTCTTGGGACAAGCGGATGGATTTCAGCACGGGCCATGGCTACCTCCTCATCGGCGGCCTTATCCTGGTCGGCGCCGGGCTGCTCATCCTGTCGCTGATCGTCAATCTTCGCGTCGCCCACAGCGTGCGCAACGACGTGCGCCATCGCGAAAAGCTGCTCGAATATTATCGCAACATCTTTTCACAGCTGGGCGTGATCCTGATCGGCATCGGCGTGTCGCTGTTCATCTTCTTCTTCCAGCAGAATTATCAGGACCAGCGCAGACGGGAGACGGAACTGCAGCAGGTTCTCGCCAAGCTGGCGGCGCGCATTGCCCGCGGCGCCCCCGTCGTCGGTTCGCTTGGCGAATTCGACACGCTGCTGGATGAAGGCGGACCCTATGTCGGTCCGGAGCTTGGAGGAACGAACGCCGCGGTCAGCGCGCAGGGAACCGGGCTCGGCAAACAGGTCGCCGAGATCCTGCTGGTCGAGCGCGACGTCGATATCAGGGACTTCGACATCTTGAACCTGTCGCGCGATTTCGAATCGTCGTTCGTCGTCAACGAGCTCGATCCGACACTGTGGTTCAACATCGTGCGCGACGAGAGCGAGATCAAATATGCCACAACCCAGATCGCCCTCGATTACAAGGACCTGCAGGACGCGATCGGCGGTGATCCGGTCGAGGTCGCGGTCGCCAATCCCGAAAAGCAGCGCAAGATCAAGCATGAGGTGCTCGACATCTTTTACGATGCCGACCTGCTGCGCCTGCGCAGCAGGCGATTTCTCGGCCGTGCGTGCTGGCTCTTCAGCAATGGGCGCGGCTTCGTCAGCCTTCGACCGATCGATGCGATCGAGGCCGATGCCAGGTCGCATCAGGAATGGATCGACAGATCGAAGCCGGTGCTGACGCAGGCGAAGTCGGGCAGCGGCGATTGCTTCAAACTGCTCCAATTCGGCCACGCGTCCTGAGCCGGAGCGAGAAAGCGGACGTTGAACTTCCAATGGCCGATGTCGTGAGTTGACCCATTCCGGCCGTCGCACCCCCCTCACCTCACGGAAAGAACCTCCTCGCTCCATCGAAGACATATGGCGGCTGAGCGCAGATTCCCCGCCCTTTCAAAACGGATGCACGACCCAACGCCCCAGGCTATGCTGCCCCCATCGGGCCGACGTCATCCAAGGGGAGGACATGACATGCAGGCAGTGCCGATAGCGCATCAAGCCGCGCAACCCGCGGTCGGCCCCGTATCTTCGGTGACCGGCGATCCGGCCGCCGTCCTGTGCTGGCTGCTTTCGGCTGGTGTCTATATCGCGGCCAAATGGGTGGCGCCTGAAATGCCGCCCTGGGGTCTCTGCTTTTGGCGGCTGACGCTTGCTTGCGCCATCCTGCTGCCGATTGTGCACCGTCATCACGACGCGATGATCGGGCTTTTGCGAACGCGCGCGGTGGAGGTCGTCGCCGTGGGCGCGATCGGCCTCACCCTCTGCCAGGGTATGATCTACCATGGCCTCAACGACACCGACGCCACCACGGCCGGCATCATCATGGCGCTGTCGCCTGTCATGACGATGGTGCTCGCCCGTTTGGTGCTTGGCGAACCGCTCGGACTGTGGAAGTCGCTTGGCGCGTTGGTTGCGCTCGCCGGGATGATTTTCATCGTCGCCCATGGGAACCTGACGGCGCTGCTGCAACTCAAGTTCAACGCCGGCGAGCTCTGGATCGTCGGCAGCGCGTTCTGCTGGGGCCTGTACACCGTGCTTTTGCGCCGTGCCAAATTCGGCATCGAACTCCTGCCGATGGTCGTGTTGCTGCTCGGCGCCGGTGCGCTGGTCGCCTTGCCTTTCCATTTGTGGGAATTGTTCAACGACGAACGCTCCGCCATGAACGTCCACAGCATTCTCGCGCTCGCCTATCTGGCAGGTCCGGGCGGCGCCTTGATGTACTATCTCTACAACAAAAGCGTGGAAACGCTCGGCGCGAGCCGGGCGAGCATGCTGCTCTACCTGCAGACGGTGTTCGTCGCCATGCTCGCCTATCTGCTGCTCGGCGAGGGCTTGCACGATTACGATCTGGTCGGTGCGGCCTTCATTGTCGTCGGCATCATACTCGCCACCGTGGTCAAACCCAGGCCAGCTTAACCACGCGTGGGGTAGAAATCTTGCGAGTGATGGCGGAGCCGTTGGCGATTGCGTGCCAACCTCGCCCTGTTGCCCCTGTCAGCCCTTAGTCACCCACGCGCCGCAGCGTGCCGAGATGATTGTCGTCGAGGAAGCCTATGGTCATCGCCGACGCCTTGCCGTCGGGGCCGACGACAAAGCTCACGCCGGTTGGCCTGTCCGGCGTCTCGGCATCGGGGAAGGTCAGGAAAAGATCGCCGTCGAAATGCGCCAGGGAATAGGACCGGGCGCCGGCCGGGCCGACCTTGAGCACGAGGCCGTCTCCCGCATTCGCTACGACCGCGTCGCCGAAGAAGTCGTTGGCGTAGCGGCCGGCATAGGCACTTGCCGGCCTGGCCGGCCTTGCCGGAGACGGCGGCTTGGCATAGGTGGCCTTGGCCGCCTCGACCACCGGGCCGAACATGCCGTTGTAGATGCCGTCCCACGCCTTGATCCAGTCCTTCTCAACTGACCCCTCGAAAACGAGATCGGCAAAACTGTCGGACAGCCCTTCCGGCACGCCTGTCGGAAAGGCGTTGGCGATGATGACGATGCCAAGCTTCTCCTGTGGGAAGATCGTCACCAGCGTGCGTGCGCCGACGCTGAAGGCACCCGCATGGCCCCAGCTCAGGCCATGGCGACCGAATTCGACATTCCAGCCGAGGCCGTAGAACGATGCGCCGCCCGACACAGGGTTCTTGTCCCGCGTCATCAGCGGCACATGCGTCTGATCCAGCGCATCGGCGGCAATCAGCGTCTTGCCGGCATAGACCCCGTCGCCGAGGATGAGGCGCACCCATTGCGAGAGATCGCGTGCGGTGGAACTGACGCCGCCAGCGGGCGCCTGCGCATCCGGATTGCGCTCTATCCTGGCGGCCCATGCGCCGTCGACCTTGATGTGGAGTGCTGCCCGATTGGCATGCTTGACGAAATCCGCATGACGGGAGCTGGTCAAGGCCATGCCAAGCGGACGGTAGAGCTTCTCCTCGGCGACGTCCTCCCAGGATTTGCCTGTCGGCATGGCTGCGGCGATGGCGCCCTCTGTCAGTCCGAAATTGCTGTAGGAGTAGCCGGCACGGAAGCTCGACGATGGCGGCACGAACCGCAAGCGATGCAGGATCTCGGCGCGGTCGTAGCCTATGTCCTCGAGGTCGTCTCCGGCGGTGCCGGGCAGTCCACTGCGGTGCGAAAACAGGTCGCGGACGGTGAGTTGGCTGGTCGGATAGGGATCGGCCAGCCGGAAGGCCGGATCGAGGTCGGCGATCTTCGAATCCCAGGACACGATCCCGTCGCTGACCAGCGCCGCCACGACGGTGGCGGAGACCGGCTTGGAGAGGGAGGCGATCTGGAACACTGTATCGGCGTCGACCGCCTCCGGCTTGCCGGCTTCGCGATGGCCGAACCCTTTCAGGAAGATCACCTCATCGTCGTGCACCACCGCGATAGCGAGACCGGGCACGGCACCGTCCTTGACCGCGGCTTCGGCGAGCGCTTCGAGCTTCGACAGCGCGGCAGCGATGCGCTCGGCCGTGATGGTGCCGGCAGGCGCCGCCTGCGGCCAAAACACCAGGACGGCGATAAAGGTCCAGAGTCGCCAATGGCAGAGGTTCCGATCCAGCCGCACGCTCGAGCCTCCTCTCCTGCATTCACCTGGTTATGATACAGGCCGGTGCGAACGAGGCCAATGCCTGCCGTCCGGCGGGCCACCTTCGTCGCAATCGACCATCACCACGATTTCAGGCAATCTGACAGATGATTGCGCGCCATGGGGAGATGGCGCGCCGCCAGGGAGGACTGACATGACCGGCTTGCCGCGCTATGAGGACGCCGTTGCGGCCTTTCGCATCGAGGATGAGGTCGCCAGGCTTTACGGCGACCCGGCGACCGGCATCAACGCCTACGTCGAATGCTGCGGCCGCCACACCGGCGAGGACCGGTTGGCGCTGCGCGCGATCTCGGCCGGCGGCGAACTCCGGCTGTTCAGCTTCGACGATCTCGCCGACATGTCGGGCCGTGTCGCCAACCTGCTCAAGGATTTGGGCGTCGGCCCCGGCGATGTCGTCGCCGGCATGCTGCCGCGCATTCCCGAACTCATAGCGCTCATCCTCGGCACCTGGCGCATCGGCGCCGTCTACCAGCCGCTGTTCACCGCTTTCGGCCCGAAGGCGATCGAACACCGCCTGGGCTACAGCGGCGCCAAGCTGGTGGTGACCAATCCGGCGAATCGCGGCAAGCTCGACGAGATCGAGAACTGCCCGCGCGTGGCGACCATTCTCGGCCCCGGCGATGCCTTGCCCCCGGGCGACATCGATTTCCGCGCCGCCCTCGCCGCCGCTTCCCCGATTGCGAACCCGTCATGCGCAGGGGCGACGACCTGTTCATGATGATGTCGACTTCGGGAACGACCGGCCTGCCCAAGGGCGTGCCGGCGCCGCTCAGCGCCCTGCTCGCTTTCGGCGCCTATATGCGCGACGCGATCGGGCTGCGCCCCGACGACGTCTTCTGGAACATAGCCGATCCCGGCTGGGCCTACGGCCTCTATTACGCGATCACGGGGCCCTTGATGCTCGGCATCGCCACCACCTTCAACGAAGGCGCCTTCACCGCCAAAAGCACCTACGAAATCATCGAACGGCTCGGTGTCACCAGCCTTGCCGGCTCACCCACCGCCTTCCGCCTGTTGCTCGCCGAGGGGCCCGAAGCCGCTGCCCGCATCAAGGGCCGTCTGCGCGTGGTGAGCAGCGCCGGCGAGCCGCTCAACCCGGAAGTGATCCGCTGGTTCGACGCCCATCTCGCCGCGCCCATCCACGACCACTATGGCCAGACCGAGAACGGCATGATGGTCAACAACCACCATGGGCTCGCGCATTCCGTGCGCGCGGGCTCCGCCGGCTTCGCCATGCCGGGCTATCGCATGGTGGTGCTCGACGAGGCGGGCAACGAACTCGGGCCAAACCAGCCCGGCATCCTCGCCGTCGACATCGCCAACTCGCCGCTGCGCTGGTTCGACGGCTATCACCAGGCCGAGACGCCGGCGATCGCAGGCGGCTATTACCGCACCGGCGACACGGTGGAGTACGAGCCGGACGGCTCGGTCTCCTTCATCGGCCGCGCCGACGATGTCATCACCTCGTCGGGCTACCGCATCGGCCCCTTCGACGTCGAAAGCGCGCTGATCGAACATCCCGCCGTCAACGAAGCGGCCGTGGTCGGCGTGCCCGACCCGCAGCGCACCGAGATCGTCAAGGCCTTCGTCATCCTGGCGCCCGCTTACCAGGGCAGTCCGGAGTTGGCCGAGGAACTGGCGCAACACGTCCGCAAGCGGCTTTCGGCCCACGCCTATCCGCGCGAGATCGATTTCGTGGCGGAGTTGCCGAAGACCCCGAGCGGCAAGATCCAGCGGTTCCTGCTGCGGAAGGCGGAGGTGGAGAAGCGGAAGGGGTGAGAGGGTCACGCGGGATTGGGAGATTCTCGACTAGCCGGGAGCAAGGTGCACGGCTACCCGTGCAATCATGAAGCCCCACACGGCAAGGGCGTGCCGTCGTGTCCTCAGCAAGCCCAAAATGCGCGCGATCGCTAAGCCCAATGCGCTGGCACGAACACAAGCCGATCAGTCAGGAGTTTACACCACGAAACACCCAGTATTTACCGTGGTCGGAATTCGCTTGGAAGAGACACTGACGTTTGGCTGGCGGTGTATCGATCTTGAGTAGAGATCCCATATCGTTTAGGACTGGTGCAGCATCAGCATAATAGCTGTGACCAAGAACCTCCAAGTTAACGTTAGTTGCTTCGATCGTGTCTATCCCGTCGACGATGGTTACCGGGGGGACAGTAGCCCGTCCGGATATTATCGTGTTCAATTCCTGAGGTCTCCAACGCTCGATCAGCCGCACAGACATAGAGTGTGGTACGAGCTGATAGTTGTGAATAGGCCGTCGCAGCCTTGCGAAAGGCGCGAGAATCAATGTCTGGAGCTGCGAGAAAAATTTGGCCGAACTTTGCGCCTGATAGCCCAGGGTATTGGTTTGCATTCTGCAGTACGTCCATTAGTGCGCGATTGCCCATACTGTGGGCCATGATGTTTATAGTGCGGTCAGGAAAATTGGCGTGCAGCAACGATAGAAAATCGGCGAGATGCTGTGCGCTCAATTTGATCGTGTCTTCATCGGCCGGGTAGGCCACAGCAGAGCCCTTCGACGCCCAGCAAAAGGCGGCCATGACACCCGGCACCTTAAGATCGAAACCGATCTGTGCAGCACGCAAAACAGCGCCGTCAAAGGACACGTTGAAGCCATGGATGTAAACGAGGATTTGGTCGCTGGTTTCTATGAGAAATTTCCGAACCGAATCCACAAATTTTGCCGGTCCCGCGCTTAGAGGCCAATTCTCCTGCTCAATGATCCGCAACGAATCGTCTGATCCCGTTCTGAGCTGCTGAACTACGCGCATATAGACCGGCGAGCCAAGCGATCCATATTTGTGGGATTCAGGAACAGAGATGCGGCAACACCCGAATCGTAGCGTCTCACTCAACTCGCACGTGAACGAGCCAGCGCTAATCTCTCGATTCGTGGCATACAAGATTTCATAGACATCGACGGGTTTCGTCTCGACTGCAGGCTTCAAAAAAGCTCCCTGCTTTATGCGCCGAACAGCTTGGACACAGCCAGCGGCTCCGGCCATGCCGCCCATCAAGAGCAGGCCGATCCCCCATTCGGCGGCTCGGTCAAATAGGCCCGCGTGCGCTTCCACAACAAACGCCACCCACCAGAGTCCAGTGCACAAGATAAGGACGCCGGCAGACCGCTTTATTTGAAACATATCGTTCTCCCCGCCATTAATCCTGCATCTTATGACTCCTCTTTACGCGTGACAATTGGATTGCAACAACGGCATTGCGTAAACTTGGATGACGCCGGCCGTTACGGTCGAGGCATGAACCGATAGTTGACCTCTCGGGCGTTCCTTTTTGATCAGCAAGTACTTGCTATTGTATAGGAATTTTAGCCCTGCGCATGGGCGCTTTGGATCAAAGAAGACGCCGTGCGGCAACATCCAGCGGTTCCTGATGAGGAAGGCGGAGGTGGAGAAGCGGAAGGGTAAACGGCCACAAACGACCGCAATGGGCCGGTAGCTGTCGGTCCGCTCTGAAACCATGCAAAGTCGAAAGCAGCCGGTCAATCGTCAACCCGTTGTGTAAGTGCAATCGTTAGAGACCAATTTTTTTGCTTTCCTCGCAATCAGGCCACACCCTCCATGGCCAGTCTAACCTTCAGCTGAGGCGCGCACGAAACAGCGTGCAGCCGTCCGTCAACCGGGACCTTGAGATATCCCGGAATCCAGCCTCGGTCATCCACGCGCGATACTGGCCTTCCGTGTAGGATTCGCCGTGGCGATAGAGGTTCAAGAAGGTGAGATTGAGAAAGACACCCTCGGGTGGACCGAGGCGGTCGTCATCGACGACACCCCACCCCGCGATTGCGATCTCGCCCCCTGGTGTGAGGCAACGCGCCGCGTTCAGGATCGACCTGCGTGCCTGGTCCGGCGGAAGGACCTGGACGACGGCCTTCAGGATCGCCAGATCGTGCCGGCCGATCGATGGCGCGACAGTGATGTCCCCCTCTTCGACAACCACGTCGTCGGCGCCGTATTCGGACAGGATAGAAGGCGCGACCGCTGCGACCGTTGGCAGTTCCATCAGCGTCGCCGCAATCTGTGGCCGTTGCTCGCGAAGTCCGACGAGAATGGTCCCCGCACCTCCGCCGATATCGATCACCGAACCGATCGCCGAGAGGTCGATCTCGCGGGCCAGATGCCGGCCGAAAATCACCCCCGCCCGGTGCGAGCATGCGGCTGAAGGCCGCCGCGGACTCAGGCCCTGCTTCGGAAAAGTCGTGCAACGCGGCCGGCCGGTTCTGCCGCAGCGACTCCGCGGTCAAGAGGTCGGCTCCCCATAGCTCGCGCAGCAGCGCATGGTCGCCGCCGCGATAGGCGGGCTTGGACGCGTCGAGGAAGGCCGACGCTTCGGCTCCATTGCGAAATTGATCATCCTCGACGTCGAGGAGACCGATGCTGGCGAGCGCGTAGAGGAGCCGCGACAGACGATCGGGATCGACGTTGAGCGCGGCCCCAAGGCTGTCGGCAGTCGCGGCATCGCCACCGAGCCGGGTGAAGACGCCAAGGTCCAGCCCGGCTCGAAGCGCCAAGGCGGAGGGCACCGCTGCGATCAGTCTGTCGATGCGATCAGAATCCACCATGTCAGGTCCCCTTGCGCATCCAGGACCGACTTCGCGGCTCCCATAAGATTAGAACCTGCGTTCTCCGGAAAGTGAAGACAAAATCATTGTGTCGAGCGACCGATACGGTGGCATAACGGATACTGCTGGCAAAGCTGAATGAACGTCGGCTTCTGAGAATGTCTGTCGCCGCCTCGACCAACTCGAGCGACGTCGGCGGAGCGCCGCCTGTCCTCTTGCAGGTTGGTTCTAGATTACCGCGATGACCCTGCCTGCCTTATTGAGGCGACAACCGACTTGCGCTTGCCGGACTTCGATGCCGCCTCCTCTCGCATAGTCTATTCGCACCTTGATCGGCGCCGTTAGTGCACCTCCACGTCGATGCAGGACACCTGCGCTGACCGCGCGGACACGGACGGCGCCGAGCGGCTTGGCGGCGGACGTGATCGCCGCGCGGCAGGCTTGTACGACCGCGGCCGGCGTGCCGGGTTTCGCTGTCAGCCCTTCCAGGGGTGCAAAGGGGTATCCCCTGGTGAGGTCGCCCTGGCCGTCTTTGGAAGGCCTGAGGACGGGTGGCAGGACGATCGATTGCCTGGTGGTCTTGGTAGAGGCTGTGGCTGTCGTGGCAGAGGTGGTGGCTGTGGTGGCAGAGGCAGTGCCTGTCGCGGCAGCGGCCTGACCACCGGGAGCGGTTGCCGATCCGTTTTCGGCGGACGAAGCGGCGCCCAGGCCGACACCGGTCGAAAGGCCTCCGCCTGAGGTGCCAACGTTGCCGCTGGCACTGACGCCTGCGTTGCCAACGTTGCCGCCGGCGCTGACGCCTGCGTTGACCGACCCGTTGCCTGCGCCGACCGAAGCTCCGACGTTTGCTCCACCAACGCCGCCGGCGCTTGCGCCGACCCCTACGGATGCGCCTTGCGAACCGGCGCTCACGCCAGCACTGACCCCGAGACCGCCAACCTTGCCGCCCAAACCTGCATCGAGCGCCGAGGCAGGCCCGGTTGCGATACCGATGGTCAGCGCGGCTGCGAAGTATTTTTTCACCGTCATCCTCCCTGCGCCATACATTTCGCTCACCTGTCTTTCACGGCGAAAGTGGTCGGATTGGCAGCAATGCGGGGGGCAGAGCAATGGTTGCCAGCTGAACAGGCTGTGGTGACTTTGGGCCCTTCACCCTACGTTTTTTCGGCAGGCCGGGTTTACGGGCGGCGACCGAACGCGATGGTGAACTTGCGAGCGCACTCTTGGAGGTCCCTGCCTTAGGCGCGCGCACCACGGCCGCCGTCCGACGTTTTTCCTTGATGGCGTCGATTTCCTCGCGCGCGGCACTGAGGCTGCGGGCCAAGCCGTTGGCCCTCTCACGCTCCTGGTCCAGCGCCGCACTCAAGTCTATCGAGCTCTGCTTCAAGGCATCGCGTTCCTTGCGGGCACTGTCGAGGTCACGCGTGGCTGAATCTGCTCGTTGACGTTCCAGCTCGAGTGCATCTCTGGCCTGGTTTGAAGCGGCGTCGGCCACTTGTCGGTCCTTCACGCCCTTGGCCTGCTCCATAGCGGCCAGATTTGCGTCTGTCTTGAGGGCATCAATCGTTTGACGAGCCGTGGCGAGTTCTTGTTCCAGGAGCTCAACCTTATGGCGCTCCTCATCAAGCGCCTGCGTCGCGGCGGCGTCGGCCACTTGTCGGTCCTTCACGCCCTTGGCCTGCTCCATAGCGGCCAGATTTGCGTCTGTCTTGAGGGCATCGATCGTTTGACGAGCCGTGGCGAGTTCTTGTTCCAGGAGCTCAACCTTATGGCGCTCCTCATCAAGCGCCTGCGTCGCGGCGGCGTCGGCCACTTGCCGGTCCTTCACGCCCTTGGCCTGTTCCTCTACGGCCAGATTTGCGCTTGTCTTGAGAGCATCGATGGTCTGACGCGCCGTGGCGAGTTCCTGTTCCAGGAGCTCAACCTTATGGCGCTCCTCATCAGGCGCCGGCGTCGCAGCAGCCTGGGAGGCATCCGTGGAGGGCTGCGCTTCAGGCATCGCGCCTTTCTTGCTGTCCCAGAGACCGGCCTCCGCCCTGAAATTTTCGATGGCACGCTGTGCTGTCTCCAGATTGAGCGTGAGAGCTTCGTCCGTTTGCTGCTGCTCTTTCAGGGCCTGCGCTTGCCTGGCCAGTTCAGCCCGTGCCGCGCCAATTCGCGGCGTAGGGCCTCCTCATCCTCGCCGGGCAGCGTTTGCGCGCCCTTGAGGGCCTGTGTTTCGCTGAGCGTCAGATTGAATATATCGGTTCCGACCACGCCGGGCTGCACCTTTTCAGGTTCTTTCGCGATATCAGTGCTGTCCGAAACGGCGGCCGACGAACGGCCGTAGACCGCGGCAGTCGCGGACGCATCGGGCGTCTGCTGGCTATTTGCCGGAGACGCCAACAGCAGAATGAGGATTGACGAAACGAGGGACAGCATGGCGTTGCACCCCATGCGCATCCCGTGAAGGGAAATCAAAGGCCGTCGTTTAAAGGTGAGATCACAGCGTAGACATTTTGACGTAGTACCCTGCAAATGATCCATCACTTGACCTCACCTGGCGCGACCCTCACCCGCGATTGTATTCTCCACTTAGTTCGAGCCACGGCGCTGGATGCCGCGTCACCTGGACGCTATCTTCTATTTCCTCGGCTGTTGTCATTCGAACGAACGAAACGTTTCCCCTGCTCAATGCCGGGAGACAGCTCTGTCCGAAATCAGCGGCGCTTAAGCATGCCCCGGCGGGCGGGCGACCAGATTTACGCAGGCAAGGCTGCGGCCCGGATCGGTCGAGCGCCAAAACCTTGACGGCGCCGTTGCTGTGGCCTCTTGTCCACGTGAGTGAGGCCGACAAGGGAGGTGCCCACCATGGAAAAGATCATCCTGGACTGCGACCCCGGGCATGACGACGCGATCGCTATTCTGCTCGCGGCCGGAAACCCGAAGATCGATCTCCTCGGCATCACCACGGTTTCGGGCAACCACAATGTCGAGAACCGCCCGGTGGACCAAGGGCATGACGGTCTGCAATTCCGAGAGGATGGGCGGCATGCGCCATTTCGGCGACACGGCGAGCGAGCAGAGCGACTTCCGCCACACCGTGGCGATGAAGCTCGACCATGCAAAATTTTGCGATCTGATCGTGGATACGCTGGAGCGCTTGACCAGGCAGAAGGCGTGACAATCAAATGGTGATAGCAACGTTCAAGAAGGGCTAAGGCGGCTGAGCCCGTAAGCAATGGCATCTTCGATTTGGTGTTCAAACACCTCGGCGTCTCCCTCTTCGACGATGCCCATGATCGCGCGCTGATAGGCATCCCCTAGTGCCAGCGCCACGATCCCGCCAGCGATTGTCAGTGACCCGCTGGAAGGGACCGCGCCAGGCTCGAGCAACCCCGCTATGCGTTGCCGAATAACGCGCATGCCGGACAGGTCAAACACCGTGGACAGGGCGGGAAAGCGCCATCCGTCAGCGACGATCAAGCGATAGAGCGCCAGCGCGTCCGGCTCAAGAAGGGCCGTAATGAAGGCGTGCAGCTCTTCAGCAAGCCGGTCCGCCCTGGGCTTGTTGATGTCGGGGGGCGCGGCGTTCTCGATCTCCTCGCGCATGTACTCGCACATCGCGGTGACCAATCCCTCAAACAGCGCCTCCTTGCTTGGGAAGTGACGATAGAGGGTCATTTTCGCGATCCCCCTTCCGCCGCGACCCGGTCCAGCGTCGTGCCGCCGAGGCCATCCCTCAGCAGAATGGGACGCGCCGCGCGCAGGATCGAAGCCCTCGTCTCGGCCATCCGCAGCCTGCGCGGATCGTCGTCTCGCCACTTTCTAGAGCTTCCTTCTTGCATACGATACGATTCCGTCTTATATGATTTTATACGATACGATTGTGTATCGCCTTATAGCCCACAGAGGTCAACATGCGCAACCCCGCCGATCTGGCCCACCTGTTCGCCGACATCATGAACAGCCACAACGCTGAACGCTTCGCCGAACTGGTTTCTGAAGACTACGTCAACCACAACCCCGGCGTCCGGCCCGGCCTGGCCGGTGTCGTTGAGTTCATGGGACATTGGTTCGAAACCCTTTCCGACACCCACGTCGTCGTCGAGGACGCCTTTGCCGTCGGCGACCGCGTCGTCGGCCGCTACACCTACACGGCCCGCCACACCGGACCGTTCATTGGTGTTCCGGCATCGGGCGCCGAAATTACCATGCGCTCGATCGATATCTGGCGCATCGAAGGCGATCGGTTCGTCGAGCACTGGGACGAGCTCAATCTGCAGGAGGTTCTACACCAGATGGGTGCCTACCCCACGGGTGCCTACCCCACGGGTGCCAACCCCACGGGTGCCAACCCGACGCAAGGAGCTCCGCGATGAGCATCGCCCTGGTTTTGAACGGGATCATTGCGCTGGCGTTCGCCGGCGCCGGCCTGGCCAACCTCATCAATGCCGGCAACGCCGAAGCGGATTTCCAACGCTGGGGCTATCCCAAAGGGTGGCGTTTGTTGACGGCGGGTCTGGAGGTCGCAGGGGCAGCGGCCTTGCTGTTTCCATCGACGCGCGTCATCGCGCTGGTCGGCCTCACGCTTTTGATCCTCGCCGCGCTGGGCACGCTGATCAAGGCACGCGAGGGCTTCAAGCACCTCGCCCCGGCGATCGGCTTTACTGTCATGATCCTGGCGGACGCAGCCGTGCTGCAGGTCTGGGCCTAAGGATGCAATCCTGAATGTCGCGGCCATTGAGCTCATGAAACGGTGGCAGCGAGAACTGCCGCTGTTTCAGCGCGTCTGCTCCAGTGCGCGGCGTGCTGTTCTGGGCCTCCTGGACAAACCGCGTACAACAGGGAATTCTTTCCATTCGCATCGCGCCGGTTTTTTAGTAGGCTGTCGCGAGGCAAGGTCGAGGATCCGGCGTGACGGAAGTCAACGATCGTCTTCTTGAAAGCAAGATGACCAAGGTGGAGCAGGCGCGAGCCTGGAGCCCACGCGTCATCTCGAAATTCGAGACGCTGATCAGGAGCGCCGACGACCACTCGCTCTATCGCGTTAATCCGCGGTCCTTTGCCCGCGACCGCGCAATCGCCGAGCCTGAAGCAATCGACCTCTTCCTGCATGCCGCCCGCTGCGGCTTGTTCGACATGAGCTGGGATGTGCTCTGTCCCCAGTCCGGGATGGTGCTCGACAGTTTCGGCGCCCTGCGCACGCTGAAGACCCACTACGTCTGTGGCCTGTGCGACGTATCGGGCGACACCGACCTCGACGACTTCATCGAGGTCACCTTCTCGGTATCGCCGAAGTTACGGCGCCTGCCGTACCACGACCCCGAGACGCTCCCTGTCGAGGATTTTCACTGGAAGCTCCACTTCGGGCATGACGGGCGGCTGCCGGGGCAAGACGTTCGCTTTCTTGACGTTCTGCGCGGCTTCGTTCGGGGCATGACGTTTCTGCCGCCCGGCACCACCACAGTGCTGCGCGCCGACCTGGGACCGGGCGCCCTTTCAGGCGTCAACGTGCAGACGCAGGCCGCATTCGCTGTGCCGATATCAGGCGATCCGGTGTCGGCTCCGACACGTCTGAAGATCGACTATGACGGCAAACGCTTCTTGCCGGCGTTGCCCGCCGTGCCACCTGGTCCGATTGTCATCGAGGTCGCGAATAGGGGGACAGTGCGAGGTTCGTTGCTTGTCATCAACTGGCCGCCCGAGCTTGTCGCTCTGACCACCAAGCCGGCGCTCGATTTCGACCCTTATGTCTCCGGTGGAGCGCTGCTTGCGCGGCAGACCTTCCGCCAGCTGTTCCGGTCCGAACGTGTCGACGAGAAGGAGGGGCTCGGCATCCGGCAGATCACCTTCCTGTTCACGGACCTCAAAGGTTCGACCGCCCTGTATGAGCGCCTGGGTGACCTCAACGCCTATGCTTTGGTCCGCGAGCATTTCGCTTTGGTCAACGTGGCGGTTCAGCAGCATTCCGGAGCGGTGGTCAAGACGATTGGGGACGCGGTGATGGCGGTATTCTCGCAGCCGTCGGATGCGATTTCGGCCGCACTCCACATCTTTGAAGAAATCGATCGCTTCAACGGCGACCATGACGGGCCGGGGATCATCCTCAAGATCGGCGCCCACTGTGGACCGTCGATTGCCGTGACGCTCAACGACAACCTCGATTATTTCGGCCAGACCGTGAATGTCGCCGCGCGCGTGCAGTCCTTGGCGGAAGCCGGACAGGTCTGCATTTCCGAGGCGCTCTATTCCGCGCCCGGGGTTCGCGAAATGCTCGCCGGCCATCGTGTCGTGGCTTTTGACGCGCCTCTTCGAGGTGTGCAGGGTGACGCTACTGTCTATCGAATTGTGCGGGGATAGACACGATTGCGTGCCCATTCCCTTTCGCACGGCGCTGTGAACGACCGCTTTGCGGCGCACTGCAGCCATTGGCAAATCGGTTAATTAGAACTCGATCAGCTCAGTTGGCCGAGATCAGTGCGCCACGCCATCCGAAGCGTGCAGCAGCCTCCACGTTCGCACACTACAGGGCCGTTGCGCCTGTCACAGCACATTCATTGTTGACGGTTATTTTTGTTGGGACGTCGTTTTCGGCTGCGATGCAGGAAGCACCATGCTTGTTCATCCTCAGTATGATGGCGATTGCCCCAAAACCTCCGTGGAGCTGTCGGAGGGTTTTGGTGGTTGGTTTGTCCGCATATGCGAGAACGACCAGGGAACTTTCCACCAATTTAGGCGTGAGCGCGATGCGATTGCCTTCGCGGACAGACAACGCATACGCCTTGGGCTGCCCTGTCCGCCGTTGGAGCGGACAGCATCTGACGGCCATAAGGCGATCAGAAAGATCAGCCAAATAGCAGATGCATTAAGAGCCAGGGGGCTCGGTCGGTTCCTCCAGCAGGCGGGCACTCAAATAAGCAGATGGAAATAGCGTCTGCCATCGGAATGTACTTCGTCTTCGACGCTTCTCGACGCCCGCCCGCCTGACGCGGAACAGGGTTCAGTGATTGATCAACTCATCATCGGCGCCGGAATCTAAGTATGGAACGGAGCATAGACATCGGCGATGAGGTGGCACTGACGGCGACTATCTTGATGGTTCGTCGGAGTGGCCGAGCGTGCGTGAGCATTCCGAGCCACAGCCTCCCATTTGCCATTGAGCCTCCGCGGAAAGCGAAGCCCGGCGACAAGGTGCCAATAACGGGGCACGTAACGCGCGTCGATGATGAGGCCGGTAAGATAACTGTCAAGATCAGCGCTCGAGTGATCGTCGAGATCGACACCGTAACGGCCCACCGAAACTTGTACCCATCCGAACGACAGAAGCCGTTTCGCGAGAGATGGTGATGAACCCCTCAAAAGCCGGAGGCCGCGCGGATCGTGCCCTATTCTTGGCATCGGATGTCACAAGACATCATTTTTCCGACGATCCTATAATCGCCGACGATATCGCTGACAGGGTTTCAAAGGCGGCCGAGAGCAATACGATTCAGCGATTTCATGGGTGGGACAGATCGCCACGGATTGCTGAAAGCAGATGTCAAATCGGAACGGTTCCCATCTCAACCTATCGAAACCGTGACCGACCTGGACGGCGACGCATTTTCCGCCCTTCTGCTCCTTGGATTTTATGCGCTCGCTATGAAACGTTGAGCAGGCCTCCACACGGGGTCCTCACGACGCTGATAGGGCGCGCCAGGCGTCCGCAACTTGCCTTGGGATTTTCATATTTCCTGAAACGGCTTCTCTCACGCAGCCGGCGGGAGCCGACTTGATTAATCAGTCCGCCATTGGCAACACGGACAATCAGCGCTCGATCGAGGCCCGTCTGGCCGAGGTCAGTGCGCCACGCCATCTGAGGCGTGCAGCAGTCTCCAAGTCAAACCAACCCGCCCATCGAACTGTGCCGCAAAATGCTCGGCGGCGACATCCTCCAGGCCGTCATCGACCAGCGCCTCGATGCTTCGCCGCATCAGGGCAAACTGCATTCGCCGGGCGTGTTCCCGGTCTGCCTCCCGCATGATTGCCGTCACGTGGTAGGCGATGACGGGATGGCCGAGGCACGACAGCAGTGCGCTGGCCTCGGCTGTTACAGCAGTAACCGCGTCTTCGATCTTCATTCTGGCGATCCTCATCAAGAATGATGCTGACGCCTCCCCGCAAGGCGACGGTGGTCCGTCGCTCTTTTTAAAGTTCAAGCTGCCGCGCGCTCCCGAAAGCCGCGCGCTAGTCTAGAAATTACTGTCTTCTCCGGGTCCCTCGATCAGCCTCGTTTGGCCAAAAACAGTATCCGTCAAATTTGAGTCAAAGGCGACCGGATAGTTAATCGATGGTTAATGGCGGCGCTTGCTATCCCTCGCCGATCAGGATGTTTCGCCTCGACGTTTCCTGCCGCGCAATAGCCGCAAAGCTGCCCGATGGCTGCCTTGCCTGTTGATCGCCACGAAGAAAGGTTCTGTCATGCGGTTGGTCTGGACGGTCATGTTTGCACTTGCGGGCAGTGCGGCTTTCGCCGCCGCACCCGAGGATGATTACATCGCCGCACGCGACAAGGCGATTGCCGAGATCGCGGCGATGGACAGCGCGAACACCCCCATCGAAACGCTTGACGCGGCCAATGAAAAGGCCCGCGCCGATCTCGAAAAGCGTCTCAGCGCCCTGCTTGGCCCCTTCACGGTCAAGGATTTTCCGGCGGCCGGCACGATCAATATCGAAAGCCTCAGTTCCTCCGATGTCGGCTTCGGCATGCTGGACGGGCTGCGCCACGGCACCGAGGATGGTCCGAGCATCGTGGCCTCGACACGCGGGCTGGTCGAGCGCTGGCTCAAGTCGCGCGCCGCCGAGACGGATGCCGATCTCAAACTGCCCACCAGCTTCGACGCGGCGCTGAAGCTCGATGCCTTCTACACCCAGGCCATCGGCAGCGACGCCGCCTTCACCAGCACGCTCGACTTTGCGTTGAAGAAGCCTGACGGCGCCGACATGGCGATCGCCCGCCTCGGCGGCTGGGCGCAGGATGTCGGGCCGAACTACGACCAGGAAGTCGTCGTCACGCTCGTCAAGGGCAACAGCGTCCTCATCGCCGAAGCGCCCGCGACACCGCCCATCCCGAAGATCGCAGCCTGCGACGCCGTGTGGACCGCCGCCGACGCCGCCGCCCAGAAACTCGCCAAGCAGGCCACCGACGACAGCGACGAAAACACATCCGACGCCGCCAACGCCGCCTGGACGAAAGGCGACAGCGACTTCCGCGCCTGCCTGGGCAAGAGTTTGCCGACGGATGCGGCTTTCCCCGCGCTACAGGCGCAGGCGCAGGCGCTGGCGGATCGGATGGCGGGGAAGTAGGCGCGGCGCCCATTCCTCACCCCTTGTCGCCTTCGCATCGCGCTACGATATTGTCGGTCGCGCTGGGACCTGCCGAGTTGCCGGCGCAATTGAAAATGGTTGAAGGATGAGCCCGGAACGTGCATGGCGCGGCGGGCGGATGAACAGCGTGGGAAAATCTGAATGACGACGGATACGAAAGCGACGGAAACCAGGGCGTTCGAGGCGGATGTCTCGCGGTTGCTGCACATGATGGTGCATTCGGTCTATTCCGATAAGGACGTCTTCCTGCGCGAGCTGATTTCCAATGCCGCCGACGCTTGCGAGAAGCTGCGCTTCGAGGCCGTCAGCCGTCCGGAATTGCTGGGCGAGGATCCCAAGCCGCGCATCTCGATTTCGGCCGATCCGGACAACAAGCAGATCACCGTCGAGGACAACGGCATCGGCATGAGCCGCGACGACATGGCCGAGGCGCTGGGCACGATCGCCCGCTCCGGCACGCGCGCCTTCATCGAGCGTGTCGGCTCAGGCAGCGAGGACACGCAACTCATCGGCCAGTTCGGCGTCGGCTTCTATTCCGCCTTCATGGTCGCCGACCGGGTCGACGTCATCAGCCGCCTGGCGGGAAGTGAAGAGGCCTGGCGCTGGTCCTCCGACGGCAAGGGTTCCTACGACATCGCCCCCGCCCCGATCGAAGCAGCCCCCAAACGCGGCACCCGCGTCGTGCTGCATCTGATGGACGACGCCGTCTCCTACACCGGCTCCTACCGGCTCGAGCAGCTGGCCAAGTCGCAGTCGGGCCATGTGCCGGTGCCGATCACGCTCGTCGAAAAACCCGGCGCCGAGGCGCGCGACATAGCCGACGGCACCGCCCTCTGGGTCCGCCCCAAGAGTGAGATCAAGCCCGAGGAATACACCGACTTCTACCGCAGCGTCGCCGGCCAGTATGACGAGCCGGCCGCCACCATCCATTTCCGCGCCGAGGGAAGGCAGGAATACTCCGTGCTCGCCTTCGTGCCGGGATCGCGTCCGTTCGATCTGTTCGACCAGGACCGCAAGGGCCGCATGAAGCTCTATGTGCGCCGCGTCTTCATCACCGACGACGCCGACCTTCTGCCGCGCTATCTGCGCTTCGTGCGCGGGCTGGTCGATTCCGCCGACCTGCCGCTCAACGTCTCGCGCGAGATGATCCAGGAAAGCCCGCTGTTGGCCTCGATCCGCAAGGGCCTGACCAACCGCGTGCTCGGCGACCTCGTCAAGCTGGCCGAGAACGAGGCCGAGGCCTATGCGAAGATCTGGGACAATTTCGGCGTCGTCCTGAAGGAAGGGCTCTACGAGGATTACGAACGGCGCGAGCAATTGCTGAAGCTCGCCCGCTTCCATTCGAGTGCCTCGGGCGAAGGCTGGCGTGGCCTTGCCGACTATGTCGGCGCGATGAAGGAAGGCCAGAAGGCGATCTTCTTCATGGCCGGCGACGACCGCGCCCGGCTCGAAGCCTCGCCGCAGCTCGAAGGATTCAAGGCGCGCGGCATCGAGGTGCTGCTGCTCACCGACCCCGTCGACAGTTTCTGGGTGACGATGGCGCCGGACTTCGATGGCAAGCCGTTCAAGTCGGTCACGCAGGGCGTGGCCGAACTGTCCGACATCCCGCTGCTCGACGAGGCCAAGAAGCCGGATGCGGCCGCAACACCCGAGGTCGACGGCTTCCTGGCTTTCGTTAAGTCCGCGCTCGGCGATGCCGTCTCGGACGTCAAGGCTTCCGACCGTCTGACCGAAAGCGCCGTTTGCCTGGTCGCGCCCGAACATGGCCCCGACCGGCAGTTCGAGCGGCTGATGAACGCCGCCGGCCGCCTCGACAAGACGGCCAAGCCCATCCTCGAAATCAACCCAAGGCATGAGCGCGTGCTGGCGCTGGCCAGCCTCGGCGAAGAGGACCAGGCCTTCAAGGACGACGCCGCCCACCTTCTCTACGACGAGGCGCGCGTGCTCGATGGCGACAAGCCGGCGGACGCCAGGGCATTTTCGGCGCGTCTGGCCCGGTTGATAGAGCGTGGCATTTCGAAGGGCTGAGACAGCGCTTCGCGGCCGGCTTCAGTGCGCCGCGGCGGCGGGCATGCGGTTGGGATGCCTGAGATGGGTTGGCGTGATGCCGGTCTGCTGGCGGAACACGCGGCTGAAATGGCCGGCATTGGTGAAGCCGCAGCGATAGGCGATATCGCCGATCTGCAGGTCGCTGCCTTCGAGCAGTGACTTGGCATGATGGACTCTCAGCGCCAGATAGGCCGCCATCGGGCCGATGCCGAGCTCGGTGCCGAAAAGCCGCTCGAGCTGGCGCCGTGAACAATTCAGCCGGCCCGCGATCTCGCCGACCGTCAGCGTCTCCTGCAGGTTGCTCTCCATCAAGAGAAGCGCGCGCTTCACCGCACGGCTCGATGCCGCCGGAAACAGGTCGCCGACGGGCTGCACGTCGCGGCTGCTCCTGATCCGGTCGAGCACCAGGATCTTGGCGGCCTTTTCCGCCGCCTTCTGGCCGATGAACTGGGACACGAAATAGCCGGCGAGGTCGGCGGCACCCGTGCCGCCGGCGCAGGTCGAGCGGCCACGGTCGACGGAAAACAGGCTGTCGGCATGGGCGTTGACATCGGGGAACTGGCTGCGGAAATCCTTGATGTGGAACCAGCTGACGGCGGCGCTATAGCCGTCGAGCAGGCCATAGCGCGCCAGCACGAAGCTTCCCGTGCACAGCGCCGTCAGCGGCACACCCTTCTCGGCGGCCCGCAACAGGAACGCCTCCTTGTCGGAACTCAGGCTGCGGTTGGTGTCGAGCAGGCCGCCGACCACCACGACATTGTCGAAATCCTCCGGATTGCCGATCCCTTTGGTCGGCAGCAATTCGACGCCGCAGCTTGCCCGGATCGGCAGGCCGCGTTCGCCGACGATCTCCCAGTCGAACTCGATCCTGCGGCTGCGGTCGCCCTCATCGCCCGCCAGCCGCAGCGTGTCGATGAACAGCGACAGCGGCGACAGCGTGAAGTCGCGAACCAGGAGAAACGCAAACCGCCTTGCCATTTGTTTCCGGAACCGCCTGTCTTAAGCTTATTCAGCCAGCACATTATCCTGGAACACCGGACGATGTGTTTGCCAAAAGCGGCATCGGACTTCTTGCTTGTTGCCGGCCACGCAGTCCATAGCGCCTTCCCTCGACACGTGCCGTCACGGCTTTTAGGGTCATAGGATCGCCCTCCGGCTCGGACCACGTGCAATTCCAGCGGTCGAGGCGCCGATGGGACAAAGAGAGGTTTGGTCAGCGCCTCGGGAATTTCAATTTCGCAACGATCTGACCCGTCGTTGTAGACCAGCGCTCCTTGCGAAATCCGTAGCGCAATATTCGAACCACGCTGGGGTTCATTGGACCACCTATCCAGGGCCGCTATGCTGTCCGGCACGGCAAACCTTTGAAACAGTTGGATCTCGGGAATGAGGAATTTTGGTCGCAGCATTGCTGACCAAATTCTATAAGGGAGGAACGTGATCGAAAAATCACTCTTGCTTTCCAGGTCATCGATATCGGCCATCACTCGCTGAAGTCCGCCCATGCAACTCAGGAGCATGCGATGGAAATTTGGTGGCCAAGGTGAGAACAGAAGATGGCCGGGCAGTTTGCAGCTCATATTGCCACTTTTTGTTCGCCTCCACGGCCAAGGGCAATCTTGGTCCGAGTCAGTCGGTCGAACGAGAAGCACACCCTTGGTCTCGCGGATTACCGGCCAGAAATTTCTCGCGGGTGAACGGCGAATTGCTTCGTGAAGCTGTGCAATAGCCTGAGCGACGGGGACAGCTTTGGCCAACGCATCGATGGCTGTGGATACATTCGGCCTTTGCTGGCGTATGTATTCCTCCGCCAAGGGCCGATTTAGACTCCTCAAATATCCGCGATAAGTCCGCATATGCTCATTGTGGCCATCATCCTCGCGCTTAGTCACTGATCAAATCCATTTGCCCAACCCGCAACCTATTATTCTATCTATTATCCACTCAACTTCGCAGCCAAATATGGATACCAGTTTCATTTCCTAAAGCTAAACTGAAGAGTGTCTCCGGGTCAAAACAGCAAATGCCCGGACGCACCAACGTCCGGGCTGTCCTTCAAAGCAGAGGCAGGCTCGCTTCACTTCTTGCCGACGCTCGTCGCCGCCTGTTCGATGATCTTGGCGACAGCCGAGGGATCGGAGACATAGACCGCGTGGCTGCCGGGCACTTCGACCGTTGTCGCGCCGGCCCGGGTCGCCATCTGGCGCTGTGCCGGCGGCGGGATCATATGATCGTCGGTGGCGACGAGATACCAGCTCGGCTTCACCCTCCAGGCCGGCTTGGTGACCTTACCTTCGAGCGCCGGAATGCCCCACGGAACCTGCGAGTCCGCCATGAAGGCAGCGAGCGAGGGACGCACATCGGCGGCGAAGGCAGCGGCGAACTTGGCCTTGTCGAGCATCAGGAAGCCGTCGACGGGCGGCAGGATCGGCGGCACGGAAGCGCCGGGAGGCGGGTTGGCGATCAGGGTCGAGACCGACTCGCCGGCATCCGCCGCGAAAGCCGCGATATAGACGACAGCAGCCACTTTGGGGTCGGTGCCGGCTTCCGACACCACGACGCCGCCATAGGAGTGGCCGACCAGGATGACATCGCCCTTCGCCTCTGCGATGGCGCGCTTGGTCACCGCGACATCGTCGGCGAGCGAGGTGGTCGGGTTCTGAACGATGGTGACGTCGTAGCCGTCCTTCTTGAGCTGGTGGTAGACGCCTTCCCAGCCGGAGCCATCGACGAAGCCGCCATGCACGAGGACGACGGAATTTGCTGCATTGTTCGACATTTGAGTTCTCCGTTTCAAAGTGTTGTTTGCGTTGGTTGCAGGAGGACTATGCGACGCGGCCGCCGCGCCCGCTTTGAGGCGACCTTCAGGACCGCTTGATTTTCCCTTGAGATGGCTTTGATTTTGCGGCCACGACACGGCTACAGTGTCCAGTGCCGTTATAAGCCGCGTTCCGGAGCCAGCAATTTGCCGTATCTTTTCGAGGATTTCGCCCTGGACGGCGACCGGCGCGAACTGCGTCGCGGCAATGACCTGATTTCCGTCGAGCCGCAGGTGTTCGACCTCCTGCAATATCTGATCCGCAATCGCGAGCGTGTGGTCAGCAAGGACGATCTGGTCGATGCGGTCTGGCAGGGACGCATCGTCTCGGATGCGACGCTGGCCAGCCGCGTCAACGCCGCGCGCGGCGCCCTGCGGGACAATGGCGAGCAGCAGCGCCTCGTCCGCACCTTCCCGCGCCGGGGCTTTCGCTTCGTCGGCACCGTGCGCGAGGAGGCCGGCGCCGAGGCCATCGCACCGGTCGAGCAGGCGAAGCCGGGGCTGGGCATTCCCGCCCGCCCTTCCATCGCCGTGCTGCCCTTCGTCAACCTGAGCGGTGATGCCGATCAGGACTATTTCGCCGACGGCATGGTCGAGGACATCATCACCGGCCTGTCGCGCATCCGCTGGCTGTTCGTGATCGCGCGGAATTCAAGCTTCACCTACAAAGGCCGCGCGGTCGACGTGAAGCAGGTCGGGCGCGAACTCGGCGTGCGCTACGTGCTGGAAGGCTCAGTGCGCAAGGTGGGCAGCCGGGTGCGCATCACCGGCCAGCTCGTCGACGCCGAAGACGGCAGCCATCTCTGGGCCGAGCGCTACGACCGCGAGCTGACCGATGTGTTCGCGCTGCAGGACGAGATCACCATCAGCGTGGTCGCGGCCATCGAGCCCAATCTGCGCCGGGCCGAGATCGAACGCGTCAAGCGCCAGCGCCCGAACAGTCTCGACGCCTACGATCTTTTTCTGCGCGCGCTGCCCGACGTGTACACCTTCATGCCGCAAGGCGCCGCCAAAGGCCTGCCGCTGCTCGACCAGGCGCTGGCCATCGAGCCGAGTTATGCGCTCGTCCACGGCTTTGCCGCCTGGGCGCATCAAACCCTTTTCATCCGCGGGGGCATGCTGGCGGACCACCGCGAGAAGGCGTCCCGCCATGCCCATGCCGCCATCGAGCACGGCTCGGGCGACGCCATGGCGCTGGCGCTGGCCGGCTTCACCATCGGCCTGGTCGAGCATGACCGCAGGCTGGCCGACGAGGCGTTTTCGCAGGCGCTGGCGCTCAGCGCCTCCTGCGCCTTCGTCTACACGTTCGGCTGCGTGCCAGTGGCCTATGGCGGCGACGCGGCCCGCGCCATCGACTGGTGCGAGCAGGCGTTGCGGCTGAGCCCGTTGGACGCCATGAACTGCGTGCCGCAAGGCATGATCGGCTTCGGCAATTTCCTCGCCGGCCGGCATGAGCAGGCTGTCGCCGCAGGCCGGCGGGCGGTGGAGATGAACCCCGGCTTCAGCATCCTGCACGGATGGCTGGCCGCACCGCTTGCCAGGCTCGGCCGGCTCGACGAGGCCAAGGCGGCGGGAGCGCGGATGTTGGCGCTCGATCCGCATTTTACGATTGGCCGCTGGTCAGCGGCGGTGGGGCTGGCGCCCGAGATTGTCGGCGAGGTGACCGACGCGATGCGGATGGCGGGATTGCCGGCATGATCGCTTCGAGCGTCATCGATATCGGAAGAATGCGAAGCGGTTTATCCCGACTCGGCAAAGCCAGCCCCCACATTGGCGCTTCGTCGAGTATCTGGCCCCGACGCGTCCGGAAGCACCGGCGACGCCGGTCGTTTAGGCACTGCTCCGCCCGGCAAGTTGAAATGCCCCGCGTAGGCTAATGCTGAAACTTCCTGCCAGCCTGGAAGGGCAAATTTAAGCGTTTGCTACTAAGCTGGACCGATGAGCTATTGTTCAGGACAGCTACCCGGGTCGAATTGACCACAACAAGATTCAGTCTTGGCCGCACGAGCCGGGCCATTTTTTCTACCGCCAACTTGCCGGCGGCGATCGCTTTTGTCGTGCTTCTGGTCTGCGCCGTCGTTGCCGACCAGCAGAACAGCAGGGTCTCCGATCAACTGGCCCGTGCCGACGTGCTGGCCAAGGTCAACATCATTCGCGCCAAGCTCGAAGGCAATATAAACGGCAATCTTCAGCTTGTGCAGGGGTTGGTTTCGGCCATCGATACCGAACCCTATATGGGCCAGCAAAGATTTGCCTCGCTTGCCCGCAATCTGTTCGAACAGAAATCGCAATTGCGCAACATTGCCGGCGCGCCCGACCTCGTCATCTCGTTGATGTATCCGATACAGGGCAACGAGAAGGCGATCGGGCTCGATTACCGCAAGAACGAAGCGCAGCGCACGGCAGCGCTCCGGGCGCGCGACCAGCGGGTGCTGGTGTTTGCCGGCCCGGTCGACCTTGCCCAAGGCGGGCGCGGCTTCATCGGCCGCATTCCGGTCTTTGTGCCGACCGCCGGCGGCGGCGATCGCTTCTGGGGCATCGTCTCGGCGGTGGTCGATGTCGATCGGCTCTACGCGGCGAGCGGGCTGACCGATCAGGATCTCGATATCGATGTCGCGCTCACAGGCAAGGATGCGCTGGGCGGCGGCGGCGACCGCTTTTTCGGCGGCGACCAGGTCGTCGCCGGAAATCCGGTATCGGCCGACGTGCAGTTGCCATCAGGCTCCTGGCAGATTTCGGCCATTCCCAAGGGCGGCTGGTCGGCGGCTCCGAAGAACGAGTGGACCTTGCGGTCGCTGATGTTGCTCGCCGGAGCGCTGGTGGTGCTGCCGATCATGGTGGCCGGCCGGCTATTCGGCGAAAGGCAGAAAAACTACGCCGAGCTGAGGCGCCTGTCCGGGCGCCTGGAGCTGGCGCTTGAAGCCTCCGGCATCGGCGTTTGGGAACACGACCTCACCAGCAACGAAATGGTGTGGGATGACCGCGTCAACGAGATCTACGGCAAGTCAGCCGACGGCAAGCCGCGCGGCTATGATGACTGGGCGCAGACGATCCATCCTGAAGATCTCGGGCGGGCAAGACAGGACTTTGATTCGGCCTCGGCCAGTAAAGGCCCCTATTCCTCACAATACCGGCTCCTGCGCCCCGACGGCACCGTCCGCCATGTGCGCACGCGCGCAACCTACTTCCAGGACATAGGCGGCACACCCAAGTTGATCGGCGCCGAGTGGGACGTGACCAGCGACGTGCTGCTCAACGAAAACCTCATTCGCGAGCGCCAGTTGACAGAATCGAAGAACGCCGAGCTCAATCTCGCCAAGGCGCATATCGAGTATGCGGCGCTGCACGATTCGCTGACCGGCCTGCCCAACCGCCGCTATCTCGATGAACTGCTGGCCGAAAACGGCGAACCGGACCGGCGCACGGCACTGCTGCACCTGGACCTCGATCGCTTCAAGCAGATCAACGACACGCTCGGCCACGCCGCGGGCGATGCCATGCTGATGCATGCCTCCAGGGTCATCAAGGCCAATGCCAGCCGTGACGATTTCGTTGCGCGCATCGGCGGCGACGAGTTCGTTTTGGTCAGCCATGGGCTTGATGACGACGAGCTCTCGGCACTTGCCGACCGCATCATCGAGGAGATGCGCCAGCCTGTCGATTATCGCGGCCATCCGTGCCGCTTCGGGGTCAGCATCGGCATTGCCGCCAACAGCGGCGTCGACGTGAAGCAGTTGCTGGTCAACGCCGATCTCGCGCTTTATCGGGCGAAAAGTCGTGGCCGCAACCGCTTCGAATTCTTCAACGAGGAATTGCAGAGCGAGATCGTGCGGACCAAGCAGATCGCCGACGAGATTCTCGGCGGGCTGGAGCGGCACGAATTCATCGCCTACTATCAGCCGCAGTTCGACGCGAGCACGCTTGAGATCGTCGGCGTCGAGGCGTTGTCGCGCTGGAAGCATCCGCGAAGGGGTATCCTGGCCCCCGACGCCTACCTCAAGGTGGCCGACGAACTCAACGTCGTGGCGCTGATCGACCGCATCGTCCTCAAACACGCGCTGGAGAATTTCGAGCGCTGGTCGCGCAGTCATCTCAACATCCCGCGCGTGTCGGTCAACGTCTCTGCCAGGCGGCTGGAGGATAAGGACCTGATCGAGGGCCTGCGCAAGCTCGCCATCAAGGCGGGAACCGTGTCGTTCGAGCTGGTGGAGTCCATCTTCCTCGATGAAAACGACGATCTGGTCACCTGGAATATCGACCACATCAAGGAGCTCGGCATAGACATCGAGATCGACGATTTCGGCACCGGCCACGCCTCGATCGTCTCGCTGCTCAAGCTGCGGCCGCGTCGCCTCAAGATCGACCGTCAACTGATCACACCCATTGCCGGTTCAATGGCGCAACGGCACCTTGTGGCGTCGATCATCGAGATCGGCAAATCGCTCGGCATCGAAGTGGTTGCCGAGGGCGTCGAGACGATGGAGCACGCGCGTATCCTCAAGGAACTTGGCTGCGATATCTTGCAAGGCTACCTTTTTGGCCGGCCCATGGAGGCCAAGGCCTTCAAGGCCTTCGCCCAGTCGCGCAAATGGCTGGCCGCGGGGTAGTTGGCCCTGCCCCTGGCGTTGCCCTTGGTCGCCACCTCACCCTGTTGCAGACCAATCGCCACATCGCTATATAGCCGCTGTCGGAAAAGGCAGAGTTGGTTTGGTAAGCCCAACTCCTCTCGGTAACGAGAGCTCTGGTCTTTGGCTTCGTGCACGAGATCCCCACGACGAACATCGGACGCTGTTGAGCGCCCAATCGTTCGTCCGTGTGGCTCTCAACTCGAGGAACGCTCCGGTCGAACACATCGACCAAGGAGTAGTTCATGCCCAACCCGATCCCCTATGATGTCGTAATTGCCGGTGCCGGTCCGGTCGGCCTGTTTCTCGCCTGCGAGCTGCGCCTGGCAGGCCTCTCTGTGTTGGTGCTGGAGCAGGCCGAGAGCCCCAACTCGCCATTGAAGCGGCTTCCCTTCGGCATGCGCGGCCTTAACGTGCCCACCATCGAGGCCTTCCACCGCCGCGGCCTGCTGGACGACATTGCGCCGCCTGCCAACGATGGCTCGGGCGGCAAATTGGCCGCCGCGCACTGGATGCAGCAGCCGCGCCGCCCCGGCGGCCATTTCGCCGGCATCCAGTTCCACCTCGACGCCGTCGACAGCTCGAAATGGCCCTATCGCCTGCCAGACCCGGCGGGTAACAGCATGGCGGTCGAGATGGAGCAGTTGGAAACCATGCTCGCCACCCGCGCGACCGCGATGGGCGTCGAGATCAGGCGCAGCCTCGGCGTCGACGGCTTCACCCAGTCGGACGAAGGCGTGACCATCCGCGCCGGTGGCGAGACCTTTCACGCAAGCTGGCTCATCGGTTGCGATGGCGGCCGCAGCACGGTTCGCAAGCTTGGCGGCTTTGCCTTCACCGGCACCGATGCCGAATTCACCGGCTATTCCGTCGAAGTCGAAATCGCCGATCCGGACACACTCAGCCTCGGCCGCCACTACACGCCGACGGGCATGTACACCTACTCCCGGCCAGGCACGATCGCGATGGTCGAGTTCGACGGGGCCGCTTTCCACCGGACAGAGCCGATCACGCTGGAGCATGTGCAGGCGGTGTTGCGCCGCGTGTCGGGCGCGGACGTCACCTTGGCGGCGCTGCGCCTCGCCACGACCTGGACCGATCGCGCCTACCAGGCGACCACCTACCGCAACAAGCGGGTGCTGCTTGCCGGCGACGCCGCCCACATCCATTCACCGCTCGGCGGCCAGGGGCTCAATCTCGGGCTCGGCGACGCGATGAACCTCGGCTGGAAGCTTGCCGCCACCATTCGCGGCGACGCGCCGGCCGGCCTGCTCGACAGCTATTTCGCTGAGCGGCATCCGGTGGGGGCGCAGGTTCTCGACTGGTCGCGCGCCCAGGTCGCGCTGATGCGGCCAAGCCGCAGTTCGCGCGCGCTCGAAGCCATCATCCGCGATCTCATCGCCACAGGCGACGGCGCGACCTATTTCGCCGAGCGCGTCTGGGGCGTGTCGCTGCGCTACGATCTTGGCGGCAGCCACCCACTGGTCGGCCGCAGCGCGCCCGATTTCGAGCTGGCCGACGGGACGAGGCTCGGCGAACGCTTGAGGACCGGGCAAGGCCTGCTGTTGGACTTCGATGCCCACCCTCCCCTGCAAGCGCTGGCCAGCCGCTGGCGCGGCCGGATCAGCTATGTCGCCGAGAATGCCAGGGAGCGGCTCGGCCTGGGCGCCCTGCTCGTGCGCCCGGATGGCTTCGTCGCCTGGGCTGCCGATGCTGAGCCTGATCTTGAGGAGGCTGCTCAGGCCGCGTCGAAGTGGTTAGGCGAGGCGGCGACGCTGTGATCTCCCCCTTGTGGGTCCCTCTGGAGGGAAAGGAAAGACGCCAAGGGCGGCGAACTCGCGCCCTTCCTCTCCCCCGTCGATCGGGGGAGAGGTGTCGAGCGAAGCTCGACGGAGTGTGGGGTCGACCTGGCTCGGCCATCGTTACTTCAAGCCGGGGCGATGCCTCGCCAGATTGAGGCTCCGTGGCGAGTTGTTAGCGGCAGTGACTTTGAGAACCGCCTTCCCCCACTCCGTCGCTGCTTCGCAGCGCCACCTCTCCCCTCCGGAGGGAGAGGAAGGGCGCCTGTCCGAACCGGATAGATGGGTAACAGTTTGAACCGGATACATGGGGAGAGGTGGCCTCGAAGCGGCCGGAGTGGGGGCTGGCGCCGCGATATGCGATCGCCCTGCCCACGAGGGGGGAGATCGGGCAGCTTCGGCGCCGCCCCTACCCTCCCGTGACTGAAAAACAAGGTAGGGTGTCGGGTATGACGCCCGCCGTTCGTCCTCTGGATGCAAAACACAGACACACCCCACCAACCACCCGGAGCCTGCCAATGCCCCCCACCATCACAGCCTTTGAACGATCCCCCGATGGCGGCAAGGGACTGGCGCGCGATACGCGCGTTCGCTGGGCGCTCGAAGAGGTGGGGCAGCCTTATGAGGTTCGGCTTGTTTCCTTTGCCGGGATGAAGGCGCCTGGCCATCTGGCCATCCATCCCTTCGGCCAGATCCCCACCTATGAGGAAGGCTCTCTGTGCCTGTTCGAGACCGGCTCGATCGTCTTTCATCTTGCCGAGCAGCATGCCGGCCTGCTGCCCAGGGATCGCGATGCCCGCGCCCGCGCGATCACCTGGATGTTTGCCGCGCTCAACACCGTGGAGCCGCCGATCCTCGAGTTGACGACGGCAAGAATATTCGAAGCCGGCAGGTCCTGGGCCGAGGAGCGCCTGCCGCTGGTGAAAGACCGTGTTCGGGCAGTGCTGGGCAAGCTCTCGGCCTATCTGGGCGCCGCAGAATGGCTTGATGGTGCGTTCAGCGCGGGCGATCTGTTGATGGTATCGGTGCTGCTGCGCCTGAGAATGTCGGGCATTCTGGACGAATATAAAAACCTGGCTGCCTATGTGGCGCGCGGGGAAGCGCGGCCCGCTTATGCCAGGGCCTTCGCCGCGCAATTCGTCTTCAACGCCCCATCATAAGGCTGAGCTGACAGCAACTTGAGCGCTTCGGCGCGACCACAGCGGCGGTGAGCGGGCGTCAGGCGAACGCGGCCGCTGCGGGCGGCGGATCGCGGCCGTCAGGCCCTGGAACGGGAACGTATCGGGCATAGGAGGCGCTCAAGCGCGCCTGCCCGTTCGAACGCGACCGGAGTATGTCCTCCAGTTTGAACATGTTTACGAGCGGCACCATCGCGTTGATGACGACTGCACTGTAGCGAGCTTCCTGGTCCCCGATCCGGCCACGACGGCTCTTCAGTTCGCCGGTGATGCTGCCGGCATAGTCTGCCGGCGTCACCACCTCGACCTTCATGATCGGCTCGAGCAGTTGTATGCCGAGGCGCGGCGCGGCTTCGCGAAAGCAGGCGCGGCCGGCAACCTCGAAAGCCAGGGCCGAGGAGTCGGTCTCGTGCCAGGCGCAGTCCACCAGCATCGCCTTGACGCCGATCATCGGAAAGCCCGCGAACGGCCCCGCCGACAGGGCGCTGCGCAGCCCCTTTTCGACCCCCGCCACATACTCGTCCGGGATCGCACCGCCGACGATCCTGGACGCGAACACCAAGTCCGGATTGTACGCGTTCGGCTCGAACATGATCTTGACGCGGGCGAACTGACCCGTGCCGGCGAACAGCTTCTTGTGGGTGTAGTCCTGCTGATGGCTGCGGGTGATCGTCTCGCGATAGGCCACCTGCGGGGCGCCGACATTCACCGCAAGATTGAACTCGCGGCGCACGCGGTCGATGATGCCCTCGAGTTCAACTTCGCCCATGGCGGCGACGATCGTCTGACCGGATCCTCGTCCCACTTGACGTGGAGCCAGGGATCCTCGTCCGCCAGCCTCGACAGGGCGATACGCAGCTTCCCCTCGTCGGCTCTCGATTTCGCCTCGATCGCGATTTGCAGCAAAGGCCATGGCGCGGCAGGTTTTTCCATGACGATATGGTTGCAGGTTGACCAGAAGTCCGCAACGGTGAGGACGAGCGCCGTCAACAGCCGCTTCCTTGCCCCGGCGAGACGGCTATGGATATTTCGCCTTTGCGCCCGCCGGGCTCAAATCGCCCTGCAATTCCTTGGGCAGCGGCAGGCTCGAGCATTGCAGGTGCACGTTGCGGGCGTAAAACTTCCGATGCTTCTGCTCGGCCTCCTTGGTGGCCGCTATGATGCCCAGCCCATACGGGCCAAGTGCCGCGAATTCCCAGCCCGGATGCTGTTTCTCGCGAACCGCATAGTCGGCAGCCGCCGCCCGGGCCTGCTGGCATTGCGGCGACGCCCACTTCGGGTCCTGTGGCGAAAGCGACGCGCCGTAGTCGACCGGAGAGGTCGCGCATCCCGCCACCGTCGCGGCCAATGCGGACATTGCAATGCGCATCGCAATTCTCATCTCTGAAGCCCTTCCCGGTCTCCGCAGACCTGGCCGGCGTCCCCGCCATGCCAATCACGTATCCGCGATGTCCCGCCCCTGCGCTTGCCATAGGCCTCGCTTCATGTCGATCTTCCCGAAGCCAGATTCGGGCTGTGTGCCGGGAACCAAATGACAGGCGAGACTGTTCAGTTGTAACTTTGACACAGCGCTGACACGCCCAGCCGGTTGGGCACGCGGCGACCTTGAGGAGTTCTCATATGAAGATTTCGTCCAGTTTTCGTTCCATCGCGGTTGCCGCCATCGCCACTGCCGGCATTGGCTTTGCCAGCGCAGCACACGCCGACAGCGGCACGATCCGTTTCGCCGTTTACAAGGCGGCCTTCTTCGTCGGCGGCTCCGGCGGCGAAGGCACGTTCACCTTCCACGGTAAGTCTTATCCGATCTCCATCGGCGCCGTTTCGGGCGGCCTCGCCTTCGGCGTTTCCAAGACCTATTTCCACGGCACGGTGCGCCATATCAGGCGCGCCCGCGATGTGACGGGGGTCTATGGCGCGGCGGGTGGCGGCGGCACGATCGGCAAGGGCGCCCAGGTAATCGTCATGACAAACGACAAGGGTGCCCAGCTCGAACTCACCGGCAAGCAGGTTGGCCTGCAGGTCAACGCCGATCTCAGCGGCTTTGCCATCTCGCTGAAGTAATGGCCTCCGCCCTTTCGGGGGCACGCTGGACACCAAAGAGGGCGGCGTCAGCTCGACGACCGCCCTTGTTGTCAGCTCCTCAGCCCCGGCGCTTCCTGCCCCGTGCGCTCGACATATTCCGTATAGCCGCCGCCATAGGTGTGGATGCCTTCGGGCGTCAGTTCCAGCACGCGGTTCGACAGTGCCGCCAGGAAATGCCGGTCGTGCGAGACGAACAGCATGGTGCCTTCATATTGCGACAGCGCCTCGATCAGCATCTGCTTGGTGGCGATGTCGAGGTGGTTGGTCGGCTCGTCCAGCACCAGGAGGTTGGGCGGGTCGAACAGCATCAGCGCCATCACCAGCCGCGCCTTCTCGCCGCCTGACAGCACCCGGCATTTCTTCTCGATCTCGTCGCCGGAAAAGCCGAAGCAGCCGGCAAGTGCCCGAAGCGGCGCCTGGCCGGCCTGCGGGAAATTGTCTTCCAGCGTCTGGAACACGGTGCGCTCGCCTTCGAGCAGCTCCATGGCGTGCTGGGCGAAATAGCCCATTTTCACGCTCGGTCCCCGCGCCACCGTGCCGGTATCGGGATCGGACGCGCCCGCCACCAGCTTGAGCAGTGTCGACTTGCCGGCGCCGTTGACGCCCATGATGCACCAGCGCTCGCGGCGGCGGACCTGGAAGTCGAGCCCCTCATAGATGCTGCGACTGCCATAGGCCTTGTGCACGTTCTTCAAGGTCACGACATCCTCGCCGCAGCGCGGCGCCGGCTGGAACTCGAAATTCACGATCTGGCGGCGCTTGGGCGGCTCGACGCGGTCGATCTTGTCGAGCTTCTTCACCCGGCTCTGCACCTGGGCCGCATGCGACGCGCGCGCCTTGAAGCGCTCGATGAAGGCGATCTCCTTGGCCAGCATCGCCTGCTGGCGCTCGAACTGCGCCTGCTGCTGCTTGTCGGCGATCGCCCGCTGCTGCTGGTAGAATTCGTAATTGCCGGAATAGGCGGTGAGCGAACCGGCATCGATCTCGACGATCTTGTTGACGATGCGGTTCATGAACTCGCGGTCGTGCGACGTCATCAGCAGCGCGCCGTCATAGCCCTTCAAAAACTGCTCCAGCCAGATCAGGCTTTCCAAATCGAGATGGTTGGACGGTTCGTCGAGCAGCATGACATCGGGCCGCATCAGAAGGATGCGGGCCAGCGCCACGCGCATCTTCCAGCCGCCCGACAGCTTGCCGACATCGCCGTCCATCATCTCCTGGCTGAAGCCGAGACCATCGAGCACCTCACGCGCCCGGCCGTCCAGCGCATAGCCGTCGAGTTCCTCGAAGCGATGCTGCGCCTCGCCATATTTCTCGATGATCTCGTCCATCCGGTCGGCCTGGTCGGGATCGGCCATCGCCGCCTCCAGTTCCGCCATCTCGGCCGCCACATCGCTCACCGGCCCAGCGCCGTTCATCACTTCGGCGACAGCGCTATGGCCCGCCATGTCGCCGACATCCTGGCTGAAATAGCCGATGGTGACGCCACGATCGACCTGGACCTGGCCTTCGTCGGGCTGCTCCTGGCTGGTGATCATGCGAAACAAAGTCGTCTTGCCGGCGCCGTTCGGCCCGACAAGGCCGACCTTCTCGCCCTTCTGCAGGGAAGCCGACGCCTCGATGAAGACAAGCTGACGGCCGTTCTGCTTGCTGATGCTTTCAAGTCTGATCATGCGGTTTCCGGACTGGGCCTGCGCTGAAAGGATTTGCCCGGCGCCTTACGCGAATGCGTCTGTCGGGGGAAGAGGCCCAAGCGCCGCAGCAGGCGGCGAGGTCGGATGAGGGGTGCTCCAGCTTGGCGCCGACAGCACTCCGTCACCCACCCCTCAACCGTCTCGGCGCTAGCGCGCCGATCCACCTTCTCCCACAGGGGGAGAAGGAAAAACCCGCCCAGAAACACTCCAGAAACAAGATTCAACATCCCGGAAAAACTGGCGAAAAGATCGTCTGCGATAACCATTCCTGTAGCAACCGAACGGCGGTCGCCACACAACGCAGAGGGATGGTCCCGACAATGCAACGACGTTCGACCGGATGGATGGCTGCCGTAACCGGCATTTCGCTTGCCATGCTTGCGATCGCACAGTCGGGTGCACAGGCGGCGGTTACCCGGAGCGAATATTGCAGCCGGCTCGGTCTTCAACTCGACGGAGCCATCCAGACCAAAGCCGAACCCGGTGCCAGTGCAAGCCAGATCGCGCAGGCAACGGCACTGCAGGACAAGGCAAACCGGTTCTGTGCCGAGCGCAAGCAGGCGCAAGGCATCCGGACTTACGCCAACGCCCTGAAACTTCTCGGCGTGACACCGGTCGACCTCGACCAGTGACAGCAGCCATCAAAGGAAAGCCCATCATGAACAAGCCCTTCCTCTCCGCCCTCGGCCTGGCCATCGCTCTCGGTCTGGCAATGCCGGTTATCGGCACCGCCAATGCGGCGGCCACGACCACCACCACGACCGCTCCGGCGACGACGACCGCCCCCGCGACCGCTCCGGCGGCTCCCGCTGCCGTGGACGCGGCGAAGACGCCGGTCAAGGCGGCCGCGCACAAGCGTCACCGGTACCACAAGAAGCACCACGGGCATGTGCGCAAGCACGCTCACCGGCACGCGGGCAAGAGGCACGGCCACAAGCACGTCGCCAAGAAGCACCACCACAAGCGCACCCACAAGAAGCACGGTCACAAGCACGCCAAGGCGGCTTGATCGCTAACTTTCTTTCTGACTTCCTCCCGGGAAAAGGCCGCCACTCGCTAGAAAGCGAGGGCGGCTTTTTCTGTGTGCAAATGGCGAGACTACCTAGCTGAAAGTGCGCGAAAACAGGCGCATACAGCAATTCCACGATTCAGATCGTGAACGCCTCAAGCCTCGCCGAGCGCCGCCCGAACCTCCCGCCCGCTCATGCCGCTGTCGAAGACTGAGGTGCCAGGATCGAAGCGCCTGGCCTGCGACAGCGGCCCGACCACGACCGGATCGAAGCCGGCGTCGCTCACCAGCCGCACCGCCAAGGCAACAGCCTCTTCGTCATCTCCGGCAAGCGGGATGCCGATCCTGTCGCCAACGCGGTGCGCCTGCGATTGCAGCGTCGTCCACATCACCGTGCTGAAGGCGCGAACCAGTTTCGCGCGCGGCAGCAGGCGCGCGACGGCAAAAGCCACGCCGTCCTTACGGGCCAGCCCTGCGTCGCCGGAGGCCGCGCCGTCGCGCGGCGGGTCGGGCACGGTGGCGTCGAGCAGCACCTTGTCGCCGAGCGCTGCCGCGATCTCGGCCGCGACACCAGGCCAGGCCCGAAACGGGATGGCGGCCAGCACGACATCCTCGCCCGCGACGGCATCGATGGCCGAGCCCGCCACGGCCTTGCCGCCAAGGCCGGAAAGCATCGAGCGCAGCCGCTCGGGATGCCGTACGCCAAAGGTCACCTCATGTCCGGCCTCAGCCCACAGCCGTCCGACCGTGCCGCCGATCATGCCGGCGCCCAGAATTCCTATTTTCATCCTCGCCTCCTGCTGAACTGCCACACTCACCACGGCAGTCTTTTGCCGTCGCGGAAAAAGCCGCCGGTCGGGCCATCATCCGGCAAGGTCGCGGCCCACACGATCCCGGCCGCCCCTTGCGCCACCGGGCGTCCGCCCGGCCCGCCCATATCGGTGGCGACCCATCCCGGGCAGATGGCGTTGACCAGCACGCCGGAGCCGCGCAGTTCCGCCGCCAGCACGCAGGTCAGCGCATTGAGCGTCGCCTTCGAGGTCGAATAGGCCGGGGCGCCTGCCCCCATCGAGGCCAGCGAACCGCCTTCGGAGGAGACATTGACCAGCCGGCCGTGACCGCCCGCCCTGAGCAGCGGCGCGAAAGCCGCCGCCACCCGCCAGGCGCCGAAGACATTGGTCTCGAACGCCTCGCGGATGACTGTCCAGTCGGGCCGCGAGGCGCGCGAACCGGTGTCGTAGTGGATGGCGGCATTGTTGATCAGCACGTCGAGCCGGCCGAACCGGCGCTCGACCTCAGCGGCGGCTTGCGCTGCTGCGTCAGGCGCTGCGACATCGAGCGCAATCGCCTCGAGATGGCCCTCGAGCCCTTTCGCCGCCGCCGCGCCCTTGGCGACATCGCGCACGCCAAGCAGCACCGTGAAGCCGAGTTTCGCCAACTGGCGGCCGGTCTCCAGCCCGATGCCGCGATTGGCGCCGGTGACGAGGGCGACTTTGTTGGGATGTGTGGTCATGTGGGAATGCCTCTGTATGTCGTCTCAGGGAAAGATGGCACGGACGGAATTGATTTATTAGGCGGTGGAGATCGCAATCATTGCGCGATGGAATGCATGAATTGATTGCGCAGGAATCGGGTGTCTTCCGGCATCGCGTCATGCGATCGTCCAGCCATCACGAGGACGGTCCATGCTCACGCTTCACGATTATCTGCCATCGCAAAATGGCTGGAAAGTCCGGGTCCTGCTCGGCCTGCTGGAGATCCCTTACGAGACCCGCATCGTCTCGATTTTCGAGGGCGAGAGCCACACCGATGCGTTCCAAAAACTCAACCCGGCAGGCGCCGTTCCCGTGCTCCAGCTCGAGGACGGCAGTGCCATCGCCGAATCCAATGCGATCCTCGCCTACCTCGCCGAAGGCACGCCGCTCCTGCCGGCGGATCGCTACCGCCGCGCCAAAATCATGCAATGGCTGTTCTTCGAACAGTACAATGTCGAGCCCGTCATCGGCTCGCTGCGCTTCTGGACCTTGACCGGACGGCTCGAGCGCAACCAGGCCATGGTTGCCGGCAAGCGCGAGGCCGGCGCACGCACGCTCGCCGCTCTGAACCGCAGCCTTGGCGAGACGCCGTTCCTCACCGGAAACGACCTCACGATCGCCGACATCGCCGTCTATGCCTACAGCCACCGCGCCGGGGATTGCGGCTTTTCTCCAACGGACTACCCGGCATTCCTCGCCTGGGCCGGCCGCGTGCGCGGCGCCATCGGCGAGGGCTATCCTGTCCACCCCTACAGCATCGACCCGCATTCGGGTGGCTGAGAGCTGGCTCATCCCACCCGCCAGAACCTGTCTGTTTACACCATGGCAGAATAGGGATATTTAATATCCTTAATAGAGTTCGGTCGGCCGGAATCCGTGGATGATCCTGAAAAGCCAAGTCGAATGGGCGCTGCACTGCTGCGCCATTCTCGCCGGCCTGCCCGAGGGGCGCTATCTCTCCACAAAAGCGCTTGCCGAGTTCCACGGCCTTCCCAAGGAGTATCTCTCCAAGGCACTGCAAAGCCTGTCGCAGGCGGGACTGGTCGACACGACGCTGGGTCCGTCAGGTGGATACCGGTTGGCGCGGCCACCGGCCGAACTGACCTTCCTCGACATCGTGGAGGCGGTGGAGGGCAAGGCACGGACGTTTGTGTGCAACAATATCCGCGAGAACAATCCGTGTCGCCCGCAGGGCTATTGCGAAAGCGGCCCTTGCCCGGTGGCACGCATCATGTGGGAAGCCGATGAGGCCTGGCGTGAAAAATTGCGCGCCGTCAGGCTTTCCGACCTCACTGAAGCGCTGGCCCTCGACATTCCGGCGGACCTTTGGAAAAGCAGCTTCGAATGGGTGCTGGAGCGCGCCGGATGACCATGACGGGTCGCAACGGGCGACGGGCCTCTCGTCGCGGATAGAACCCCCGTGATCCGGGTTCACGGGGACTGCCGGACGCCAGGAAGGCGTCCGGCCTGCTCGGTTTACTTCTTGGCCGGATAGGTCAGTTCTTTCTGAGCGGTATCGACCACGAACACCGCCAGCAGCTTTGCGGGCTTCGTCTTGCTGCCGTTCTCGCTCACGCTGTGGCGATCGCCCGGCATCTCCGAGAAGCTCTCGCCGGCCTTGTAGACCTTGACCGGCCCGTCATTGACCTGGCTGCGGATGGAGCCTTCCAGGACCGTCGCGTAGATGAAGGCGGAGCTTGGATGCGTATGCGCCGGCGAGGTGCCGCCGGGGCCATACTCGACCAGAATACCCCTAATGCTTTTGCCCGGAACATTCGGCAGTTCATGCTCATAGACGAGGGTGACCTTGGCCGCCTTCTCGCCCGCGTGATGGGCCCCTGTGGCTCCGGCCGGGCCGGCCAGTGCTGCCGTCACGACGAGAGCAGCAGTGATTGACTTGATCATTTGAAAACTCCTGTGGGTTGAGCGATGGCCGCGCCTGCCGGTCATTTCCGCGCCGAGGCGGCGAACCACTGTTCGAAGGTGATGCGGCCAAGGCGGGGATCGTTGTCGGAGACGAGCGACGTGTCGTTGAGCCGCGCGCCGAAGTAGAGCGCCTCCGGATCGGCCACCACCTCGCGGGGATCGCCGACAGCCTTGAGGTAGCGGGCAACGAGCTCGCTCATGCGCACGCGCTCCGGACCCGAAATCTCGATCATGCCGTTGATCGGCGCGGCGAGCGCGACCCCGGCCATGACATCGGCGACATCGTCGGATGCGATGGGCTGCACATAGGCCGGCGACAGATGCACGGCCTCGCCAACTGTCCCCGACTTGGCGATGCCGGCCAGGAATTCCATGAACTGCGTGGAATGCACGATGGTGTAGGGAATGCCGGAAGCCTTGATCAGATTCTCCTGGGCGAGCTTGGCGCGGAAATAGCCGCAATCCTGCAGGCGTTCGGTTCCGACAACCGAGAGCGCGATATGGTGCTTGACGCCGGCGACCTTGTCCGCGGCGAGCAGGTTGCGGCCCGACGTCTCGAAGAAGTCCATCGCCGCCTTGTCCTCGAAGGAGGGTGAGTTGGCGAGGTCGATCACGACGTCGGCGCCTTCGAGCGCTTCCCGCAGGCCTTCGCCGGTGATGGTGTTGACGCCGGTATTCGGCGCGGCTGCGATCACCTCGTGGCCCTGCTTGCGCAGGCGTTCGGTGGTCTTGGAACCGATGAGACCGGTGCCTCCGATGATAACGATTTTCATAAGATGTCTCCGTTTGGGGTCGCGCCGCTTCGATTGATGGGCCGAGGAAAGGTTTAGTTCAGGCCGGCCTTGTCGAGGCCATAAGCCTTGTCCGCGGAGCCCGGCACGGTCCTGAAGGCGACGTTGACACGGTTCCAGGCGTTGATGGCCATGACCGAGAAGGTGAGGTCGGAGATTTCCTTTTCCGAAAGCTGCCCGCGCACGCGCTCGTAGAGCTCGTCCGGGATGCCACTCTCGGGCAGTTTGGTGACGGCTTCGGTCCAGGCAAGGGCGGCACGTTCACGGGGAATGAAAAGGGTCGATTCCCGCCAGACGGCGACATGATGGAGCCGCAGCTCGCTCTCACCGTGGATTTTGGCTTCCTTGACATGCATGTCGAGGCAGAAGGCGCAGCCATTGATCTGCGAGGCCCGGATGTGGACCAGATCGCGGATCTTCTCTTCGATGGCGCCGCGTGTCTCGGCCATGCTGAGATCGATGAGCTTCTTGAACAATTCAGGCGATTGCTGCGCGGCGTTGAGGCGCTGTGTCATGGCTTTCCCTTTTTTGAGGATATTTGATGTCCTTAAGGATATTTAATATCCATAATCTCTGGACAGTAAAGCGCCACCGGCCTAGGATGCGGACATAAGGCTTATGTCGAAAAGTATGAGGGCGAGGATGGATGTCGTATCGGCATTGCGAACGTTCCTGCGCGTGGCGCAGACAAAGTCCTTCTCAGCGGCTGCCATCGACCTTGATCTGACACAGCCGGCGGTATCCCGGCAGGTCTCCGCGCTGGAGGCGCATCTGAAGACCCGCCTTCTGCATCGCACCACGAGCGCGCTCGCCCTGACGGCGGAGGGCGAACAGATGCTGCCGATGGCGCTGCGTGTCATCGAAGCCGTCGAAGCGCTCGGCCAGGCCGGCTGCACCGAAGCGGCAGCCGTATCGGGGAAGGTGAGGCTCAGCCTGCCGACGCCGCTCGGCTTCTTCATCAGCGACCGCCTGGCAACGTTGTTGGAGCGCCATCCCGACCTGCAAGTCGAGCTCGTCCTTCGCGACGGGCCGTCGGACCTGGTCGCCAACGCAATCGATCTCGAGGTGCGCCTCGGGCCGGTCGGCGACAGCAGCCTGATGTGCCGCCGGATCGGCTGGACAACCGCCTTTCTCGTGGCCTCGCCAGCCTATCTCGAGGGACGCGGCACGCCGCGAGTGCCGCAAGACATCAGGGATCACGCCTGCATCTGTTACAGTCGTGGCGGCGACGGCCGGTCATGGTCGTTCTCCGGTGGAGCGGATGAAGTTGTGCTGCGCATCGAGCCCCGCCTTGTCGCCAACAATTCGATGGCCGTCCATCGCGCGGCATTGGCAGGAGCCGGGCTTGCGGTGCTCTCCCACATTCTGGCCGGGCCGGACATCGAAGCAGGCAGGCTGGTCAGGCTGATGCCGGACTTTCCGCCGACGCGCCTGCCGATCAACGTCGTCTACCCCTCGCGCAAGAACGTGCCGCTGCGTGTGACGACGGTCCTCGACTTTCTTGTCCAGGCCGTCCGCGGCGATATTTTGATGGCATCATCAGCCCCCTCGCAGGCCGAACCATCGCCCCTCATTCCCGCGTCCGAAGGCTCCTACTTCTTGCCCTGCGGATAGATCGTCTCGCCGCGTTTCAGCATCGCCACGAAGGTCTCGATCTTCTTCCGGCGGCCAGCCTCGGTCTTCATGTTGTGGGTGCGGAAGGCGAGCGAGAAGCGGTTTTGCGCGCTGAGCTTTTCCAGCATGGCCTTGGCCGCCGGCTCGGCGTTGATCGCCGCCAGCAAATCGTCAGGGATTTTCATCTCCTTGCCGCTGCCATAGGCGCGCGCCCAGCGCCCGTCGGCCTTGGCGGCCTCGACCTGGCTCAGCCCATGCCCGGTCATGCGGCCCTCCTCGATGAGCCGCGCGACATTGTCGATGTTGATCTTGCTCCAGATGCTTTTCTTGCCGCGCGGCGTGTAGCGCTGCAGAAAACTGGTCTCGTCCAGCCCCTTGCGCACCGCATCGATCCAGCCAAAGCACAGCACGACGTCGATGGCCTCTTTCGGCGTGATCGACTTCAGTCCCGACCCGACCTTGTGCACCTTGATCCACACCTCGCTTTCCGTGGCGTGGTGCTGGCCGAGCCAGGCATAAAAACTCGCCGCGTCGGGGAATTCCCGGACCTTGTCGGGATCGACCTTGACCGGCGCCATCAGCGGGCCCGCCGGTTCTGTATTGTTGTCGCTGGCGTCAGTGTCATCTCGCCTCCGTCATCCCGCGATTCCCGGCATCATGGCTTGGTCCACTGCCAGTTTTCGTCAGCAATGGGACACGCTGCCGCAAAGTAGGGAACACACTATCCATCGCCGCGTTGCCGCAAGAGTGCAACCGCCCGATGGAGGGTCCCGATGGCAATAGAGACCATTTTCGCCCATGTCAGCTGCTCCAACCTCGAGGCCAGCATCGGCTGGTACGAAAAGCTCTTCGGTAAGCCGCCGCTGCGCCGGCCCATGCCGGGGCTGGCCGAGTGGCAGTTCACCGACAGCGCCGAGGTGCAGCTCTTCGAGGACAAGGACAAGGCCGGCACCTCGACCCTGACGCTCGGCGTGCTGCCGCTGGCGCCCGAAAGGCAGAGGTTGGTGAATGCCGGCCTTCAACCCGGCCCGATCGAGGAAGCCGACCATTTCTGGATCATGCGCATGCGCGATCCCGACGGGAACCTGGTGGTGTTTGCGAGTACTGAGCGCGACTAACGCTCCCTTCTCTCCCTGCGGCGGGAAGGAGAAGCGCTGGCGCCTCCGCGCGCTCTGCTGTACCACAGCGGGTGCCGCACTCGGGGAACACGCTATGAAATCTCTGCTCCTCGCCTTTGCCCTCGCGCTCCCCACAACCGCCCTCGCCGAACCGGTCGAAACCCGCAAGATCATCACCGCGGTGACCGGCGACTTCAACGGCGACGGCGCTCCCGACCTTGCCATGGTGGTCGAGACCGGGCCGAGCGACCCGATGGACATCCATTTCTTCCTCAGGGATATCGAGCACAATTACCTCAAGCCCGTCGAAATCGTGCGCGAGCAGATCGGTGGCGATTGGAACGGCTACGACCGGCCGGGCTACGAGAACTCCGACGCCGAGCCGGAGCTGACGATGCTGCCCAACGGCTCGATCAAATTCTATCTGCCGGCGCCGGAGATCGGCAGCGAGCGCACCAACCAGACGCTGACCATCGCCTACCGCAACGGCGCCTTCATCGTTGCCGGCTTCGCCTATGAGTCCGTGGATTACCTGCAGGAGAATGTCGCCAGCGCCTGTGACTACAATGTGCTGACCGGCAAGGGCACCAGCTCGAAGCAGCAGCCGGACGGCAGCACCAAGCACAAGACCGTGTCGGCTGAAGGCCAGATCGTTGCCTTCAAGGACTGGAATTCAGGCGACGCCTTCGCCGCTTGCCAGGAATAACTGGCGCCCTGCCCCTGCGGCCGGCATCAGGCCGGTGGCGGCATTGCCGGCGTCAGGCCGTGGCGGCGCATGATCTCCATCATCGCAGCCTTGTCCGGCGGCCCGCCGGCAGCGGCGTTGAGCAAGCCGAATGCCTCACGAAAATAGTCCGGACCGATCGCCGCCGGCGTGATGACGCACAACGCCTTGGCATCCCGGGTGCCATTGTTGTCGAAGCGGTGGACGGCGCCGCGTGGAATGCATAGCGCCTCCCCCGGCCCAACCTCGATCGGCTTGCCGTCGACGGTCCAGGTCAAAACCCCATCGATGCCGTAGATCGTTTCCTCGTAATGGTCGTGGCTGTGCGCCGGCGCGGGCAGGCGCTGGGCGCCCGGCACCATCAGCTCGAAAGCGGCGACACTGCCGTTCGAATTTTCGCCCGACACCAGGAAGCGGACCGACAGCCCCTTGGTGCCGATGATCTCATTGGCAGGGTTGATCTGAAGATCCATGGCAGACATTGCGCAAACCCCTCCGGTAAATTACATTTACTAGTCATCAGTAAACTTAATTTACCGGATCGTCAATGGCCACCTCCACCGAAGTTCTCCAGACCAAGACCACAGACCTTTTGATCGGCGCCCTGCTGCGCGTGCCGGCACAGGCGATCCAGCGCCGGCTGATCAAGGAACTCAACGCCGCCGGTTTCGACGAATTGCGCCTGCCGCATATGGCGGTGCTGCAGTTTCCCGGCCCGGACGGCGCGCGCCCCGGCACCATCGCCGAACGTGCCGGCATGAGCAAACAGGCCATCAACCAGTTGCTCAGCAGCCTCGAAAATTACGGCTATATCGTCCGCTCCGACGGCGAAGGCAGCGCGCGCGTGGTGCATGCCACCGAACGCGGCCACGCCGCCTTCTGGAAAATGGTCGACATATTGCGCGACATCGAGGAGGAGTGGCGCAGCGAGCTCGGGCCGGAGCGCTTCGACCAGCTGAAAGGACTGCTGTTCACCGTCTGGGATAGTCCGCTGGTGCGCTGACCGAAACCGCGTTCGTTCACGGCACCATCGGCATTTCCGATGGTGCCATCGGTTTCTTCCGTTTCCTCCGGGCACGCCGACCTGCCAATCCCCTGCCCTTGTCCAATCCAGCAAAGGCAGAGCGATATGAACCTTTCAAACCAGAAAATCCTGATCGTCGGCGGCGGCTCCGGCATGGGTCTGGCGCTGGCCAGGCGCTGCGTCGAGGCCGGTGCCACAGTCATCATCGCCGGGCGTAGTGAGCAGAGGCTGCGACAGGCGCGTGAGGGGCTTGGCAATCCCGCCGGCGTGGAGGTCGCCGTCGTCGACATCGCCCGGGAAGACCAGGTCGCCGCGCTGTTCGCCGAGATCGGCGGCCTCGACCACATCGTCAGCACGGCGGCCGACATAGAAGGCGCCTACAGGCTGCTGCCGGAGCTCGACCTCAAGGCGGCGCAACGCGCGGTCGACAGCAAACTCTTCGGCCCATTGCTGCTTGCCAAGCACGGTGCGCCACGGCTGGCCGCGAACGGCTCGATGACATTCGTCTCCGGCATCGCCGCCTACCGGCCGGCCGCGCGCGGCTCGGTCGTCGCCGCCGTCAACGCCGCGCTCGAAGGGCTGGTGCGGGCGCTGGCCGTCGAACTCGCGCCGATCCGCGTCAACGCCGTCTCGCCCGGCTGGGTCGACACCGAGATCTGGGCGCAGGTTGCGGGTGACCGCAAGGCCGAAATGCTTGCCGCGATGGCCGAGCGGTTGCCGGTCGGCAGGGTCGGCCAACCCGAAGACATCGCCGACGCTCTCTTCTTCCTCATCGGCAACGGATTTACCACCGGCACGACGCTGCATGTCGAAGGCGGGCACCGGCTGGTCTAGCCGGTGGCGGCTTTCGACAGGGAGTTGTTTGAAAACAATGCTTTGGAGCTATCCCCCGATTCAAGTTCTGAACCCGTCTCGACGCGTTCCGGCACCAGCGTGTCGCGCGCGGCGGCGAGCAATCGCCGGAGCGCCGGCGGCTGGATGCGCCGGCGTCGCCAGACCATCGTCAGCGGTGCCGCCTGGGCCCGGCCGGGCCAAGGCAGTTCGACGAGGTCACCGCGCGCCAGCGCATCGCTGACGGCAAGGCGCGGAACGAGGCCCAACCCAGCCCCCGCCGCCACCAGCCGGGCAATGGCGCCGATGCTGCCGACTTCGGAGGCAAGCCTTGGCGCCACGACACCCGCCTCGGCAAAAGCAGTGTCGAACATGTGCCGGTAGATGCATCCGGGCTCCGTCACCACGAAGCGCAGCGCTGCAAGGTCTGCCAAGTCGCGCGGCGCGGTGCCTTGTCCCGGGGCCGCGACCAGAACCAGCGGTTCGGCCCCTATCGCACGTCTGGCCAGGCGCGCATCGGCGTCCTTCGCACCGTCGCGACGCTCGAAGCAGAAGGCGACGTCGATGTCGCCGTCCTCCAGCAGGCGCCGCAGTGTGCCGCTGTCGGTCACCTTCATCCGCACGGTGATATCGGGATGCCGGGCTTGGAATCCCGGCAGCCAGGGCGCCAGCCGGGCCGAGGCGATCGTCTCCAGCGCGCCTATGGTCAATGCCCCGCTGGTGCGCCCGGCGGCCGCCAGCACCGCGGCACGCGCCTCGCCGTCGAGCCGCAGCAGCTCTTCGGCGATCGGCTGCAGCGCGAGTCCCGCCGGCGTCAGCTCCAGGCCGGACTTCGAGCGTGTGAACAGGGCAGCACCAAGCTCAGCCTCCAGCGCCTGGATCTGATCGCTGACACTCGATTGCGCGAGGTGAACCGCCTCGGCGGCGCGCGTCATGTTGCGGCTGCGCGCCACCGCGAGGAAGGTTTTGAGCAGTCTTGGATGCATCGCCTGGCCGACACCGGCCTATTGCAACTGCGGCTTCTTCAAGAAACTGCCGCGGTCGGCGGATTTGACGCGCAGCCAGGTCTCACGGCCGTCGCGCACCACCCGCATCGGGATCTCGGCGCCGGCCGAACCGCTGTCCCACAGCTTGCGATAGAAATCGGCGAGCCCGTCGACCGCGCCGTCGCGGACCTCGGAGATGACATCGCCCTGGCGCAGGCCGGCCTTAGCGGCCGGACCGCCTTCGGTCACGCTCATCACCACCACCTTGCCGTCGCTTTCGGCCGACAGCGCGCCGAGCCACGGACGCGGCGGCTTGGCCACCTGGCCACGCGTCAAGAGATCGTCGAGAATCGGCGGCAACAGATCGATCGGCACCACCATGTTGATATCGGCGACCTCGCCGGCGCGGCTCATCTGCAGGCGCAGCGAACCGATGCCGAGCAACGCGCCATCGGCACTGAACAGCGGCGCGCCGCCCCAGGACGGGTGCGCCGGCGCGATGAAGATCGCCTCGTCGAGCAGATACTCCCAATAGCCGGCGAATTCCTGCTTGGTGACGATCTTGGCCTCGACCGCCCGACCGACGCCGTCGGCAAGCACCACCGCGTCGCCGATCCGGGCCTTGCCGGCGTCGCCCAGCGCCACGGCCGGCAGCCCCGTCGGCGCCAGCGCCTGGACCAGGCCGAAGCCGGACTCCTGATCATAGGCCAGTGCGTGCGCCGGGATGACGCGGCCGTCATGCGCGGTCAGCCAGACCTCCTCGGCCTCGGTGATGAGATAGCCGATGGTCAGCACCAACCCGTCATTGCGGATGACGACACCACTGCCTTCCCTGAGCGTGCCCAGCGCGCCGGCGGTAAAAGCATCCTCGGGAACGGTGGCGCGCACGGCAACGACGGAGCGCGGATTGGGATTGATGGCCATGATTTTGTCCTGCGATGCGAATGTCCGGCGGCTTCTTCTATACGTATGCCTTGGAGGGGATGGTGCAAGGTGCGTATCGCTAGTTCTTCCTTCTCCCCCTGTGGGGTCGAAGGACGGGGCGAGACAAGTGGCTCGCCCCCGGCGGTGGATCGGCGCGTTAGCGCCGAGACAGTTGAGGGGTGTTCCAGCGGAGTGAGGCGTTGGCGTTCCCTAGAACACCCCCGACCTCGCTTCGCGAGGCCACCCCCGGGGCGAGCCAACGGTCTCGCCCGCCCTTCGGGCCCCACAAGGGGAGAAGGAAGGGCCAACGTCATCGCCAACATTGACAATAGTTCAACGCAAGTTGAACTTCCGCCTCCGCAGCCCTAGCTGTAGATGGATCCGCTCAATCCCGTTCTCTCCTCCCCAACCCGAGGCCCGACATGACAGACTACACCCCGCCGAAAGTATGGACCTGGAACAAGGCAAATGGCGGCGCCTTTGCCAGCATCAACCGGCCGATCGCCGGACCGACGCATGACAAGGAATTGCCCGTCGGCAAGCACCCGCTGCAGCTTTATTCACTGGCGACGCCGAACGGCGTTAAGGTGACGGTCATGCTGGAAGAGCTTTTGGCGCGCGGCCACAAGGGCGCCGAATACGACGCCTGGCTCATCAGGATCAACGATGGCGACCAGTTCGGCAGCGGCTTCGTCGAGGTCAACCCCAACTCCAAGATCCCGGCTCTGATGGACCGCAGCGGTGCGACGCCGGTGCGCATCTTCGAATCCGGCTCGATCCTGGTCTATCTCGCCGAAAAATTCGGCGAATTCCTGCCCACCGAACAACCGGCGCGTGCGGAAGTCCTGTCCTGGTTGTTCTGGCAGATGGGCTCGGCGCCGTATCTGGGCGGCGGCTTCGGCCATTTCTATGCCTATGCGCCACAGAAATTCGAATACGCCATCGACCGCTTCGCCATGGAAACCAAGCGGCAACTCGACGTGCTCGACCGCCGGCTGGCCGAGACCGAATATCTCGGCGGCAAGGATTACACGATCGCCGATATGGCGGTGTGGCCCTGGTATGGCGGGCTGGCGCTCGGCCGCATGTACAATGATTCCGCCGACTTCCTGTCCGTCCAGGAGTACAAGCACGTTCAGCGCTGGGCCAAGGCGATCGACGCCCGCCCCGCGGTCAAGCGCGGCCGCATGGTCAACCGCGCCTTCGGCGAGCCGGCCATGCAACTGCATGAGCGCCACGACGCCAGCGATTTCGACACGAACACGCAGGACAAGCTGGCCGCCGAATAAGAGGCGGCAACGCCAACCTCACAAGAAAGCCCGCCACGACCCGTGGCGGGCTTTTCTCGACGCTACACTGACGTCACACTCACTGCCACACCATGGATCAGTGCAGCACTTCGACGATCTGACGGGTCTCGGGGTCGACCAGGACGGTCTGGTCGTTGATCACGGCGACGCGGTACTTGACGTTGGGCACTTCGCGCAGTTCGACCTTGTCAGGAACGGGCGAGCCGAGCTTGAGCTCGAGGCCGAGCAGATTGACCGAAGCCAGCGGCTGCTTCTTGACGTATTCGCGAACCACCGTCTCCTGCTCGGGCTGAACGACGATTGTGTCCGCCATGGCCGCACCAATGCCGCCCATCAGAACGATCGCAGCTGCCGCACTCGAAAGATAATGTTTCATAGTAACCTCCATTATTGGGTATCAAACTGCCACCCAGGAGGAAAACTCAGCCAGCGCCGTGAAGTTCCATCGCGATTTTCGGAATAAATTCGGCACGCCCGACAAATTCCGATTCTGTATATTCGCGCAAGAAAGGCATCACCCAAGCTATGCTTAAAAATACGTGATGAATTTCAACACTTAGAGCGAATATTCAATACATCCGCACCTCAAGATGCGTCTGGGCGCTTCTTCAGGAAAACACGATCCGTCGATTGCCTTAGCGATACCTAACGTAGAGCGCGCGGTGTCGTTCCCGAATGCGTCGTCCGGCGCCACGAAAAAGGCCCGCTCTGCCGGGAGCAAAGCGAGCCTTTAAACGGTGCCGGCGGAGGTGGCAGCCTCACCGGTCACATCGGGAAAACGCCGGCGTCGGCATCCGGTTCCAGCCATGAGCGGCGTGCCTGTATGGTTGCAACCATGCCGCCGTGGCGACGTTGTTCCCCGCATTTCCCCGATGAACCTGCCAGCAAGGATGATCGCGACATGGCACCCAGACCCTCCGCCACCAAGCACCCGTTCATGCTGATGTTTGTCGTTATCGCGTTGATCGCGCCCTTTGCCGGCCTTGCCTGGCGCACGCGCGAATGGATGGGCTGGTAGACCTTCCCAGGAAGCCGCGTCAGAGGCATGCTTGGGCACCTTCCCCACGGCACTATGGCTGCCTAATTATATCTCATCCGGCTAAAATAGCGGAACATCCAATGGACATTGCCGGAACCGAACAGGGCCTATCGGACCTTTTACGGACGCCACTTAAGACCTTGGTCCCACAAGGAAAACCGAGCGGTTCGATGTCGCTGGAGCGAGCCCGCCAAGGGAGACATTGGGCATGAGCGCCTCTCTGGCCTCGTGGGTCCAGCGCAATGTCCGCGCAATGCCCCGGGGATAGCCACCCGCGACACGAGCCGCGGGACACATCTTGACCATCCAAACGAACAAGCAGCGGGACACCTGGCTGAGGGAAACCGCTGGCGTCCTCAGCCAAGTCATGGCCCTTTGCGGGCGGCTGGGGCTGCGGCAGTCCGGGATCTTTCTCACCCGCTTCGCCTGCAAGCCGGTGAGCTTCTTCAAATGGTTCCGCTTCCTCATGGACTTCCGGCGAGAGCACGCTCTGGGCTGCCCGCATGACGACCTGCTGCGCAAAAAACCCTACAAATTCTTCGCCCTTGGGCTGCCCGGTCATCGCGGCTTCGACCTTCTGGTCGACCATTTCAATCTCGCGGCGGCGGGCTTGCCGCGGCATCGGCTGGACGAAGCCTGGCGCGGGCGGGCCATCGACATCGGCCAGGTGACCGGGCGACGCGATGCCTATGTGCTGACCATGCGGCTGTCCGTTCATTCCGGCACCGGCCACGAAGGCGCCTTCTCGATCAGGCTGACGCGGCAGAGCGACCGGCTCGACCTGGTCAGGCTGAGCTTCATCCTCTATCCCTTGGGCGCCAGCCCCCTGGGCAAGGGCCGCTACACCGTCGCCATTGGCGGGCTCCAGGGCAGCCGGCAGCCGGAGGCCAAGCGTGCCGTCATCGACGCCACGCGCGACCTGTGCGGGCTCAGGCCCAAGGATGCCGCACTGCTGGTCGTGGAAGGCATCGCGATCGGCGGCGGCGCCAACCATTTTCTCGGCGTCTGCGACGCCAGGCACACCATCAACTTCCGCTCGCCCGAAAAAAGGGCCGGCAAGCGTGCCGACATGGACCAGTACTGGATCGACCGCGGCGGATGGCAGGGCGGCGAATTCGGCTTTGCCATGCCCGTGCGCCGGCGCGACATGGCAGAGCCGCTCAGCCGGCGAGAGGGCTACAAGTTCGCATTCCTGGCGTTTGGCATGAGCCTCTTTGCTCCGCCGCCCGGACTGAACGAAGTTCCTCACGAAGGGCCTTTGGCCCGATGAAATGTGGAGAATGACACATCACTGCGGGCATGTCGGACGGGCGCCATTTTGCTCTTTCGACGCCCGCATTTGCCCCTCAAGAGGGTAAAGGCATTACATCTCAATTGGCTAAAATATTGGAACATCCAATGGACATTGCCGGAACCGAACAGGACTCACCGGACCTTTGCTTCAGTCACCTAAGACCTTGGTCCCAAAAGGAAACGCAAAGGGCCGATGCAGCTCTTCATCGGGAACATCCCGCCTCTGCCGTCGTTTGCCGCAAGGTCTCCGGACCGGACTCGATTTCGGAGGAAGAGCGATGCACCATCGGTCCATCATCACCAGAACAGGCCACGGCCCGGCTACGGCGATCGCCGTGTTGATGGTCGGACTTGTGGCGGTGGGGATTGTATTCCTCGTGCTCGGCGGCGCGCTGTATTTCGGCGAGCAGCCGTCGAACCAAGACGCGCTCTCCTCCGTACCAGCCCGATCGGCCCAGGCAGTCGATAGCAGGGCGGCGAATTGATGGGCCAGCCATCACACATCAGACATCAGAGATTGCGGCGACGGCTGCCCCTCGTTGAAGACGGAGCGGTAGCAGTCATATTGACTCGCGAAGCACCGGCGATGCCGCCCTCCATGTCGACCGCACGCAACATTACCAAACCGTAATGTAGCGGCAAGACGTCAGACAGATCGCTTCGTCACAGTGTCCACCGGCGATAGGGGCCAAGTGGAGGAAAATGAAATGTACAGGAAGCTTCTTTCCGCGGCAATTCTGGTCACGCTCGCGACCGCTCCAGCGCTTGCGGCGACAGAATATTTCGTCGCCCAGAAGGCGAGTGATAAGACGTGTTCCGTCGCCACGACAAAGCCTGACGGCAAGACCGTCATGATGATCGGCAAGACGTCCTACAAAACCGAGGCCGAAGCGACGGCAGCAATGAAGGCATCCGCCGACTGCAAGAAAAAGTAGGGTTCCCGAGAAATGCCCGATGGCGCCGCGTGCGCCATCGAAGCCTCTTGCTCGAACATGATTTTTTCCGAAAACGGTTTCCGTTTCGGTTCGGCGTGATCCAAAAGGAATAAATCCATGAACAAATCCATCCTCGCGGCTCTCGGCCTCGCGTTCGCGCTGGTCGTCTCCATGCCGGTTGTCGAAGCCAACGCGGCTGCCACCACTGCCGCCGTGACCGCTGGGGTCACGACGGCTGCCCCGGCCGCCGTTCAAAAGGTCGCCGCCAAGAAGCACAAGAAACACAGGAAACATTCCAAGAAGCACAAGACGGCAGCCAAGGCCTACTGATACCCGGGCGGTCATCGCCTGCTAAGACCCATCCCGGGTTCATCGGGACGGGTCAGGCTTGAATGATGCCCATCATCCTGCCATCCTTGGCCACCGCCCGGCCCCGGCGATAGACCGTGCGGTCCTTCGGCACGGCCACCACCGCCTCGGGCACGTGCTGCGCCCGCATGGCGACGAAGTCGGCGCTGGCACCGACGGCGATGCCATAGTCCTCCAGCCCCAGCGCCTTGGCGCCGGCATGGGTCACCACATCGAAGGCGGCGGCCAGCTCGTGGTCTTCATAGAAGCCGGAGCGGTAGCCGATCATATTGGCCCGGTTCAGCATGTCGCCATCGCCATAGGGCCACCAGGAATCGCGGATGTTGTCGGAGCCGCTGAACACGGTGACGCCGGCCTGCCGCAGAGCCGCCACCGGCGGGAAGGCATGGTTGCCGGGCGCGTTGGTCATGATCGCCACGCCAGCCGCCGCCAGCCTCGCGCCGGCCTTCTTGAGCGCATCGGCCGGGATGTCGCCCAGCCCATAGGCGTGGCTGACGGCGACATGGCCTGCCATGCCGAGCGCCTTTGCCCGCCCCGCGATCTCCTCGACCTGGAACAGGCCGAGCGTGCCGCCATCATGCAGGTGGATGTCGACGCCGGCGCCATGTTTCCGCGCCAGGGCGAACACCACGTCGAGATGGCCCTTAACATCGCGGTCGAAGCTGGCGGGGTCGAGCCCGCCGACGAGGTCGCAGCCAAGTTTCAACGCCTCATCCAGAAGCTCCGCCGTACCGGGCGAGGACAGAATGCCGCTTTGCGGGAAGGCGACGAGCTGGATGTCGATGAGGTCGCGGTATTTTTCGCGCACGGCTAGGATGGTTTCGACATGTTTCAGCCCGACCGAGCTGTCGACCATGACATGGCTGCGCATGGCCAGGCTGCCGTGGCCGATACAGAGTTCGAGCTGGTTCTTCGCCCGATCCGCCATCGGCGCCGCGGCGGCAAGGTTCTGCGCCTGGAAGGCGACACGCTCGCGCACGTCGAACCCATTGGTGCAGGGAATATGCGGGCGCCAGGCATCGCCATAAAACGAGGTGTCGAGATGGATATGCCCCTCGACGAAGGCCGGCACGACAAGCTGGCCGCCAAGGTCGATAATGATGGGATCGATGGTGGCATGATCAGATGGGAGCGCCTTGCCGGCCGGCGCGATGGCGCTGAAGCGGCCGCCGGTGACGAAAAAATCCGCCAGCGAGCCATCGGCCAGTTTCGCGTTGCGGAAAATCGTCTGTTCGCTCAAAATTGTCTGCTCGCCCATGGGCGCCATCCCTGTTGCAAGCGCCAGTCCTCGCCGCCCGCCCGCCGCGGGTCAATGCGGCTGGGACGAAAAACTGTTTCACACAATTGCCCGGGCGGACCGGCATCTCGAATCCGCACCGCGGGTCCTGCCTATTCCGCTTTCACGGAAGTTTCGGCGGCCCGGCAATATGCAATGGTGTTGTTGCGGCGGTACGAGCCGCCCTGGTTGACGCGGGCGCCGAGCACACCCCAACAATGCGCCCCCCGCCCGCGTCGACCATGGCACGTGCCTGGACTTGTGATCCGGTCCGGGCAGGCCGGGCTGCTATGATGGGCGTTGCCGCTTCAGCCGCCGACCAGCACCTTCGTTGTCATCAGATTGACACCGGCTTCGGCGAATTCGCCATTGTGCCGGGCAATGATCTGCTCAGCGCTCTCGCTGGCGCTGTCCAGCGTGCTGTGGGCATCGGAAACCACGGTGACGCCGAGCCCTCTGGCGATCGCGCCCGTGACGGTTGCTGCGACGCAAAAATCGGTCTGCGCGCCAAGGAGCACCACAGCGCCGGCCCCCTGCCCGGCGACCCAGTCGCCGAAGGCAGGATTGCTGAAGGCATCGCGCACGGATTTGGCAAAGGTCGGTTCATCATCGGCCTGGCCAAGGGCGGGCCAGACCGGCCAGCCCGATTCACCCGGCGCCAACGGATCGCCTTCGGGTCCATCATGCCTGACAAAGGCAACCTTGCGCCCACCCCGCCTTGCCCAGTCGATCACCGCCCGGGTCCGCTTTGCAATGGCGGGCGCATCATGGATCGGCGGCTCGTGTACCCCGTCGAACATGCCGGTCTGGAGGTCGATGACGATGAGAGGCGCGTTGGCCACGAGGCTGGGTGCTGACATGATTTTTACATAGCACGGCGGGCCAACCGATCAAGGTTGGGGTGGCGTGATAGCGGTGCCGGTCACGACTGTAGCCGACCTGCCAGTCCGACAAAAGTCAGCAGCGGACCAATGTCGTGCCGGTCGGCTGCCTTCAATGCCAAGATATAGGCCGCCCGCCTTTCATTCATTTTCAGCAGATCCGCCCCGGCGGTCCAATCGATCGGATCGACGCCGTAGAGCTTCTCAAGCATGGCGTCCGCCAGGATACGGGCATGGCGCCCATTGCCATTCGCAAACGGATGGATGAACACGACCCGGCGGTGAAGCCGCACGGCTGCTTCGATAGGCGCATATGTGCCCCGGTTCATCCAGTAGAGCGCATCATCCAGCGCTGCGCGCAATTGCACCCCGATTTGCATGGGATCGACGCCGATGTTCTTGCCGGTGGTCCTGAAGGTTCCAGCCCAGTTCCACACCTCGCCGAACAGCCGCCGATGAAGTTCGATGGCGAAACCGTCGGTGAGGATGTCCTTTCTTCGTGTCCGGGAAAGCCACAGCAGGCCGGACGTGATGTTGGCCTGCTCCAGTTCATTGAGCTCGGCCTGGGTGGTGATGTGCCTGTGCTTCAGTCCGCCGAGTTCGTTGGGATCAAGTGGCGTCGCACCCTCGGGATAATCAGGCGCAATCGTCATTTGTCCTGCCAGAAATCGGATGGCATTTCATACATCAGTTCGTTCGTCAGCCGGGTCACCTCTTGCCGAGTCCGGTTGCCGACCACAGCCTGGTCTTCGAGTGCCATGTGTTTGCCGGCCGTGGCGACAATCGCCTCCGCCTTTTTCCGCGCCTGGGCGACGATGATGGCCTCGATGGTGTCTGGCGGGACGAACGCGTAGACGAACCGGCACCCCATCGCTTCGGCGGTGGCCTGCATCGACTTCAAGGTGACGCCACCTTCGAGCTCGGCCTGCTCCACCTGGGCAATGCGGGCGCGAGTCACGCCCATCCGCCCTGCAAGCTGGGCGCCCGACATGCCGAGCGCCTTGCGCACAGTCCTTATCCAACCTTCCGCAGGAATCTGGATGTTCCCGGCTTGGGCGAGATCCACCAAAGCCTGGTACTGTTGGCGAACGGCCTGTTTAACACCCATTGTAAACTCATAAGTTGACAGATAGGAACATATTGTAAATATTTATATATACAATATACCCTTAAATGTCAACTTCAATATTGACATATCTCTCCAACTACTCACCCCGGCGCTCCCGCAAACAGCACCACGCCATCCCCGCCCGCCGCCGGCCAATCCCTGATGGTGCGGTCGTAGCCGCCGGTCAGCACCGTGCCGTCGGGGGCGAAGGCCACGGCGTAGATCGGCCCGGTCTGGCTGTCGAACATGGCGATCTGGTTGCCGGTTTCCATGTCCCACAGCCGTGCCGTGCCATCGAGCGAACCCGACAGCAGCCGCTTGCCGTCGGCGGACAGCGCCAGCGTATAGACCGTGCCTTCATGGCCTTCGAAACGCTTCACCTCGCGGCCGCTGTCGAGATCCCAGACCTTGATCGTCAGGTCGCCGCTGCCGGTGATCACATGGTGCCCGTCGGCGGTGAACACGGCGCCATAGGTGCCCTGCTCGTGGCCGTGCCAGCTACGCAACTGCTTGCCGCTTTCGATGTCCCAGAGCTTCAGCGTGCCGTCGATGCTGCCGCTGAGCGCCTGCTTGCCATCGGGCGAGACGGCGACGGCGCTGACCGACCAGTCGTGTCCGGTCAGCACATGCAGCACGGAATTGTTGACGAGGTCCCAGACGATGACGTTGCCGGTGTCGTGTCCGCTGACGGCGCGCTTGCCGTCCGGGCTGATCGCCAGCTGCCTGACGCCGCCATTCTGGCCGGACTGGAAGACATGCAGCACAGCGCCATCGGCAAGTTTGCGCAGCACGATCTCGCCGTCGTCGCCGGCCGTCAGCGCGCTGACGCCGTCGGGCATATAGAGCGCGGTGCGCGCCATGTCCTTGTGGACGCCGAGGTTGCGGATCAGGTGCTTGCCGCCAATGTCCCACAGCTTGATCACACGATCGGTGCTGGCGCTCATGATCGATCGGCCGTCCGGCGCCACCGCCAGCCAGACGACCGCTTCGCGATGGCCGTCGGGCTGCGTCGGCGCCGCCGGCGGCGGTGGCGGCAATGGCGCCACCGTGGGCGGCGGAATGACCGCGACCTCCGGCGGGGCAACGGGCGTCGGCACAGGCACGGCGACGGGCGGCACAGGCGGCACCGGTGCGGCCGGCGGGTTGGCGGCTACCGGTGGCGGGGCGGGTGGCGCCGGCGGAGCTGGTGGCGTTACCGGCTCCGGAGCCGGCGGCGCGCTGGCGACATCCTGGCCCTTCGGTTCAGCGGGTTTGGGTTCGGCAAGTTTCGGTTCATCGGCCTTGGGTTCACTGGGCTTGGGTTCACTGGACTTGGGTTCGGCCGGCTTGGGTTCGCTGGGTTGGCTGGCAATCACCCTGCCGCCATCATGCCACGGGCCGAACCGGTCGACGGCCAGCACTGCCAGCACAAGCAACGGCAAAGCGAGAAAGACCTTGCGCAGGCCGGGCCTGCCGGTCTCCTGCACTTCGGCCGCGCGGCCGAACAGCGGTGCTCCGGCCAGGTGCGCAGGGCGCCCCGGCAACAGGCCAGCCCAGAACAGCAAGGCGCCGGCCAGGCAGGCAAGTGCCGCCACGGCGAAAGCCAGAAGCCGCAAGGAGGCTGCACTCGACAGCAGCCCGGAAACGCCATGCCAGGCAAAGGCACCGGCGAGCGGATAGATCCGCACCAGACAGGCTAAGGCAACCGCGACCAGCACAAACGCCAGCACCTTGTCAGCCAATCTGTTCATCGCGCTCTCCGCCCGCGGATTTGGATGAGGTTAGCAGCGCCGGCTGTATACCGCAAAGCGCCAGCCTCGCCTCCTGCCCTCATGTATATCGCCTGATATATCCTGGTTTGGGCTGGGGATACGCATAGAAACAACGGCTTAAGCGTGACGACGCGCGCTCTACATTGCCGATTTATGCCCGATCGGACCGAAGCAATCGGCAATCCTGAAGCCAAGATCTTCGATGTTCTGGTTGGGATAATCTGGACTATCCCCAGCCCAACATTGACAGAAGACCATGATGTGTCACACTCGCGGCGGGATATAGTGGAGAGCTTGCATCATGAAGAAGATCTACGAGCGGCCGGCTCTGATCAAGAAGGGCAATCTGAAATCGATCACGGCTGCGACCAACGGCCCGGTCGTGACCTCGAATCCTCCGATACCGCAATAAGTCAGCCCGTCAGCATCAGGTCGTCCAGCACCATTTGCCAAGAGTGTTTCGTCGAGAGACGGACACGGGTTACTGCCTTGAGCATCGGCGCGTAGTGCAGCGGCGTCAGTGCCGATAGCGCCAACTGGTCGCTGGCGACCAGTTGCTCGCCCAGCCAACACTCGATCAGCGCGATCTCCCCTTCAGACTTCAGCCACGCTGCGCTCAGCAGCACCGAGTGGAACCCGAACGGGGTCTCGCGGCTGAATTCGGCCGGGTAGCCGCTGCTGGTATAGGCGACGTGATCGCCCGAGACATTGCCGTTGACATAGCCTTCGCTGCCCTTGGTGTGATCCTGCGCCATGGCATTGAGGTTGCGCCATTGCAGCCCGGCATGGCCGCACGGGATCTTGCGGAAGCCGCGTCCGGTGACGTCGTCGAAGCCTATCGTCCGCAGCGAGGCCCCGCTCAACAGTGTTTGCGATGACAACAGCCCGAGATCGGTCGGATAGGGCGAAAGCGCAAGCTGCCGGTCCAGCCCGCTACCGGCGATCGCCACCATGTCGGCCTCGGCGGCAAGGTCGAGTTGGAAGGGTGAACCCGGCGCCAGCGCCCGGCTCTCCAGCTCTTGCCCGTCCGCCATCACCGACAGTGTCGCGGTGCTCTCCGCCGCCATCCGGCCGGCCAGGCTGCGCGTAGGCGCCAGGCCGACCGGATGGGGCAGATCCTGCGACACCAGCCCGGCGGGCGAGCCGGAGGCCAGCCGGAACTCCTGCGATTGCGTCTCATTGGCGCTGGGCGAGCGCCAGCCCGGCGGCATCGAAACCGCGAACCGGTAGGCGCCGGGCGCGCGGATCACGGCATTGGTCGAAGACGTCGACATGGCGAAGTTGGCAAAGCCGCCATTGTTTGTCCTGGTTGAAGCGACGTAGCCGGCTTGTTCGTCGAACAGCCGCACCATGATGCCGGCCATCGGCCGGTCGCCCACGCCATACGTCCCGTCGCGGTCGACATCGAAATAGACGAAGGACGAGTAGTTGACCGTACCGGTGCTGCGTTCCCAGTCGCTGCGTGGGGCATAGTCGCTGGTCGGATCCGCCCGACGTTGGGTGCGGCGCCGGGCTCGCGCCTTGCGCAACAGCCAGACGACGCATGCCGCGACCACAAGAATGGCAGCGGCCGCGAGCAGGATTTCGACCAGGCCGAAATCATGCATGGCGGGAGAGTCTCGATAGTGATCGACGGTCGCTGTTGGGAACGGCGTTCATGGATAATCTGGCTGCGCGATTGCTTTGTCGCAGCCTAGCTTGCGATACAGCCGCTGCACAGATGGGCGCTGGCGATCGGCCGCGTAGCCGTCAAGGCATCGCCAGCGCCATCACGTGCCCGGCCTCGGCGGTGCAGTGACCTGGTCCGTGACCAGGAGCTTTCTCACAAGTCCGACCGGACCGGGTCAGCCACCAAGCGCATATTTCACCAGATGGCCCATGGTCAGGGACCTGCCTCCGATAGGCGGTTCCCAGTTCGGATCCTGGATCAGATACGAATGACCGTCTCCATAGGCCAGGCCGACCAGCGTTTCCGCAACGATACGACCTCCCACCGGGCCCAGATGGACCGGCTCCTCGTCGCCCTTGCTGCCCTTTTTCGAAGCGCGCTTGAACCAGTCGTGCTGCGCCTCCGCCAGCACATAGTACCAAAGCGGCGCATTGCCAGCGAATTCCCCATCGATGTCGACTACGCTCTTTGCACCTTTCATCTCGTCGAGGACGGCTTTTCCTATCTTCAGATCGGCATCGGGAATAACAGGCACCCCCATCGCCTGCGCCACGCTCTGTCCGCTTGGCATGCGCAAGGCGAGGCCGCGGAGCAGATTCCGCGCCGCGAGGTTGGCCGGGTCGTTTTTCGGATCGATCGGCTTGGCTTGCAGTTGTTCGAGCGTGAGCGGTGGTGAAGCCGGCACCGTCTTTGAAAACTCGGGAAGGAACCCAAGCGGATTCACCAGCGACGTGTCGATCTTGTACGCCGGCTGAGCCCGATGCTTGCCGCCCTTTTTACCTGACCCGTCAATGTCGAAGAACAAGCTCCAGTCGATGGCCCATTGGGTTGGAAATTCGTCGAAGCCGTTCAGGCCTCTGTTGGCGACGCCCGCGAATATGAAGAAGCGGCCGGCAAGTCCGCGAGCCTTCTCGTCAGGCGTTGCCGACAACGGATCGTCGCCCCCATTCAGCTCGGTATTCAGCCGATAGATCGGCCTCACCATCGAATGGCCAAACCGGTAGCCGGCGACCGAAAATTCCAGGGGCATGTAGGGCGCGTTGCGCCAGTGGAAGAACTGAAGCTTGGGCTTCTTTTCGGCGGCACTGGCAACTGACCGGCGGTGGGGGAGGATTTCGTCGATCAACTCAGCACCGCAGATACGCGGCAGGAAGTCGTTGAGAACCACATACTGATAGTGCCAACGCACCATGCGCTGGACTTCATCGAAGGTGGCTCCTTTCAGTTTTGGCTCGTCCATCAGCCGGTTGTGCAAGCGCATGAATATGCCGTGTAACTGGGAGACGATGACGTTCTCGTCGTTGCGCTTGTCCCCGATGAGTGCGCGGGCCGCGGTAGCGGGATTTTCCGGATCGCGGTAGCGCGGGAGATCCCGCGACGGTGAAGGCTTGTTCAGCTCGAGCAGCTGTTTCCCCAGCCGAAACTTGCCGTCGATATACAAATAGGGCTGGTCTGCCGGCCCACGGCCGTAGACGCTGTCCAGGTCAAGGCGGGGCGTCCTGAAATCCACCAGGCTGTCCGGATCATTCATCTGCATCAGCAAGGACGAAGGGTCGAAAGTGATGTCGTGGTCGATGAACTGACCGAGATAGGTATATCCAGCCGCGATGCCGGTGTTTTCTTCGTCATCCTGAATATGCTTGTCTGTCTCCGCCGCGGCCGTAGGCCTGTTGTCCGCGGTTTTCTCGGGATCGGCCGTCATCGCGTTCCCCAACGCCAGAAGCGCGCTCTGGGAATGAACCGCTGGAGCGAGCTCCCTGAACATCCGGCCGAAGCGGCCTTCGAACAAGGATGACCGGCGCGAGACATCGGCGCCTCTGATGCCGCCACCATGTGGGCTGAACGAACTTTTGGCTGCACTGGATTCCATGGCTGCCTCCGCAAATCATTTCGCTGATAGGAAATACGCGCGCATAAGTGCTGAGCCACGCGCATGCAGCGGCCCTCGGCACCATTTCATGATCAAGATCAACGGAATGGCCAATCGTTCCGCATTTTAACTCTGGGATTGGCCTATGCTTTTCAGTCCATGCTAATATCACAATAAAATATGACGACAGTCAAGATACCGATCAGTAAACTTGATAATTGATGCCAACAAATCTATCGTATTATACAACTCTAGGGAATCATTGCATTTTCACAGAGTTGCTGCTGGGCATTGGACTAGGCGCCCTCTCCAGTGAGGTTCTCAAAACCTGCTTCGGCCGATCAAAAAACCGACAAACAGGCTTTTATTCAAACCCGTTGTACCGGTTGCAATGCTGTGGCATTCCGGCGATCACTGGTGACCTCACCGACGCCCTCAGGACGGACAAGGAAGAACCACCAATCCGGTTTTCTTCGATCTGGATGCCGAGCTTGAGACAGACCGGTGTTCCATCCCCCTATTTCAGCTCTACCCAGACCGGCGCGTGGTCGCTGGCGCCATCCTGCCCGCGCACGTCGCGGTCGATACCCGCCCCCTTCAGCCGGCGGGCGAGCGTCTTCGACAGCAATATGTGGTCGAGCCGCAAGCCCGCATCGCGCGGCCAGCGGTTCCGACGGTAGTCCCAGAAGGTGTAGAGCGTCTCCTTCGGATAGACCTTGCGCAGCGCATCAAGCCAGCCCTGATCGAGGAGGGCCGCGAAGGCAGCACGACTTTCCGGCTGCACCAGCGCATTGTCGTCATAGGAGCGGGTGGCGTAGATGTCGCGCGGCTCGGGCACGATGTTGTAGTCGCCGGCCAGCACCACCGGCAGGCCCGTGTCGAGAAGCTGTTCGGCATGCGCCTCCAGCCGCTTGTGCCAGGCGAGCTTGTACTGAAATTTCGGCCCCGGCTGCGGGTTGCCGTTCGGCGCATAGAGGCAGGCGATGACGATGCCGTCGACCGCCGCCTCGATGTAGCGGCTCTGCCGGTCGGCATCGTCGCCAGGCAGCGCATCACGGGTCAGCACCGGCTCCGCGCCGCGCGCGAGTATGGCAACGCCGTTCCAGGTTGGCTCGCCCTTCCACACCGCGCCGTAGCCGGCACCGGCCAGCGCAGTGCGCGGAAACTGCATATCGCGCGCCTTGAGTTCCTGCAGGCAGACGACATCGGGCTTTGTGGCCGCCAGCCATGCCAGCAGGTTGTCCAGCCGGCTGTTGATGTTGTTGATGTTGAAGGTGGCGAGTTTCATGAGGGTCTGCAACGTTGGCGATTGGCGAGGCGTACGCGCCCTAAATCCTCTCCGCCCAACCCCTCACCGTCTCCGCCAGCGTCTTCAGATGATCAGCCGTCGAGAACCCCGACACACTCTTGCGCGGCTTGAGATCATGGTCGCCATCCTCGAGCCAGATCACCTCGATGCTGTCGGAGAGCCCATACCCCGCCACCTCATCCCGCGTGCCGAACTCGTCGCGCGTACCCTGAAAAATCAGCGTCGGCGTCTTCAGCCCGGTCAGATGTTTGGTACGCAACTGGTCAGGTTTGCCGGGCGGATGGAAGGGATAGCCGAGGCACAGCAGACCCGAAATCTCGCCTTTGGCGAACATCTCGTCCGCGACCATGGAGGCGACCCGCCCCCCCATCGACTTGCCGCCGATGATGAGCTTGCCGGTCACGCCCTTGGCCCTGAGGTCCGCGATCGCCTTGATATATTCCGGATTGACCGTCTCGGCGCGCGGCGGCGGCTTGCGGTGGCCGTAGCGGCGGGCGGCCATATAGTGGAATTCGAAGCGCGCCACCTGGAAGCCGCCGGTGGCCAGAGCCTTGGCGGTGGCGGTCATCGAAGGGGAATCCATCGACGCGCCGGCGCCATGCGCGAGCAGGATGGTGACGGGGGCGGTGTCGAAGCCGTCGAAGAGGAAGTGGGTCATGGAAACTCCAGCGTTGGCGACCCCTTCTCCCCTTGTGGGAGAAGGTGGCCGAGCGAAGCTCGGTCGGATGAGGGGTGTTCCAGCTTGGCGCACACGCTCATCGACGCCTCGGCAAGCAACAAGCTCGTCAATCTCTCATTCCTTCACGCACCCCTCGTCCGTCTCGGCGCTGACGCGCCGATCCACCTTCTCCCACAAGGGGAGAAGGAAAGACGTTTACCCCGCCGTCCGCGCCAGCTGCATATCGACGAACTGCACGCCCTTGGCCGCCACCCCGCCCCATTCCGACTCCGGATCGAGCTCCAGATACCGCACCCAAAGCCGCCGCGCCTCGGCGAGATTGCCGGCGTCGAATTCCAGCCTGGCCAGGTTGAACACCGGATCGGCATAGCTCTTGTCGAGCGCGATCGCCTTCTGCAAATGCCGCCGCGCTGAGGCGTCGCGGCCTTGCTCGCTCATCAGCCCGGCAAGGTTGAACCAGGCTTCGACGAAGGCCGGGTCGAGCTTTATCGCTCGGGCATAGTCGTGCGCGGCCTCCGCCGCGTGGCCGCCGGCGCGCAGGCAGTTGGCGCGATTGAAGGCGGCGATGGCGTCGCTCGGGTCGATGGCGAGACAGCGCTGGTAAAGTGCCGCGGCGCCATCATGGTAGCCGCCCTCCTCCGCCGCTTCCGCCTCGGCGAACAACTCTTCCAGCGTGTCGTCGCCCTGTGCCGCGCTACCCAGATCAAACAGCAGTTGGCCGTCGAGCTCGCTCTGCCCGCCTTCGAGATAGATCGCGTCGGGCCGGCCATGCTGCGAGCCGACATTGAGCGACTTGGCGGTGAGCGAGGCGACCGGGCCGGAGCGGTGCACGGAGCGCGCGATCGCGCCCCAGGTCGCATCGCCGGCCACCAGCCCGGCATATTTGCGCGCCAGGATCAGGTCGCGGAAGGAATAGGGTTCCCCGTCATGTTCAAAGGCATCGAACAGCGACAGCAGATCAAGGTCGGCGCCTGATAGCCGCGATTGCTCGATCAGCGATTGCCTGGACAGTGACGACGCCTCCGGCCCCTTCATCAGGCCGAGCAGGCGCAGAAAACCGTTCTCGCTGATCAGAGCGCGCCCCGCCGCACGCTCGGCGGCGATGCGGCGCTCGATCTCGGCATCGCCGTTTTTCGTCAATCCAGCCTTGGCAAGAAGTGTGCGGCCGAACACGACATGCGTGGTGCGCCGCGTGATGCCCCGCCTGAGCTGGCCGTGCTGGCGCTCAACCTCGCGAGCCGCCAGCCTCAGCGGAAACGCCGCCAGCGCGCCGATCGTGCCGAAGACGGCCCCCGGAACCGAAACGGCCGGTGCCGTCATTTCTTGCTCTTGCCGACCGCCTTGAGCAGACTGGCCTTCAGCGGATTCTCAGGCGCACCGCCCGCTGCCGCTTTCTTGGCGGCGGGGTTTGCCGCCACTTCGTCGGCCTTGCTCTTCGACTTGGCCGGCGGCTTCGACTGCGACAGGCTCGCCTTCAGGGCATCCATCAGATTGATGACATTGCCGCGCTCGGGTGCGGCCGCGATGATCGGCTTGTGACCCTTGAGCTTCTCGCGGATCATCGCCATCAGCGCGATCTCGTAGCGGTCTTCGTAGTTCTTCGGATCGAAGGTGGTTTCCTTTTGCTTGATCAGCGCTTCGGCCAGTTCGAGCATTTCCTGGTCCGGCTTGCCGGCGGGGATGTTGCCGAAATATTCAACCGTGCCGCGCACTTCGTTCGGGTTCCTCAAGGTGCACACAAACATGCCGTTCTCGCGCGCGCCGATCGTCACCACGCGTTCGCGGCTCGACAGCACCAGCCGCGCGATCGCCAGCTTGCCGGATTTGCGCATGGCTTCGCGCAGCACGGCAAAGGTCTCTTCCGCCATCGCCCCATCCGGCGCCAGGTAATAGGGCGCATCCTGGTAGATGACATCGACTTCGCCCTCGTCGACGAAGGCCTCGATGTTCATCGTGTGGTTGGATTCGATGCGCACCGCGTCGAGGTCGGCATCATCGATGATGATGTACTGCTTGTCCTCATACTCATAACCCTTGACCAGGTCCGAGCGCTCGACCAGCCCGAGTTCCGGATCGACCGGCTTCATGTTGATGCGATTGTGCGTCTTCTTGTGAAGCTGATTGAACGAGATGCGCTCGCTGGTGGTCGTTGCGGGGTATAGCCGCACCGGACAGCTGACGAGGCTGAGCTTGAGATAACCCTTCCAACTTGCCCTGGGCGCCATGATACACTCCTACGCGGCCATGCACTGACATTTTTGACTGAGCATGATCTTACCCAAAAACCGGTTCCCACTTTTTGGGATCATGCTCTCTGCAGCGCTTTTCGTCCGAAGGACGATTGGCGCCATGGAAATCCTACACCGACCGCGCACAATACCGGCAAATCCCTGACGAAATGTTCCGCTGCGTCTTTGAGGTCGTTGGGAGAGAATAATTCAAATTGTCGGAAGCGTCGATGGCGGAGCGCCAGTTCCTCGCCCCCCACGGGAGTGGGGGAGAGGTGGCTCGGCAAAGCCGAGACGGAGAGGGGGAATGGCGCGAACCTGTCCTTGGGCGGGCTCGGGGAGCCATATTCCAACCGTCGGCGCAGCCCCCTCTCCGACCGCTTCGCGGCCACCTCTCCCCGTTTCACGGGGGCGAGGAACCCAAAGTCTGAAAGGGCAAATCCCGCGCAAATTCCTCGATCTCCGCCCACGGATCGCCCGACGTCTCCAGCAGCCCCGGCAGCGAGGAATAATTCAAATCCTGCGGCGCATCGATCGCCTCCAGATCGCTCCAGCTCACCGGCGTCGAGGCCGGCAGATTGGTGCGCGCGCGCAGCGAATAAGGCGCCGCGGAGGTGTGGCCGCGGGCGTTGCGGTGATAGTCGATGAAGATGCGCTTCTTGCGGTTGTCCTTGCCCATGGTGGTGGTGAATGTGTCGGGCGCGGTGGCGGCCAGATGGGTTGATATGGCGCTGGTCGCCTGGTGCAGCTTCTTCCAGTTGTGCTTCTTCGTCACCGGCACGGTGATGTGGATGCCGCTGCCGCCGGAGGTTTTGGCGAAAGGCACCAGCCCCAGCGCTTCCAGCTCGCCCTTGATGTGGACGGCGGCCTCGACCACCTCGCGCCAGGAAATCCCCTCGCCCGGGTCGAGGTCGAAGACGATCTGGTCAGGCTTGTCGAGGCTCAAACGGTGCGTGCCCCAGGTGTGGAACTCGACGACGCCGAACTGCGCCAGCGCCAGATAGCCCTTTGCCCCCTCGACCGAGAGATAGGATTTGGTCTCGCCCTCGGAGTTGGTCGCCTGGAACGTCACCACCGAAGGCGGCATGCCGGTGAAGGCGTGGCGCTGGAAGAAACAGTCCTTTGGCAGGCCGGTCGGGCAGCGCACCAGCGACACCGGGCGGCCAAGATGTGCGGCAGCATGAAGTCGCCGACCAGCGCGTAGTAGACGGCGATATCGAGCTTGGTCGGCCCGGTCTTGCCGAACAGCCGCCGCTCCGGATTGGTCACCCAGATGGTGGCAAGGTCTGCCTCCGAGATCAGCCGCTTGCGTTTGGCCGAGACCGGCGTCGACAGGCCGACATCCCTCAGACCGCGAAACACGCCATGGCGCAGCGCATTGTCCGCCGTGCGGTTGGCATAATGGATGCGCGCCGAAAACAGCGGTTTCACCCAGTGCATCTCGCGCATGATTTCGCGCGGCACCCCTTCGGGCGGCGTCGCACCCGATGTCAGCGGCTCCAGCCGGGCGAGCAGGTCGGCCGCCGTCTCGGCATCGAAGCCGGTGCCAACCTTGCCGCGATAGTGCAGTTCGCCATCCTCCCACTCGGCCATGCCGAGTGCGGCCAGCCCTTCGGCCGCTTGCGAAATCGTGTAACCCGCGATGACGAAATCGTCCTTCTGCAGCGCCTTGCACTTGGTCCAGCTCTTGGTGCGGCCGCTCTGGTAGATCGCGCTGGCGCGCTTGGAGATGACGCCTTCAAGCCCGAGCTCCGTCGCCTGGTCGTAAAGTCCCTGCCCCGAGCCCTCGACATGGTCGGAGAACTGGATGGCGGAACTGGCGCCAAGGCCGCCAAGCAGTTCGGCCAGCAGCGCCTTGCGCCGGATGAGCGGCACCTTCATCAGGTCCCAGCCGTCGAGGTGCAGCAGGTCGAAGGCGTAGAAATGCAGCTTGCTGCCGGCGCCCTCGGCCAGCGCATCCTGCAGCAGCGCGAAGCGGCTGATGCCCTTGGCATCCAGCACCATGATCTCGCCGTCGACAATCGCCTCGCGGCACGGCAGTTTGGCGAAGGCATGCGGCAGGTCGCCATAGCGCTTCGTCCAGTCGATGCCGCCTCGGGTAATCAGCCGCACCTGCCCGTCGCCGAGATGCGCCATGGTGCGGTAGCCGTCGAATTTGATCTCGTGCAGCCAGAGCTCGTTCGTGTTCTCGGCAGGGCTTTCACCGCCCGGCGGCTTCGGCACCTGCGTCGCCAGCTGCGGCTCGATGCGGCTCAGCGCCGGCGCCTTCACCGCGCCTGGCAGCATACCGGGTTTCAAGGAACCCGGCTTGGGCGCGGGCTTCGCGATCGGCTTCGCGGCTGCCGCCAGTTCCTCGATGCGCAACCCGGATTTCACGCTTTCCGGCCGCGCTTCCAGAATGTTCAGGGCCGTATCTGCGGCGAGATCGCGCTCCTTGAACAGCAGCCAGTTCTTCTTGTTCTCATCCTCGCCGGGCTTGGGCTTCAGCCGGGTCAGCATCCAGCCGCCATTGAGCTTTTCGCCGGCGAGGCGAAACTTGAAGGCGCCCGTGCGAAGGCTTTTGCCGACATCGTCCATCGGTGCCCAGGTGCCGGTGTCCCAGACGATCATCGGCCCGCCGCCATATTCGCCCTCGGGAATGACGCCCTCGAAGTCGATATATTCGAGCGGATGGTCCTCGGTCTCGACCGCCAGCCTCTTGTCGGCCGGGTTGAGCGAAGGCCCGCGCGGCACCGCCCAGCTCTTCAGCACGTCGCCGACCTGAAGTCTGAGGTCATAGTGATCCGCAGTGGCATGGTGCTTGTGCACGACGAAGCGGTTGCCGTCGCCAGTGATCAGCCCGCCCGCCGGCTCCGGCGTCTTCGAGAATTCACGCTTGGCGCGATAGGTCTTGAGTTTGGCGGGAGCGGGCATGGGTCAGGCGGCGGTGGCAGGTGCGCCAGCATGGTGCGCGGAAACGGCGGTCACGCTCTCAATCGTCGGCGGCCGGCGTCAGCTCGAGCTCGGCCGGCGTAAGCCCCTGCCGCAGCTGGGCGAGGCGGAATTCGTCGACCCAGTAGGCCTCGCCGTCGACCAGCACGCGTGCCCGGTAGGCGCCGTCCGAGAAGCTTTGCGCGGTGATGTAGACCTTGTGGGCGTCGAGCGCCTTGCGCACCGCGGCGCGCTTGGCATTCTGGCCGATGACGGGACTGAACATGACGCTGCCCTCGGTCGCCCTGGCACGCCGGCGACTGCCCTCAAGGATGACGGAGACGCGCCGTCCTGTCAATTTGGCGGTGCCGGGCCAACCCTTGGTCATGCCAAAAACCCCGCATCCCTGTCGAAATCCGCTCCCTGCGAACGACATTGGTGCGGCGCCGACGAGGCGCGATCACGTCAAACGACAGGGAGCACCATCATGGCCAAGATGCTTGTCATCTACAAAACCCCCGCCGATCCGGCGGCCTTCGACCGGCACTATTTCGACATCCATCTGCCGCTCGCAAAACAGCTTCCGGGGCTGCGGCGCTACGATGTCAGCAAACAGCCGATCGTGAACATGCTACCAGGCGAGACACCCTACATCGTGGCGACCCTCTATTTCGACAGCCTGGACGCCATGCGTGCGGCCTTTGCCACCGAGATCGGCAAGGCCTGCGCCGTCGACCGTCGCAAATACGCGCCTGACGACCGTGTGACGATGCTGCTTTTCGATTCCGAGGCGATGTGAATCGTTAATTCGCGGGCAGGCCTCAGGGGCAGAAAAACCCGCCGTCTTGCGGCGGCGGGTTTGATGGTCACGTCGAACGACTGTTTGATGTCAGAACGTGGACGGGAGCGCTAGCGCAATTTCAGGAAAAGTGTGAAACGGTTTTCCAAGGCAAAGCGCAAGCGCTTTGCCTTGGGAATTGCGTCAAAACAAAGAGTTAGAGCGGTTCGCCGTTTCCATGAAACGGTGAAACGCTCTAGCGCCGTCAAGCTGTGGCTGAAATACCTCGGCGGGAACGCCATCGCCGAGCGGCCCTTGTCTCAGACATCCTCACTGTCGAAGATCAGCATATCGGCGCCACCCGTCGCGAAGATCTGGAGATCGGCCGCGGCCGCCTGCCCTTCGGCGCTGGCAAACGCATTCTGGATGGCGGCCAGGTCGTCGAACTGCAAGGTGGCGATCAGATGGACCTTCGCTGGTCCCGCCGGCGTCATCACCGGGCCGCGGCTGATTTCATAGCGCCGCAACCCCGGGATGGTCTTGGCCAGCGGGATATGCTTTTCGCGATAGTAGGCATCGAACGCCGCCGGATCGCTGGGTGTGCCGTACATCACCACCAGGCTTGCCATCATTGCCTCCTGCAATCATTGCGCTGCGGGAGCGTGATGACTTTGCCGGGAGCTTGTCAATCGGCTGGATGACAGCCTCAGTTCTTCAATCGCCGGAATCGCCGCATCACGCCCTGCACGGCCTTGTACAGCCCCGGCTTGGAGCGCACGAAGAGCTCGGTCTTGCCGCGCAGCTTGATATAGGCGGTCGAGCCCCTGCCCTTCAGCGTCACCGCCTCGCACAACTCGGCCAGCACCGCGCTCGAAGCGCCGATATGCTGCTTATATCCCTGGCTGCCGACCGAGAGGTCGAAATAGCCGAGCCCCTGCTCGCGTGCCCACACCATCAGCTTGCCGATCGTCGTCAGGCCTGGCGAGACGTTGGGAACCGCGTCCTGGTCAATCCCGAGCAGAAGCGCGTGCAAGGTGCCCTTCATGACCAGCACGTAGATGACGGCGAGATAGGCTTCACCGACACGCAGCCCGAACAGCCGCACCGAGCCGTCGGACAGGCCCTGCAGGGCGGCGTTGCGGTAGAACTCGACGACTGGCGCCTGCGTCAGGAGGTCGAAACGCCCGAGCTCGCGGAAGCGGTTGAGCCTGAGCTCCAGAAGCGTGGCGAACTGCTCCTCCACCATGTCAGGCGTCTCGGCTTCGACCAGATCGAGCTTGCCCATCTGTTGGAAGCGGCGGCAGTGCTTGTGGAAATTCTTGGCAAAGGACGATTTGCAGATGCGCTTGATCAGCGTCTCCGGATTGCCATCCAGGGCCAGGCCCGAGGCGATCTGGATGGAGTCGCGCACCGCCGAAAGCAGCGCCAGCGGATTGTCGATGCCGTGAATCTGTCGCGGGATTCCCGCGATGTGGAAGCGGTCCGTCGGCGGCAGCACGGCGCACACCGCCGCCCAGGCGGCGTCCGCACTCTGCCTGGTCCATGGTCTCGCATCGGCCAACAGTGGCGCCGAATAGTCGCACACGCCGCCGCTCAGCCATTCGATCACAGTGTGGCCCCGAGCCCGGCGGCGCATCAGTGGCAGCAGCATGACCGGAGCATCCGTGGCGGCGTCATTCACCTCGACGACGAGCAGCTCCGCGTTTTCGGGCATCAGCCGTTTGGCGATCCCCTCCACCCAGGCAAAGCCCTGGTGGCCGGTGCACAGGCCAGTCTCCTCAAGGCGCAACCAGAGGGGCTTTACGGTGTCGAAGCTGGTGTGCAGCCGCGCCGCATAGCCCGCGACGGCGCCCAAACCGCCGACATCAGAGGAAAGTGGTTGGTCCGGTGCATCCCCCACCGCGACTATTCGCATTGCCTGGCCTGCCACGTACTCTCCTGTCGTTCAGGCCTGCCTTCAACGTCCTCCACGCGAACGCCGCAAACCTCGCATCAGTCCCTGGGCCACATTGAGCAGCCGTGGTTTGGATCGCACGAAGGCCTCGGTCCGGTTGCGGACATCGATTGCGGTGTTCGCCGCCCTGCCCCGCATCGTGTAGCCGTGGCAGAGTTCCACAAGAACCGAACCCTTGGCGCCCATATTTCCCTTGTAGCTCTGGTTGCCGACCGACAGGTCGAAATAGCCAAAGCCCTGCTGGCGTGCCCAGCTCATCAACCTGCCCATGATCAAGAGGCCCGGTGAGACGTTGGGCACGACGCTCTGGTCCATAGCTATCAGCAGAGCATGAACAGTCCCTTGATGGACCAGCAGATATTGAACCGCGATCAGCGCCTCGCCGACGCGCAGCCCGAACAGCCGCACCGAACCGTCCGTCAGGCCCTGCAGAGCTGCGTTGCGGTAGAACTCGACAACGGCCTCCTGCGTCAGCAGATCGAAGCGGCCAAGCTCGCGAAACCGGCTGAGCCGCATCCGCACCAGTTCGCCGAAGATATGCTCCACCTCGGCCGGCGTACCGGCCTCGACCAGTTCCACGCCACCGAGCCGTTCGAGGCGACGCCAGTCCTTGCCGAATTCCTTGACGAAGGAGGGCTTGCAAAGGCGCTTGAGGACGGTTTCCGGGTCGCCGTCGATGGCAAGACCAAAAGTGGTTTGGATGGAATCGCGCGCGGCCGCGAGCAAGGCCAGCGGATTGGCGACGCCGCTGATCCGCTGCGGTATTCCCGTGATATGGAAGCGGTCCGCCGGTGGCAGCACGGAACGCACCGCCGCCCACGCAGCCTGCGCGGATTGTGCGGTCCACGCGCTCGCATCGGCCAGCAGCGGTGCCGAATAGTCGCAGACGCCACAGCTCAGCCATTCGATCACCCGATGGCTGAAGGCTGGCCGCAGCATCAGCGGCACCAGCATTAAGGGCGCACCCGTCACCGCGTTGTTCACTTCAACGATGAGCAGTTCGGCACCTTGCGGCATCAGCCGCGCGACGATCCCCGCAGCCCACGCATAATTCTGGTGACCGGTGCACACACCGCTTTCCTGAAAGCGCAGCCAGAGCGGCCTGACCGCTTCGAGACTTGTGTGCAATCGCGCCGTGTAGGCGTCGTTCGCGAGAACGGCCACAGGATGGGAGGCTTCCCCTTCGGGCAAGCCGTCCACCGCAGCAATTTGCACTGCCTGGCCTGCCAAATCCATCTCCTATCGCCTCGCCGCGGCGAACGTGACCGCCCGCCGCCAGGAACCCAAGCGGCTGTTACGCTGCTGGTCCGGGTGCTCGATATTCCACATGCGGTGATGCACGAAATACCATGATGCCGCGAGCACGAAGATCTCGGAGACCGCGGAACCCAGCAGCGCCCACGGCGGGGACGCGATTGCCAGCAGCACGGCGATCAGCGCCAGCCCGACGATCGCGCCGCCCAAGGTTATGAAGGCGACGATGCGGAAATCGCCGAGGATCTCAAGCACGATGCGGGGCATGATGTAGAGCATGATCGGGATAAAATTCGCTGTCACGAAAAGCCCGATGAACCCGACCGAGGCATCCTGGAGAGCCTGGGATTTGATCATCGGCAGGACGAACAGGATGGCGCATCCATAGGCCAGGCCGCCGAGCCCCATGACCACCGACCAGATCTTCGCCTGCGCCCAGACGCGGCGCGTTTCGCCCAGCCGCATCAGCTTGGCCAGCTCCGGCTGCGTCATGTTCACGAAAGCAAGGCTGATGATGCGCAACGGGGCGAACAGCACGATCACCGCCGCCAGCGGTGCATAGGCGGCAGGCCCGGCAATGCCCGCGACCAGCAGCGCCAGGCATTGGCCCTGGATGTTGGTGGTGGTCGCGCTGAACGCCGACCAGCACAGCTGGCGCCACAGCCTGGTATAGCGCCGGCGCGTCGGCATGCGGAAGGAGATGCGGACCGTCCGGCGCGCCAGCCGGACCAGGACGAAGATGCCGACCACATTGGCCGCGGCAAGGGCATAGAACACGGTCTGCAGCGCGGCCCCCGCGAACCAGATCGCCAGCCCGGCGAACACGGTGCCGGAGATGGTGAAAGCCGCGTCGCTGATGGAGACGATCACCTGCTGGCGGCGCGCGAAGAAGGCCGTGCGCATATGGCTGCGCAGCGACCATGCGCCGACGAAGCAGCCGGCGGCAATGCCGCTCGGGTCGCCCAGGAGATGCATCAGGACAGCCGTGCCGACGGCCATCAGCAGCGCCACGACCAGCGCCGCCGTTCCGAACGCCACGTCATGGGCATCGACGCCGGCGCTGTTGGTGCTCTTGCCCATCCATATCGAGGCGGGAACCGCGGTGAGCGATCTGATGTAGGACAGGCCGACGCCGCCCATCACCATGGCGATGGCGAAAAGGCCGTAGCCTTGCGCCGACAGCATGTGCAGCAGCGCGATGTTGAGGGCAAAGTGAAAGCCGCTCTGCATCGCCTCGCCGCCGATCATCAGCACGAGGCGTCGTACCAGATGGATCGGGAACTTCACGGCCGTGTCTCCGCCTGGCGGGTGCTTGCCGTCCTGCCCGGCCTTGCGATCGCCGCTTTCAGCTTGTCGGCGGCGATCGCCGCGATCGCGGCGGCGGCGACCGGCTCACTGAAAATCGTCTCGTAGCGCTTGCGCCCGGCGGCGACAAAACCGCGCCAGGCCTCGGGGACTAGGATGATCTCCTGCAGTTTCGCGGCAAGGGCCGCTGCATCGCCCGGCGGAACATGCCAGCCGGTCTCGCCATCGGCGACCACCTCGACCAGACCGCCGATCGCCGACACCAGCGGCGGCCGGCCATAGGCCATCGCCTCGATGGCGACGCGGCCGAGCGATTCCGGACGCCGCGACGGCACGGTGACGATGTCGGCCCAGCGGTAATGCTCAGAAGGGTCCGGGATGAAGGGCAAGGCGCTGACCTGTCCGGCCAGCCCCATGGTCTCGACCAGTTCGGCGAGAGCGCGCTCGCGCTCGACGCTTTCGAAGGCGCCGCCGACCAGCCGCACCTCGATCCTCGACCTGAGTTCCGCCGGCAGCGAGGCGATCGCCTGCAAAAGCACTTCCTGGCCCTTGATCCGGTTGATGCGGCCAAGCAGCAGCACCCGCAGCGGGCGTTGGCCAGCATAGGTCATCGCTTGCGCCGCCGCCGGACCGGCAACGCCATTGTAGACAACGTAGGAGCGCGCGGATCTGGCCTCGCCGAAGGTGGCGCGCGTCGCTTTCGAGTTGAAGATGAGGTCGGCATGGCTCCAGTGCATCAGGCCGACGAGGATGCGGCGCAGCACGCCTTCGGGAATTTCGTGGATGTGCAGCAGTGCCTTGCTGGGCAACAGGCGCGACGCAAACGCATAGTCGGCGACGATCGAGGTGTTGACATAGACGAGGTCGCAAGCGCTGAGCCGCCGCCAGGCCCGCCACAGCGCCACCGGCAGCCGCGCCATCTCGACGGTCGCCAGCCTCAGCATTGCCTGGCGCCTCAGCACCCACAGCGGCTCGAAAACGATGCGGCTGGCATGAGGCTCCAGGATTTCGACGATCGGTCCGCTGCGCGGCAAGACCACCTCGATGTCGGCGGATGGAAACGCGGCGCGCAACGCTGCCACGCTCTCCGCGAAGCTGCGGTCGGAACCGTAGAGTTCGTACCCCTGATGGATGCAAGCAATCCGCATCTTCACATGCATCTTTCTGTCAGGGTGGTGAGACGATTCCGCAGCCTGACGCTATCGGCGGCCGGAAACTTCAAGCCAACACCCCTTTGGACTTCCCTCGTTGCCAGTGTGGTCATGAAACGGATGTTGAACCCGGATCACCACACCAATGCTGCACGCCCTCCGCCGATTCTGGCGCGCAGAAGTCCATTTGCAAGGATTATGCCGAGCTAATATATCCATTTGCGGGTCAACAAGCCCCGGCATCGCCTCGTTTCGATACACATACGTTGGGAAGGTTGACCGATAATGAAACAACCACGGCGGTTGGAACAAATATTTTACAACCCGGGTGCGACAATGGCTGGAATCGCGCCTGGCAGGGATATTGCAAGGCTGCGGTTTTAAGATGAGACAGTCAGCGGATCGAGCGGACCTGAAAGCAGCCATGAAATCGGAACAGCCTTCCATCCTGATCCTGGGGACGCGCGGCATCCCCGCCGCCCATGGCGGCTTCGAGACCTTCGCCGAGAAGCTGGCGCTGTTTCTGGCCGGGCGCGGCTGGAAGGTCGGCGTCTACTGCCAGGAGGAGGTCGAGCGGGTCGACCAGAGGGTGCGCGTCGACACATGGCGCGGCATCGACCTCATTCACGTCCAGGTCGCCTCGAAAGGCCCGCGCGCGACGCTGGAATTCGACTGGCAATGCGTGCTCGACGCCGCCCGGCGGCCCGGCGTTTGCCTTGTGCTCGGCTACAATGGCGCGGTCTTCCTGACCTGGCTCAGGCTGATGCGGCGCAAGGTCATCACCAATATGGACGGCATCGAGTGGCGCCGCCCCAAATGGGGGCGCGCGGCGCGCACATGGTTCTGGCTCAACGAGTGGATCGGCGCCTGGGCCTCGCACCGCCTGGTCGCCGACCATCCAGTGATTGCCGATCACCTGGCGACGCGCCGGCCGCGCAGCGCCATCGCCACCATCGCCTATGGCGCCGACCCGGTGACAGCGGCGCCCGAGGCGCCGGTGCGCGCGCTCGGCCTCGAGCCTGGAAAATACCTGATCTCGATCGCGCGGATCGAGCCCGACAACAACATCCTGCCGATCGTCGAAGCTTTCTGCAGCCAGAAGCGCGACATGAAACTGGTGGTGCTGGGCACGCTGTCCGACCAGATTCCCTATCACGTCGCGGTCCGCAAGGCGGCGAACGCCTCGGTGGTGCTGCCCGGCGCTATCTATGACCAGGCGGCGGTCAAGGCGCTCCGCTATCACGCCCGCGCCTATATGCATGGCCACACGGTCGGCGGCACCAACCCGTCGCTGGTCGAGGCGCTGGCCGCCGGCAACATGGTGATCGCGCATGACAATCCCTACAACAGATGGGTCGCGGGTGCGGCCGCCATCCATTTCACCGACACGCAAAGCTGCGCCGAGCGGATGCAGCAGGCGATGGAGGATGACGCGCTGGTCAAGGCCTGCGGCGAGGCCGCCAGGACACGCGCCCGCGAAGCCTTCCGCTGGGACGATGTCCTCTTGGCCTATGAGAACGAAGCCTACCGGCTTCTCGGCGTGAGCGCCCCAAGAACGGCCGCGATCGAACGCCCCTCGCCCGGCGCGGTATGACGGACTGGTCGCGACGGCGGGTTCTCGGCACCGCGCTGTCAACGGCGCTGGTGCCTGCCGCCGCTGCTCTGGCGCCGCTTTCCGTGCCATCCGCTCATGCCGCCGTCGGCGCATGGCCATTCCGCCGCGGTGTCAACGCCTGGCCCTGGTTTGCGCTGACGCGCGAATTTCCGGCACCGCGCACCGACTATGACTGGCCGCCCTTCCAGTCGCAGCGGCCGGTGCCAACCCCAGACGACCTCCGCCGGCTGCGCCAGACAGGGCTCGACTTCATCCGCCTGCCCGTCGATCCCGGCCCATTCCTGGCCGGAGACGCCACTACCCGCGGCAAGTTGCTGGACATGCTGGACGCCGCCGTCGCCGCCACGCTCGACGCTGGTCTCGGCATCATCGTCAACGTCCAGGCCAATGGCGCCACCCACTACTGGAACCCCGATCGCATGGTCTCCAGCACCGAAGCACCCGAATTCGCGGCCTATCGCGGGCTGGTCGGCGAGCTTGCCGGCAGGCTGGACCGGTTCACGCCAGGCATGGTGGCGCTGGAACCGGTCAACGAACCGGCGCAATCCTGCGATTCCAACGTCTGGTCGCAAGTCCAGGCGTCCCTGCTGACGGCGGCCAGGGCGTCATCCCGGACCTTGCCGCTGGTCGTCACCGGCGGCTGCGGCTCGATGGTGAGGGGGCTCTTGGCACTCGATCCGGCGCCGCTGGCTGCCTTCGAGCCGATCCTGTTCACCTTCCACTTCTATGAGCCCTATCTGTTCAGCCATCAGGGCGCGCCGTGGATGCGCGAGCCGGTCTATCACGCGCTGAACAACGTGCCATGGCCGGCCTCCGCCGGTTCGCTTGAGCAGACGCTGACCTCCGTCAAGGCACGCATGGCCGGGGATACCGAGACCTCCGAAGCCGACAAGAAGGCCGCCTATGCGGAAACCGAGCGCGTGCTGAAAGTCTATTTCGACGCTAAGCCCGACCGCTGGTTCATCGACAAATATCTCAGCCAGGCGCGCGACTGGGCCGACAGAAACGGCATCGCGCCGCAGCGCGTCATCATGGGCGAATTCGGCGCCCTGCGCACCGACGCCCACTATGTCGCCGCGCCAAACCCCGACCGCGCCCGCTACATATCAGATGTCAGGCAGAGCGCCGAGGCGGCCGGCTTCCCCCTGGGCCTTCTGGGACCTCTTCGACGGCATGGGCATGATGGACGGCACCAGCGCGCGCTGGACCCGGCGATGGTAGAGGCGCTTGGGTTGAGGATGCCGCAGTAGGCACCGCTCCATACAGGCTATCGTCGAGTTCCTTCGCGCCCCCCTCTGTCCTGCCGGACATCTCCCCCACAAGGGGGGAGATCGAACACGCGCCGGCTTTCGCCAATCGCCTATGCTGCAAGGGAGAGCCGGCGCCGAAACTGCCAATCTCCCCCAAGTGGGGGAGATGCCCGGCAGGGCAGAGGGGGCGCCGTAGAGCGCTACCTGCTGAAGCCTGGTAACTCCAGTCTCCCCGGTCCGGTCCGAATGGACAACCTCCCGAAAGCTCACACTTTAGAGCAGCCCGCCGCCCCTCAAAACACCATCTTCACCCCGACATTGGTGTCGATGCTGGCATTGTTGTTCAAGGCCGTGCCGTTGATGGCGCCGTAGAGCGAGACGGTGTCGGTCATCTTCCAGTTGCCACCAAGACCAAAGCTGATGCCGAAGAGGTTGCTGTCGCCTTCCGCCACTGTCGAGGCGATGCCGAGAAGGCTGACATCCGTGCCCGAGCCCTGGACGCGCTGCAGGGCGACGACACCGAGGGTGGTGGAGAGGCTCCAGCGCTCATTGTCGAATTCAAGCTTGGCCAGCGCCCGCTCCTCCAGGAAGCCGGTATAGTGCGAGGACACCGTCATGTCGGCGCTGGAGCCGGTTTCGCCGTAGCCCTCGGCGTCGACGCCGAGATAGCGGACGCGCAGTTGCGGCGTCAGGCTGACGCCGGGCTGCAGGGCGACCCGATAGCCAAGGGCGAGTTCAGGCGAGACGAAAGTCGAGCCATAGTCGCCGCTGGCCGTTTCCGTGGCGAGGCCGTTGGTGACCATGCGCTCGGAACGGTTCTTGGCATAGCCGCCAGTAACATTCCCCTCGACAAAGGCGGCACCGGGCGACCAGCTGCCATAGAGCCCTGCATAGTACCATTTGGACTTGAGCGAGGAATTGCCGTCGGTCCGGCTGTCCGCGAGACCGAAGAAGCCGCCGAGGCGCAGCGTGTCCGAGAAGCGATGATCGCCGCCGAAGGCAGCGCCGACGAAATTCATCCAGGAGGCTGCGCTGGCCGCGTCCTGCGAAGCGACGCTCCGCCCGGCCAGGACGCGCGACCAGACGATGTTGCCGGCGGCGTCGCCGACGGCGCCGTTCGAGAAGCCCGAGAACGCGTTTTCCTGGCCTGAGCCGGTCAGCGCCGCGGAGGTAAATGCCCTGTCGACGGCATTGTCGTCGGCATAGGCGAGCGCACCGCCGGAGGAACTGGCAACCGGCAGGGAGGAGGACGACAGCGACAGGGCGTCGCTGGCGATGCCCGAGAGCGAGCGGGTGATGTCGAGCGCGCTGCGCGCGCTGGCCTGCACCGCGGAACCATCGGCGACGATGATCTGGTTTTCCTTCACGACATAGGCGCTGCCGGCGGTGACGATCGCGTTGTCCGCGGCATCGTAGTTGGCGACGTCGAGGACCCAGCTGCCACGGCCGAAGCGGGTGGTGTTGCCGGTGGTGCCGGCATAGTCGATGACACCATCGAAGCGAGCGCCCTTGTCCAGGCCGATGCTATTGCCGTTGCTGTTCAACAGGACCGCCGCGTTGGCACCGGAGATCAGGCCGCTATTGGTCAGCGCGAGCATGCCATTGGCGTAGATTCCGGAATCGGAACCGGCGATGGTCCCCGAATTGTCGATCGTCGTCGTGGCAGCCAGCGAATAGACGCCGTGCAAGCCGGTGATCGTGCCGCTGTTGGTCAATGCCAGGGACCCATTGGCGGCCGCGGAATTAGCAGAGATGGCATCGTCATTCGTGCCGGTAATGCTCCCCGAATTGCTGATCGTCGTGGTTGCGAATCGCGAATAGACGCCGGAGTCGTTGGTGATCGTGCCGCTGTTGGTCAACGCCAGAGACGCATTGGCGGGTGCGTAGGCGGCAAAGACGCCAAAGCCACCCGTACCGGCGATCGTCCCCGAATTGTCGATCGTCGTGGTGACCTGCGAAAAGACGCCGGACGGGCCAGTGATCGTGCCGCTGTTGGTCAGCGCCAGGGACGCGTTGGCGACCAAGTTGTAAGTTTCGATGCCATAGGTCGCGCCGGCGATCGTGCCGGAATTGGCGATCGTTGTCGTTGCCAGCGAGACGACGCCGATGTCGCCGGTGATCGAGCCGCTGTTGGTCAATACCAGGGACGCGTCGGCGGCAGCGTCTTCCGCATACACGCCATACGCCTGGCCGAACGTGCCGGATATGGTCCCGGAATTGTCGATCGTCGTCGTGGCGAGCCGCGAATGGACACCGTACGCGCCGGTGATCGTGCCGCTGTTGGTCACCGTCAGAGATGCGTCGGCGGCCGCGTTTTCGGCATAAACGCCGGCATCGTAGACGCCGGTGATCGTGCCCGAATTGCCGATCGTCGTTTTGTCGACCAGCGAATCGACACCGTACTCGCCGGTGATCGTGCCGCTCTTGCCGTTGGTCAACGCCAGGGACGCGTTGGCGGCCGGGCTGTCCGCGTAGACGCCAGCGCCCCCCGTGCTGGTGATGCTTCCCGAATTGTCGATCGTCGTCGTGACGACCTGCGAGGAAACGCCGAATGTTGCGGTGATCGTGCCGCTGTTGGTCAACGCCAGGGACGTGTTGGCGTCGGTGCCGTCGGCGACGATGCCCGTGCCATAGACGCCTGAGTTGTAGATGTTGCCCGAATTGGTGATCTTCGTGGTGACGCCGTGGGCCGCGACACCATTCCAATTGCCCGAGTTGCCGATGGCGGAGATCCAGCCCGAATTGTCGAGTGTCAGGTCGCCGCCGGTCCAAATAGCCGCCGAAGCGCCCGAAATCGTGCCGGAATTGACAATAGTCGCACCGACAGTGGTGAAACCGTTGAAGACCGTATAGACTCCGATGTCGCCGCCGATCGTGCCGGTATTGGTCAGGCTGAAAGAGCCGACCGGCGTGTTTTTTATGTAGACTTCGGCGTGGATCCCATAGCCGCTGTCGGTCCAGATGCGCCCCGAATTCGTGATCACGGTGGTTCCGCCCCAGGCCCTGACAGCCGTGCTGTTGGTCGATGGGTCGGTGTCCGTGACGATGTCGCCCGAATTGTCCAGGGTCAGGTCGCCGATGGCCCTGAGGGCGAAGTAGCCGCCCGAGATCGTGCCGGAATTGGTCGCCTTCACCGTGTAGCCGTCGATGCCGAATGCCTGCCCCGCCATGATCCCTGTGTTCGTCAGGTCAAGGTAGTGGTCCCCATCGAGGGCGTACGCGCCTTCGATCCTGCCATCGTTGACGATCGTAGTGATGCCGCCAGAGCCCACGTTTATGGCTCCGCTCGATCCAAAGATGGTGGCGCCCAAGCGATTGGTCAGGGTCAGCGTTCCCTGCAACCGTATTGCCGAGGAGCCGTTGATCGAGCCGGCATTGTCGATCGTGGTGGTGTCGGTGCTCGCCGTATCCCGAACGCCGCCGATCATGCCCGTATTGGTGTTGGTCAGGTCGACAACGCCGCTCGTGCTGACCAGGCAGATCGCCGTCGCATTGGTGTAGGTCTGGTTGCTGAGGGACAGCTGGGGGCAACTGGCTCGCGCCACCGCGGGCGCGGCGAGGAGCGCGAGGATCGATGCGGAGGCGAGGAGAAACGGCTTCATCTTCACTGGGCGGGTCTCGATGGCTGGAACCAAATTGCCCCACCCTTGCCATGAATCCTTTGCGCAATCTTCTCATTCCAGAGAGCCGCGTCCGACTTTTTCTGGGAGGACTTTTGCGACTAAGTGCCTGGTATCCATGTCGCGAAGATCAGATGAGGCAACGGTCCAAACCTGGCGTGTTGCGCTTGACAATGGCCGCTGGGAGAAGCGCTGGCGCGGCGGATTTCCCCTGGCGTTCTGGGACCTCTTTGACGGCATCATGGACGACACCACGCACGCGCTGGACCCGGAGATGGTCGAGGCGCTTGGGTTGAGGATGCCCGCAGAATAGGCACCGTTCCTTGTAGGCAGCCGTCGCGTTCCTTGGCGCCCCCTCTGTCCTGCCGGACATCTCCCCACCAGGGGGAGATTGGCAGCTTTGGCGCCAGCTCGTTCCTTGCAACGTAGGCGATTGGCGAAGGCCGGCATGTATCCGATCTCCCCCTCGTGGGGGAGATGTCCGGCAGGACAGAGGGGGGCGCCGTAGAGCGCTAGCTTCGCCCGGCTTGCACCCTCTGCCCCACACCTCTTGCCGGCCTATAAAGCACCAGCGCGATCACCACGAATTTGGTCATCAGCGTCGTCTTCGAGGCAAGGCTCTCGGAGGTGTTGAGCAGGATCAGCCAGCCCAGCATCGTCAGCCAGATGCCGGAATGGCAGCGGCGCGCCACTTCGTGCATGAACAGGGCGAAGCCGACAAACAACAGCAAGGTGAAGAAGGCGCCCTGGTAGAGGACCAGGCGGATGATCGGGTTCTCGATGCCCTGCTCGAGACCACTGATGCGGCGCAGGCTTTCGATAAGGTCGATGTCCGGCCCGACGATCAGGTCGCGCAGTTCCACATGGTTGAACAGCTCGAACATCTCGACGCGGGCATTGGCGCTGCCACTGTCCGACACGAAGCGCTCCAGCAGCGCGTCGAAGAAACCGAATGACGCCGCGACCGCGATGACCACCGGCACCAGCGCGGCAAGGATGAGGCCGAGGGCCGCGCCAAGCAGGTTGACACGCCCCGTGCGCAGGCTACGCAGGCCCTGGATAAGCAAGTAGCAACCGCCGAGCACGATCGTCGTCACCATCGCGGACCGGCCGCCAAACGCGACCAGCGCCGCGAATTGCAGGCCGATCAGCCCGAGCCGCACTGGCATGGACAGCGATCGCGAACCGGAGAGCAGCGCCAGCACATAGACCGAGGTGACCGTGGCATTGGACAGCGGATGGCCCTGAAGCGCCGTCGAGCGCAGGTCGGCCATGAACACCTCGCCGTCGAGGCGATAGGGAAAGATCAGCGTCTTGCTGGCGAACTCGAACAAAGCGAGCAAAGCGTTCACGGTCATGATCGCATGCACGACTGTCTGCATCCGAGCGAATGTCTTCTCGTCGTCCTCGCCCAGCATCATCACCAGCAGCGCCGGCGCCACGAAGGTGTCGATCATGCCGGCCATGCCGGGACGCTGCCTGGCGATGACGACGAACAGCAGCACGATCGAGATGACCGCCATCAGTGTGCTGGCCGGCCGCCGGTCGGCGACGGCAACCATATAGCCGATCGGATTGCCGAAGGTGCAGGCGCGCCAGGCAAACACCAGCACGAGCAGGTAGGTCGACGGATGGATCTTGGTCGCCGGATTGCCGGTCAGGCCGTCGTAATTGTAGCCCACCAGCCACAGCATGCCGCCGGAGATGCTGAACAGCAACGCCACCGTTGCGACCAGGCCAAAGCTGGTCAGCCAGTCGACGGAGCTGCCGGCGACTTGACCCGAACCGGCCCAGCCGGCTGCCGGGTTGGTGGCCCGGATCGCAGCCATGTCAGGCCGCCTCGTCGACCAGCAAGGCGCCGGTCGGCAACCGCCCCATGACGGAAATGGCCTGCGAGGCCGCCGTGACGTCGGCCATCGGCGTCGAGTTGAGCGTCGCGACCATGACGATCTCGTCGACCATGGCGACCAGCGGCGAGGCGTTGAGATTGTCGGCCAGCGCGCCGCCGTCGACGACGACGAGGTCGAAGTTGCGGCCCGCCTGGGCCAGCATATGCTGCGTGAAATAGACGCCCTGCGCCTCGGAGAAGACGGCCGTCTGCCGGCCCCTGCCCAGAACCGCGACATTGCTGCCGGCCGTGTAGTGGCTCAGCGCCTCGAAGGCGTATTCGCCGCGCAGCACGTCGAGGAGACCGGGCTGCGGCTCCTTCTTGCCGCTGCCGGCATTGGTGTCGATGAACAGGACGCGGCTGCCCCTGGCTGCCGCGGCATTGGCGAGCAGGCGTGCCACCCGGCCCCGATGCGCGGCGTCTTCCGGCGGCGACGTCAGCAGGACGGACGGCACCAGCGGCCAGTTCGGCGGACGCCGGCTGGAAGCAAACAGGCGCCGCAGCGCCAGGCCCGCGACCGCATCCGTCTTCTGCCCCGCCGCGGCGGTGGCGCCGCCGAAAGGCCACCAACGGCGGCCACCGCCCGACCTTGCCGGCAGCACGCCAAACACCGGCGCGTCGATGGCCGATTGCATCTGCGCGCTGGAAAGCACGGTCGGCGAGGAATATTCCGCGATCAGCGCCAGCGCGGTGCCCAGCCCCAGCCCGCCGAAGAGGGCGCCGAACAGCAGCAGCGGCAAAGGCGGCCAGCTCTTCTTCAAGGCGGGCATGGCCTCGGAGATGATGCGCGCATTGGTGCTGTCGACATTGATCTGCTCGCGCGTTTCCTGCGCCCGCTGCAGATAGGTGGCATAGACGGAGCGCACGGCTTCGAGATCGCGCTGCAATTCGCGCAGCTTGACCGAGGCCTGGTCGGTGTCGAGCGACTTGCTCTTCATGCCGGCGACCTTGGCTTCCAGCGCCTGCTGGTTGGCCAGCGCCCGCTCGTAATCGGTCTCGGCGGCGGCGCCGATGCGGCCGAGTTCGCGCGCGATGAGCGCGCGCGTGTCGCGCAGCTGCTGCTGGGCGGCGATCATCGAGGGTGGCGCGGCCCGAGTTCCGTGCCGAGCTGCGAAACCTGGTCGACGAGCGTCGCCTCCTGCGCCCTAAGGCTCGAAATCACCGACGAGCGCATCGCTTCCGAGGTCGCATCAGGCGCGCCGCCGGACCGGCGCAGCTGGTCGACCTGCGCCTTCAGCGCCGCGGTGCGGCTTTGCGCGGCCGAGAGCTGCGTGTTGATCTCGGTCAGTTCCTGGTCGCTGACCAGGTTGCCCGCCGCCATCACCATGTTGTTGGCGGATTTGTAGGCCTCGACGGCATTCTCGGCTTTCTGCACGCGCTTGCGCTGTTCGTCCAGCCGCGCTGTGATGGAATCGGAAGCATCCGTCGCCATCTTCGCGCGCGCGCTCGCGTGGTCGGCCAGATAGGCTTGCGCGATGGCATTGGCGAGCTTCGCCGCCTTGTCGGCGCTCTTGGCGGTGACGATCACGTCGAGGACCAGAACCTTGTCGGCCCGCTTCACCGCCAGCACCCGGCGCAGCGCATCGAGTGTCTTGCCCGTCCTGTCGGTTTCGGCCGACCCCGAGCCCAGCACGCCGCCGAGCAAACGGCTCAGCAACCCGCCCTGCCCGTTGAATTCCGGATCCTCGGTCAGCTTGGTTGCCTCGATGGCCTTGAGCAGCACGCCCGTCGACTGGACGACGCTGACCTGGCTTTCCACCATGGTAATGCCGCCGTCGGGCGGAACGCGGCTCGGATTGACGTCGTTGGTGACCACCTGCAGGTCTTGCGGATCGATGATGATTTCCGCCACCGAGCTGTACAGCGCCGGCGTGAGCAAGCCATAGGCCAGCGTCACAAGGGTCAGCAGCGCGGCGGTGGCGATGATCAGGAAACGACGGCGCACCAATATGCGCTTCAGGTCACCCAGCTCGACGGTCGAGGATGCATAGGACGCCGTCGGCACGGGCTCCGGGGCAGCATATTGCATCGCCTCCGGAGCATGTTGTTGCGGCAACGAGAGCAGGGATGATTGCAAAGGTCGCTCCGACAACACTCCATGTGCCCCAAAAGATTAAATTGCGGCCTCAGCCTAGCTATTCCTTCAACTGTTAAAACACTGTTAATTATGTTGGGAGCTCGTCTGATTTTCGGCTGGCAGTTTACGCATTTTTGGCACGGAGTTTGCGTAATATTAGGCTCAGGCGCTGATACGGGCGCGAGCGAGCAGGAGACGAATGGAGATGGGGCAGCACTTAAGTCCAGCCCTGCCGTGCCGCCATCTCCCCTGCCCTGATATCGAACACCGGCCAGATACCGAACATCAAAACGCCAGGGGTGCGACATGCAAGTGAGCCTGCGCCTGGACAGCGAGTGCGTCCGTGCTTTTCACCTGCTGTTGCTGCAGCGGCTGGCGGCACTGGCGCAGGTCGAGATGTCCGTCGACGCCAGGCCTGCCGGGGGCGGCATTCCAGGCGGCGTCGCGGCATTGTTCCAGCTTGAGACGGTCCTCCATGGCCTGCCGGCGGACGGGCTGGCCAAGCGCCTGCCGCTGTCGGCGCTCGCTTCCTATCGCACCCAGCCACCCACCTCCCCTGACCTGGTGATCGACCTCTGCGGCGATGTGAGCTCGGAAGGAACGCGCGTCTGGCGCGTCACCTATGACGGCGCCGCCGGCGAAGCGGCTCTGCTGGCGCTGATCCTCGACGGCCGCACGCCGATTGCCCGCATCGAGGAGAACGGCGCCACCGTCGCCGAAGGACGCCTGGGCACCGAATATGGCGGCATCGCGCTCGCCGCCTTCCAGGACATGCTGGCGCGCACCGCAAGCCTGATCCTTGCGGCGATGACCGGCGCGGCGCGGACCATGCCGGTGCTGCCTGAGCCGGCGCAGGCCGGTGCCTCGCCGCAGATACCCTCGCCCACCAAGCTCGGCATCAGGGCGGGCAAGGCGCTGGCGCGGCGCGTCGTCCAGAAGATCTACCACCTCTGCTACAACGCCCCACACTGGAAGGTCGGCTGGCGCCAGACCAATGGCCGCGACCTGTTCGACCTGCGCGCGCATCCGGCATCGGGCTGGCAAGAGCTGCCCGACGACGGCAGCCGCTTCTACGCCGATCCGTTCCCGATCCTCTATCAGGGACAAGTGACGCTGTTCGTCGAGGACTATATCCACCGTCTGGGCCGGGCCATCATCTCCGCCGTGCCCTTCGGCCCATCGGGGCCGATCGGACGCCCTGAGCCGGTGCTCGACCTGCCCTACCACCTCTCCTACCCCTTCGTCTTCGAGCGCGACGGTGAGGTCTGGATGGTGCCGGAAAGCTGCGCCAACCGCACGGTCGACCTCTACCGCGCCACCGCCTTCCCCGGCGGATGGGTCAAGGAAGCGACGCTCTTGTCCGACATCGTCGCCAGCGACGCCACCTTGGTCGAGCATGGCGAACGCTGGTGGCTGTTCGCCACCGTCCGCGACGGCGGCGGCGCCTTCTCCGACGCGCTGCATCTGTGGTCGGCGCCGGATTTTCGCGGGCCGTGGACGCCGCATCCCAAAAATCCCGTGCTGGTCGACATCGCCTCGGCGCGGCCGGCCGGCCGCATGGTCGAACGCAACGGCCAATTGCTGCGTCCGGTGCAGGATTGCCGCAGGAGTTATGGCGCCGCCCTTGGCATCGCACGCGTCGCTCACCTTGATTTGAACGGCATGGAGCAGGTCGTCGAGACCATCTTAACTCCTGGCGCGCTATGGAATGGGCGCAAGCTGCACACGCTCAACGAGGCGGGCGGCCTGGAATTCATCGACGGCTCGGCGATCGCGCCGCGCTGGAAACAGCAGGTCCGCCGTTAAGGTAAACAAGTGTTACTACCGGGCACGCGCGTGGGTTGCTTGAGGTTGATAAAAGGCTGGAAGATATTTTCCACCACAGATTGTGGAGATGGAAGATGACTAGCAGAAAGGGCAGTGACATGACCCCCGCTGAGGCTGCCCCGACCGAAGTCGACGTGGCGATCATTGGCGCCGGAATGGCTGGCACCACCCTGGCAACGGTGTTGGGAAACGCCGGCCGCAAGGTGGCGCTGATCGACCCGCACCGCGTCCATCACGACGAGTTCCGGGCCGAGAAGATCGGCGCGAACCAGATGCGACTGTTCGAGAAGCTCGGTCTCGACAAGATGGTCATGCCTCTCGTCACCCCGTTTACCGACATCGATGTCTTCCGCCTCGGTCAATTCTTCGCACGTGAAAAGAAGTGGGAATACGCATTTTCCTACGGCGCGCTGATCAATGGCCTGCGCGATGCCTTGCCGTCGCAGGTACCGCTAACGGTCGGCAAGGTAACCGAGGTCTCGACCGGACCGGACCGGCAGCGGCTCGTGCTGGCCGACGGCACCGTCATCAATGCCCGCCTGCTGGTGGTGGCCACCGGCTACAGCGAATTGGTTCGGCGCGCCATCGGTGTCGAGCGCATCGAACTGTCGAAGGCGCATTCGCTGTCGATGGGATTCGACCTCGCCATTGCGCCGCGTGATTGCGCCTATCGGGCCGTCACCTGCTACGGCAAGCGGGCTTCGGACCGCATCGCCTATCTCACCGTCTTTCCGATCGGCGACAGGATGCGGGCGAACATGTTCGTCTATCGCACCGTCGCCGAACAGTGGACGCGGGATTTCCGCGCCGATCCGCAAAAGATGCTTTGCGAACTGATGCCGGAAATAGCGGCGCAGTGCGGCAATTTCGAAGTGGCGAGTCCCGTCGAGGTCAGGCAGGTCAATCTGACCACGACGCAAGGCCATCGTCGCGACGGGGTCGTCTTCATTGGCGATGCATTCGTGACGACTTGCCCGACGCCGGGCGTCGGCATCGGGCGGGTCATGATCGATGTCGATCAGCTGCATTCGGTTCACATTCCGCGCTGGCTGGAAACGCCAGGCATGGCGGCGGACAAGATCGGCGCTTTCTACGACGACCCGGTCAAGGTGGCTTCGGATGAGGAAGGTATGCGTGTGAGCGTCTACGCCAAGCAGATCACCACCGAAACCGGGCTGGAATGGCGCGTGCGGCGCCTGCGCAACAACACGGCGCGGCAGCTGATGATCATCGGCCGCAAGGTGCGCCATTTGGGACCGCGGCGGGAGCCCGGAATGGCGTGAGGGTCCTCCCACTCTCTTCCCGCCATCGAAGGCAGAGGCATCCTCCCTTCTCCTCCCCCGAGGAGAAGGGAAGCGCCTACCTTGTCTCGGGACGCCGGCCTCGCAGGATTTAGGTTCCTCGCTCCATGGAATGGGCTACGTCATGCACACATTTCCAAGCGGCTGGTCTTTGGCGATGGCGTGCATGGCAGCTTGGCGCATGCATTGTCTTATGCCGCGCTGGTCGACCCCCACTCCGTCTCGGCTTCGCCGAGCCACCTGCCGGGGCGAGCCACGGGTCTCGCCCGTCCTTCGGACCCCCGATCGACGGGGGAGAGGAAGGGCGCCAAGCTCTTTGCCGTCAACGCTCGTCCAGCAAAGCTCCCTTCCTTTCCCTCCGGAGGGGGAAGGTGGCGCTGCGAAGCAGCGACGGATTGGGGGAACCACGTGGCAATCAAGCCTCGGGCAGATCAGTCACGCCAGTCACACAAGATGTATGCATAGCGGAGATGAAATGGAGGAGAGGTGGCTCGGCCTTCCCCCTCACCCCAACTGCAGCCCAGCCTTCCTCGCCGCCTCGCGCAGGAACGGCAGGCCTACGCCGATCACATCATCCGGATTCTCCGCCACCGGTCGCCACACGGCGAGGCCGCCGGCGATGTCGACGTCGACATGGTTCATGCTCTCCAGCGTGATGGCGCCGGTGTAGCCGATATCGGCAATGGCTTTCATGCAGGCCGCCCAGTTGAGCATGCCGCGTCCCGGCACACCGCGATTGGCTTCCGAGACATGGACATAGCCGAGATGGGGCGCCGCCGCCTTGAAACCGGCCTCGAAACTCTCCTCCTCGATATGCATGTGGTAGGTGTCGAGATGGATGAAGATGTTGTCGGCGCCGACGCGCTCGATGATGCGCGTGGCGTCGATGCCGCGGTTGATCAGATGCGTCTCGTAGCGGTTGCAGGGCTCGATGCCGAGCTTCAGCCCATGTGCCTTGGCGGCCTTGGCCGCGCGCACCAGGAAGCGGCACATGCCGTCTATTTCCTCAGCGGTCGGCGCGCGTCCGGACGTCTTGCCGATCGTGCCATAGGTGACGCCGCCCAGCGCCCTGCTGCCCACCGCTTCGCAGACGCCAAAGGCCGGTTCGAGAAAGGCCAGCGCCTCGTCCGGCCGTACTGCCACGTCAAGTGAAGCCGGAAGGCCAAGCGACGGAATAAGCTCGACATTCCAGCGCTCGGCGAAAGCGCGCGTGCGCCTGGTGTCGATCTCTTCCGGACGCAGCAGCGGGATTTCGAGCAGGCCGATGCCAAGCCCCTTCAGCCGCTCCATCTGCGGCTCGATCAGGTCCAAATCCCAGACCGGAGCGATGGCGAAAGTGTGCAGTCCAAAGGTGTTCATCTCAGCCTCTCTGTTCGTGCGCCGCCGCGGCGCTGGTGTCGCCGCCGCCGACGATGCGGCCGACGACTTCATTCATGTTGGTCTTGGCCGTGGTGAGATTGGCCTCGGCGCGGCCGTGGCGCAGCACGACGATACGGTCGGTGACCGCCAGCACGTCGTTCAGCCGATGCGAGATCAGGATGACGGCGATACCTTCCGACTTCAGCCGGCGGATCAGGTCGAGCACGCTCTGCACCTCACGCACGGCAAGAGCTGCCGTCGGCTCGTCCATGATGACCAGTTTGGGATTGAAGGTCAGCGCACGCGCAATCGCCACCGTCTGCTGCTGGCCGCCAGAGAACGAGCCGACCGAGCGGTTGATCGAGGGCAGATGCGCGCCCAGCCGCTCGATCATCTTTGCCGCCTGCCGATCCATCTCGGCCTTGTCGACAAACCACGGAAACAGGCCGAACAGCTTCTTCACCGGTTCGCGGCCGAGGAAGATGTTGGCGGCCACGTCCTGCTGCTTGGCCAGTGACAGGTCCTGGTAGATCATCTCGATGCCGAGCTGGCGCCGCTGGCCGGGATCGAGCGGCAAGATATCCCGGCCGTCGAGCTGGATGGAGCCGGAATCGGCGCGATAAATGCCGGTGATGGTCTTCATCAACGTCGACTTGCCGGCGCCATTGTCGCCGACCAGGCCGATCACCTCGCCGGCCTCGACCGAGAGGTCGACGCCATGCAGCACGTCGACCGCGCCAAAACTCTTGCGGATGCCGTTGAGGACAAGGAGGGTCATACGCGTGACTCCTTGCGCACCTGGTACTGGTCGATGAAGACGGCCAGGATCAGCACCGCGCCAATCGCCATCTGCTGGTAATAGGATTGCACGGCAAGCAGCGTCAGCCCGTTCTGCAGCACGCCCATGATCAGCGCACCGATCATGGTGCCGAGGATCGAGGCGCGGCCGCCGAACAGATTGGTGCCGCCGATGATCGCCGCTGTGATGGCTGTCAGTTCGTAATTGATGCCGGCGGTCGGGTCACCGGCATTGACGCGGGCGGTGAACAGCAGCCCGGCGAGGCCCGCGAGCGCGCCCGACAGCGTGTAGATGATGCGGCGATGATGCTCGACGCGGATACCGGCGGCGCGTGCGGCACCCTCACTATCTCCCAGCGCCAGCGTGTGGCGGCCAAAGCGCGTATAGGCGAGCAGGCAGTGCGCGACAACAGCCGTCAGCACCAGCAGGATGACCGGCATCGGCACGCCGAACGGCCGGCCCTGGCCGATATAGACGATCTCGGGTGGCAGGCCGTAGATCGCCCTGCCCTGCGAGATGACCAGCGCCAGCCCGCGCGCCAGGCCAAGCATGCCGAGCGTGACGATGAACGCCGGCACGAAGGCACGGGTGACCAGCTGCCCGTTGATATAGCCGGCAATGCCGCCGGCGAGGATGCAGGCGAGAACCGCCAGCGGCGACCACCAGCTGAGATTGACGGCGACGAAGGCGCCGGCGACGCCGGACAAGCCCATGACCGAGCCCAGTGACAGATCGAGCCCGCCCGAGCCGATGACGAAGGTGGCGGCAATCGCCAGCACGCCGATCGTCGATGTCGCCAGCAGGATGTTGAGGAAATTGCTCAGCGACAGGAAATACGGGGACAGCACCGCCATGACGGCGCTGAGCGCCACCAGCACCAGCAGCGATTCCAGCCTGATATGAAGCCGTTCGACGGATGCGCGCTGCACCCGGGACCAGAATGACATTGGTTGCACCTTTGAGAGAGGGCAGTAGGGCAGTAAGGCAGTAGGGCAGTAGGTGAACAGAAGAGAGCCGAGACGCGCAAACCGTCTGGTTCCCCTACTGCCATACTGCCCTACTGCCCTATTCCCTTCCTTACTTCACGTATTCCAGCATCGGCTCCTTGCCGGCGTCGATGACCTCTTTGGTCAGCACCAGGGTCGGCACGGCGATGCTGTCTTCGACCTTCTCTCCGGCCAGCGCCTTCTTGACGTTTTCGACCGCCTGCTTGCCGACGAGGTAGGGCAGCTGCGCCACGGATGCATTGAGCCGGCCTTCCTTGATCGACTTCACCGCATCGGAATTGCCGTCGACGCCGATGATGGTCACCTGCGGACCCTTGCCGGCGGCGTAGACGGATTCCACGGCGCCCAGCGCCATGCCGTCATTGGCGCAGAAGATGGCGACGAGGTCGGGATGCGCCGTCAGCGTGTCGGTAGCGATCGATGCGGCCTTGCCGCGATCCCAGTCACCCGGCAGCGAGGCAACGATCTCCAGGCCGGGCGCCAGTTCCTTCAGCTTGTCGGCAAAGCCCTTGGCGCGCTTCTCGCCGGTGATGTTGCCCGACAGGCCCTCGATCACCAGCACCGGACCCTTGGCGTCCTTGCCGAGCTTGGAGACGAGATATTCGGCGCCTTGCGCGCCGGCGGCATTGTTGTCGGAGCCGATATGGAAGGTGACCTTGATGCCTTCCTTGTCGAGCACCGCCTGGTCGAGATTGTTGTCGAGGTCGACGATCTTGACGCCGGCCTCCTGCGCCACCTTCAGGCAGGGCAGAAGATTGGTCGAGTTGATGGCGGCGGTGATCATCGCCGCCGGCTTGCGCTCCAGCATGGTGTTGCACAGGTTCAGCTGCGGCTCGGCCGCCTGGTCGCTCTCGGCCGCCTGCTCGAAGATCTTGACGCCGGCGCCCTTGGCCCCGGCCTCGACGCCCTGGCTCATCGCGCCCCAGAACGGGTTGGCCAGCGTCTTCATCAGCACGCCGTATTCGGCGTCGTCAGCCCTCGCCGAATTCGCGGCGCACAGCGCCATGGCGACGCTAAAAGCGAGAGTAAATCGATTTATCTTTGGGATGAACGAGGTCATTTTGTTTCTCCTCCTGTTGATGTCTGATGCCGCGAGCCGTGGCCAGGCGCAGCGCTGGTTCGTCGACAATGGGGGCTATTGTCGGTTTCCTCCCCCGGAATGCGGGCCGTTGCCTGGCGAGCCAACGGATTCCCGCATCAAAACCCGGCAAGGCTCGAGCCGCGCTCTCGGCGGGCCCTCCTCGCCTTCAATCCTGGCAAACAGCGCCTCCATGGCGTGGCCTGCGATCTGGCGCACCGGCTGCACCACGGCGGCGATGGCCGGCCAGGTCACCTGCATCCATTCGGCATCGTCGAAGCCGACCAGCGAAATATCGTTGGGGCAATGCCAGCCGCGCCGGCGGAATTCCGACAGCGCCACCAGCGTGCCCTTGAGGAACAGCGAATAGACCGCCGTCGGGCGCCCGCTCCCACCCTTCCTTTCGCCCTTGTCAAAATAGTCGCGCAACTGCGCCCTGAGCGGTTCGACATCGGTTTCGGCAAGCACGACATCGATGCGCACATCCGGCGCCAGGTGCAGCGCGGTGGCGCGAAACCCGTCAAGGCGGGCGCGCACCGTTGCCGCCTGTTCGCCAAGGCCGACCACCAATATGTGGCGATGGCCCTTGCCGATCAGTTGGCCCGCCACTTCGGCGCTGGCGGCAGCACTGTCGGCCGACACCGTGTCGAAGGCGTCGTCGGACAGCACGCGGTCGATCAGCACACCGGTCATGCCATTGGCCTTCATGAAGGCGGCCGCCGGGCCATGCTCGTTGCGCACCGGCGCCAGCACCACGCCGGCTACCCGCCAGTCATGCATGCGGGCGAGGATCTCCGTTTCGCGTGCTTCCGATTCACGGCTCGACGCCGCCACCAGCGTGTAGCCGCGCTGTTCGGCGAGGCTTTCGAGCTGGGTGACCATTTGGCCGAAGAACTCGCTTTCGAATTCCGGCATGATGGCGCCGATGATGCGGCGCTTGGCCCGGCGCATGTCCGAGGCCAGCGGATCGACGCGATAACCAAGCTGTTCGATGGCATCCAGGACGCGTTGCGCATTCTCGGGCTTGACCGTGGTGACGCCGGCCATGACCTTGGAGACGGTGGCGGCGGATACGCCGGCACGGCTTGCCACGTCGTGGATCGACGCACGCCGCTGCTGGTCCTGCCTATGCGCCATTGTTCCTCCTCCCGAGGCGCGGACAGAGGCATTTTCCGTCCGCTGACGAAATGAGTAAATCGATTTTTCGCAGTTGTAAATCGGTTCATCGGCGGTATTTTAGCCACCGAGCCGCATATCGCCCAAAACTGTACAACGGTTTCGGGATAACGATATGGGCAAAGCAAAAATGCGGCGACGGATCGCGCCGGGAGGAATCGTCATGCCAAACAAGACCTTGCCGCTGGTCATCAGCGCGCCGGAACCGCGCTCGCTCGAGCTGATCTTCACGCCGCCGCAGCTGGCGCGCTTCAAGGCGAAATACCGCGTTGTCGAGACCACGCCCGACGGTGTCGCCAAACTGCCGGCCGATGTGCTTGACGAGGCCCGCTACATCGTCGGCCAGCCGCCAATCTCGCCGGAAACGCTCGACACGATGACGGCGCTGCGCTGCGTCTTCAATGTCGAGACCAACCTGCTCAACAACATGCCTTACGAGACGCTGTTCGCCCGCGGCATCCATGTTGTCACCACCGGTCTCGTCTTTGCCGAGCCGGTGGCCGAGCTTGGCCTTGCCATGGCGCTCAACCTTGCCCGCGACATCGTCGACGCCGACCTCGCCTTCCGCAAGGGCGAGGAGCTATGGGGCGGCGACGGCAACCAGACGGCGCGGCTCTTGTCCGGCGCCGATGTCGGCATCATCGGCTTCGGCGATCTCGGCCGCGCGCTGAACCGGCTGCTCACGGGCTTCCGCACCCGCACCAAAGTCTTCGATCCCTGGCTGCCGCCGTCGATCCTGATCGACAATGGCGTCGAACCGGCCTCGCTGGATGAGGTGCTGACGCAGAGCGACTTCGTCTTCGTCGTTGCTTCGGTGACCTCCGAGAACCAGGGTTTTCTCGGCGCGGACGCCTTTGCCTCGATGCGCAAAGGCGCTGCCTTCATCCTGCTCAGCCGCGCCGGCGTCGTCGATTTCCCCGCCTTGATGGCGGCGGTGAAGAAGCGGCCACATCGTCGCCGCCAGCGACGTCTTTCCCGAGGAGCCGCTGGCGGGCGACCATCCGGTTCGCACCCTGCCCGGCTTCCTGCGCTCGGCCCACCGCGCCGGCGCGCTCGACATTGCCTTCAAGCGGATGGGGGACATGGTGCTGGAAGACATGGACCTGATCGACCGCGGCCTGCCGCCGCTGCGCTCCAAGCGCGCCGAGCGCGAGACGGTGTCACGCATGCGCTCCAAGCCGGTGGACCGGAACTGACGGAAGGCGGCCGTTTCGCTGGTTTGTCCGTGGCTGGAGAAACCCCGCACACCATACACAGGCTCACACCCGCGATGGCCGCGCCATGACCGTGTTGGCGGTTGGCGGTCAGGCAATTGCACTATTGCTAATTTAGTGACAACTTAACTAAAGGATGCTGGCATAGGACGGATTCCAACCCACGGGTTGGAAATGGAGGTGGAAAGCGACATGTACTTTCCGCAATTTCTGGTCGGGATGTCTGCAACGACCATCGGCGTTGCGATCTGGGCCTATTTGGCGACCGGCTCGATCTGGGCGACCCTTGGCTGGTTCGTGCTGACGCTGGTCATCTTGCAGGCCGGTTACTTCGGCCTGGTCGTTCGCCTGCTGTTCAGGCGATCATCGAAACCATCGGACGCACGCTCGGCGACAGATTCGACAAGCATGGTCGACATGGTGCTGGAAGACATGAACCTGATCGACCGCGGCCTGCAGCCGCTGCACTCCAAGCCCGCCGAGCGCGAGACTGCGTCGCGCATGCGCTCCAAGCCGATGGACAAGAACTGATGGAAGAGCGGAAAGACGCGTCGGCATTGCGCCGCCCTGCCCGCGCGCTTGACAATGAGTCGGCATGCAACGACCCTCAGCCATTCGAACGGGCGGAGGACTCGAATGCGAAAGACCTATGACAAGCCGACATTCGTCAAACGGCAGAAACTGTCGGCGGTGACAGCGCAGGAAGCGGTCTCGGGCGGCCCAATCGGCCCGGCCGGTTAGTTTCTCGATTTTGAGTGATTGGAGACCTTCCGGCAGGCATCGAAGATCTGAGGCTTCAGACATAGGCGAGGTCTTGCGACCTCGCGCGGGGGAGTACTGGACAATCCGCAAGCCTCGAAAGCCCTCGCACCCAGCTGGTGGGCTTCCTGTTGTGATGGAACGATCATCTCGCTGACAGGTTTTGCAAATGGCCGGGCGGTGGACGCCCGGCCTACTCCAGAAGGCCCGTCACGATTCGCGTCGGTGGCGGGCCTTTTCGTTTGGCGCCCTCCCCGCGAGGAGCGGAACTTTCCAAACAAAGCGACGTTGGTCTCCGCAAACATTCCGCGAAAGGAAATCCCATGGGAAGCACCAGCGATAAGGCCTCGGGTCTCGCCAATCAGGCCGTCGGCAAGGCCAAGGAAGGTGTCGGCAAGGCCGTCGGCAATGACCGCCTGCGCGCCGAAGGCGCGGCACAGGAAGCCAAGGGCAAGGTCCAGAAGGCTGTCGGCGACGCCAAGTCCGCCGTCAAGGACGCAACCAACAAGACCGCCGCCGCGATCAACAAGAACCTCTGAGTTCTTCGCTCCTGAAAAAAACGACTGAAGGCCGCCGTGCGAACCGGCGGCCTTCTTGATGTCCGGATTTGAAATCGGCGGGGAACACATTGCCATCCCGGAGATTGAGGAACCAGCGCAGCCCGCGCATTGACCCCAGGGATTTTCCAATCATGGCGAAGCAAGCATCCACATTGGCGGGGACGGCCGCGACCATCCACGATCAGAAATTGCAGCGCGGCGAAGGCGGCGAACTGCACCAGACCGCGTCAGGTCCGACGCCGGTGTTGACCACCGCGCAAGGCGGCCCGGTCTCGGACGACCAGAACTCCTGGAACGAGGCGGTCAAGATCAACGGCGCCGATCCCGACTTCCATCGCCGCGACCTCTGGGACGCGATCCACGCCGGCAATTTCCCCGAATGGGAGCTGCAGCTGCAGCTGTTCGACCAGGCCTTCGCCGACAGTTTCGACTTCGACATCCTCGATCCGACCAAGCTCATTCCCGAGGAGCTGCTGCCGCCGATAGCGGTCGGCCGCCTGGTGCTCGATCGCATGCCCGACAATTTCTTCGCCGAGACAGAGCAGGTCGCGTTCATGACGCAGAACGTGCCGCCCGGCGTCGACTTCTCCAACGACCCGCTGCTGCAGGGCCGCAATTTCTCTTATCTCGACACGCAGATCAAACGGCTGGGCAGCACCAACTTCACCCACCTCCCGATCAACGCGCCGAAATGCCCCTTCCATAATTTCCCGCAGGATGGGCACATGGCGATGCGCAACCCGGTCGGCCGGGCCAACTATCAGCCCAATTCATGGGATGAAGGCCCGCGCGAATCGCCCGCCAGGGGATTCCGCTCCTTTGCCGAAGCCGAAACCGGACCGAAGGCCCGTTTGCGGTCGGAAACCTTTGCCGATCATTATAGCCAGGCGCGCCAGTTCTACATCAGCCAGCAGCCTGTCGAGCAGGGCCACATCGCCGCCGCACTGACCTTCGAGCTGAGCAAGGTGCAAACGCCGGTCATTCGCGAGCGCATCGTTTCCCATCTTCTCAACATCGATGACGCGTTGGCGCGCAAGGTGGCGGATGCGCTCGGCTTGAAGGCGATGCCGAAGCCTGCCGATGCGGCGGTGCCGACGCGTCGGGACCCTCCCGCGTCGGATGCGCTCAGCATCCTCAAGAACGGTCCCGGCCGCTTCGAGGGCCGCAAGCTTGGCATCCTGGTGACCGACGGCACCGACGCCGCCCTGCTCAATGCGCTGAAACAGGGACTGACCAAAGCCGGCGCGAAATTCGAGATCATCGCGCCGAAGGTCGGCGGCGCCAAGGCCAGCGACGGCAGCTGGATCGACGCGCAGCAGATGATCGCCGGCGCGCCATCGGTGCTCTACGATGCTATTGCGCTGTTGCCGGCAAAGCCCGCAATGGCCGACCTGCTGAAGGAACCCACCGCCCGCGACTTCGTCGCCGACGCCTTTGCGCATTGCAAATTCATCGGCTTCGTCGAGGCGGCGGCACCCCTCTTGGACAAGGCCGGCGTCGCCGAGGATGAGGCGGTCATCCCGCTTGCATCCGCCAGGGATGTCGCGGGCTTCATCACCAGGCTCGGCGACCTGCGCTTCTGGGCACGCGAACCGAAGGTGAAGCTGGGCTAAACTGCGACATGGATCTGGCTGCGCACACGGCACTGCCGCCGCAGTCAGATCCAGCCGCATATCCCTGGCGATTGTGAAGCCCGCTGCGAGATAGACGCCCTCGCCGGCGCAATTCAGGACGGTTCGGAGGCCTGCAGTCTCGTCAGTTGCTTCTCGGCTTCTTCGACAGCGTTGGCCATAACCCTGTCGAAATCGATCATCGCCTCGAGATGGCCATGGTCGGCGATGGATTTCCGCAGCATCCGGATTGCCAGGATCGCTTCGGCCATCGCCTGTTCGATGCTTACCACCATGGTGCGGTTCCTCGCTTCACAAATAAACCCTTCTGGAAGCGAGCGGTTCCACCCGGAGGTCCACCGCGACGCGAGGCTAGCGAGTTGGCCGAACAATGAAGGAGGTCGCTTGGTACGTTTCCGACAGTTCGCGGGACTGGCTAACCGATTGTCGGAAGCGTACAGTCTCTCTGTCGCTGGCCGTTGACTGGGCGCTGGCGCTTGAAAGAGCCGATCGCGCTTTCGCCCCACCGATGGGAAAGCGATGATGCCAAACGGTTCGGCGGACTCAAATCAGCTTTTGATCCTGGCCAAAGTGCTCGACGAGTATTGTCGCCAGGCCGGCATTGGTGACGGTCACGCTGCGCGGGAGCGGCTTGGCCGCCGCGTCATGGAACTGTTCCAGGGCGGCATGGACAAGTCCGCGGAATTGCATGCCGCCATGAACTCCAGCTACGCCGAATGGCTCGGCGAGGTCGATCGCCTGCCTTCATCTTCGCAACAGCCTGTCTTGTGGGCGATCGACCCTGCAATCACGGAACCATCCTCTGCCGAGACTGTTGATTCAGGTGGCGGCGGAGCATTGCGCTTCCCTCAAGCTGATGCGGTGGAGCACTCCGCCAATTCGTCGCCACACCCCTCCACAGAAGAGTTGTAAGCAAGCAGCGCATCCAGCTGCGGGTCCGCTTGTGTTTTCCTTGGCTCTGCTACCGTCGCTGAACGGAATGACTCGCTATCGGAATGTCGAAAGCGTACAGTTCGTCTGTCGCTAGCCACTGAACGGGCGCTGGCGCTTGAGAGTGTCGATCGTACTCCCGCCCCTGCGGGAGCTACGCGATGAATTACGAAATTCCAAAATCGACTGTCACCGGCCAAGCACTGGCTGACGAAACCTCCGCTCAGCCAAGATTCCGCAATGAACTGTTGCGCAAGATGAGCGGGCAGGACCTTGCGCTGCTTGAGCCCGGTCTGCACCGGACAGCTTTGCCGCTGAGAATGCCGCTTGTGACGCCCGGCGATTGCAGCCGTCTACTTCATCGAGCACGGCATTGCGTCGGTGGTCGCGCGCACGTCCGGCGGCCACGAGGCGGAGATCGGGTTCATCGGCTTTGAGGGAATGGCTGGATATTCGCTGGTGATGGCCGACAACCGCTCGCCGCAAGCCTGCTTCGTGCAACTCGAAGGCGAAGCGATGCGCATTGATGCAAACAGCTTTGACGCGGCTCTGACGGCCAGCCCCACATTGCGATTGTTCCTGTTGCGCTTCGTCAATTCTCTGCAGATCCAGACCGGGTATACCGCACTTGTCAACGCGCGGCTGAAGTTGGCAGGTCGCCTGGCTCGGTGGTTGCTGATGTGCGACGACCGCGTGGTGGGCGTGCGGTTTTCCATTACCCACGAATTCCTCGCCACGATGCTTGGCGTAAGACGGCCAGGCGTCACCATCGCCCTGCAGGAATTGGAAGGTCTCGCTCTGATCCGATCTCGCCGGGGTGAGGTTGTCATCCTGGACCGGCCTGGGCTGATTGCGCTGGCGCGCGGCGGATATGGGGTACCGGAAGCTGAATATGCCAGGCTTTTGGGAGCGGTCGGTTCGGAGTCTGAATTGACTGGCTAACGGATTGTCGGAAGCGTACAATTCTCAAGTCGTCCGCCGTCTACGGCACACGGACGCTTGGGAGCCAAATCAGGTGCTTTCGCCCTTTCGGGAGGAAAGTCATGACTGAAGCAGAACAACCAAACATTCTGCCGCCCAATCTTATTCCAGATGGCGTCGAAGTCACCGAGACCATGGGCGAATGGCGTGTTCGGGTCGTCATCAACGGCAAAGCGCATCTGAGCACGTTTGATGTGGAATCCTACGCCCGGTCCTTTGCCGATAGCCAGCGCATGCGCGTAGGGCTGACCCGGCTCGCGTCACGCCTTTAGTGCGAATTGCCTGCGCCAGATTGTCGGTTTGGTACCAATACCAACCAAAGAAATGTCGGAACCGTACGGTTTTCACCAAGTAAACATCGAAGTTTATTAAAATTTAATATTATTCGACCGATACGACATAGTTAATAGACGGCGCCTTGTTTAAGTGCTTAATCAAAATGTCATCAGCTTTTGCACGGGCGCTGGTGCTTGAGAGCGCTTAACATTCTCCCGCCCAAGCGGGAGCTATGCAGTGACCGTCAACCGGCCAAACATGTTTTCCAGAATTCCGATAGAGCGAAGTGGCGGCACCATTTCGGTGCTTTGTACACTTCCTCAAATGGCCGACGCCTTGGCAGACGGCTGGCCATCCGATGGCCCCATGTTTCTGGCGGCACTTGCCGCTCCCGACAGCTACATGAAGGAGTGAACGCGAAATGCCCATCACCCTGCGCACGACACTTTGCGAAACGAGAGATGCGTTGCATGTGCTGCGACGGGCTTTGTATGTCCGTGGGCATATCGACGCCATGGAAGAGATCGACTCCCTCATAGGGGTCGCAGAAGACAAGGCAGTCCACGCGATCGGCACCATTGACCGGACGGAGATTCGAAAGCCTGTCCTGGCTGCGGTCGCACATCCGGCGGAGCCGGCGGGTATTGTTGTGCCGATTGCGGGGCCGAAGAACCTTGGCGAGCTTCGGGACCAAGGCATGGGCCTCAGCGCCTATTGCGGCAATCCACGCTGCGGTCATCTGCGTTCGCTGGATCTCGATGGCCTGATCGAGACCTACGGCACCCACTATGATTTCAACACCGAAAGGCGGCTGGCATCGAAGCTCGTCTGCAAACGGTGCCAGAATGTTGGAGGGAGATTGGTCGTCGTTTCCGATAAAAGGCCCCGGTATTGAAGACCGGGCGACGGCCTAACCTCTGAGCCGCTCGTGCTGTGCGCGGACGGAACCTTTTGCATGACAACCCGTTCCTGGTAGCGTCTCGGAAGCCCCCCGCCGACAAGGCGCCGGAAAGTTAGTCAAACAACTTTTCATTGAGCCCGCCACTGCCCCTCGGTGGCGGGCTTACATTTGTCGGTACCAAGGCTCGCTATCCGATTGTCGGAAGCGTACAGTGTCGTTGTCGCTGGCCACTGAACGGGCGCTGGCGCTTGAGAGTGTACATCGTACTCCCGCCCTGAGGGAGTTGAGACGATGAACGACGACACCGACAGCCCAGTCTCTGCCCTCGATTTCCATACCCTTCGCAGCGCATTCAAAAGTCTGGTCGCCGAAGGCTTGCTGCCTGAAGCCATGTGGGTTAGCCATGCCGAGGAAATGGTCAGGCACCTGACCGGATCGAGTGTTGTCGACCCTGAGATTATCCTTCGGATCATCCGCAAGTAGAGCCGGCTTGAAAACCCAGGATCAGTCCGCGGCATCGTGCGCGTTTGACTTGGATCGGAATGCCCGGTTTCGCTCGGTCTCGAGTGACCGGACCTTCCTGCGGACCTCTTCATTTGCAACGCCGACCAGCGCATCTATCTCGAACATTTCATGATGCCCGCTGCCGGCAATCGCCTTGTGGGCTGTTGCGAACATCAACGGGCCCGCTCTTGTCAAAGCCTGGGCCCATTGTCAGGCAATGACCCATGAATTGTCGGAAACGTACAATCGAGATTCAGGCGGCGCGGCCAAACTCGTTCTGGACGATGTCGAGAAGCAGACCGTCATTGTCCCAACCGACAGGCTCTTTCAGTCGCCAATCGCACCCCGAGCGGTCGAAAACGACCGGTGCCGAATAGAGCTGTGCGAAGCCAAGCACCAGCCGTTCGGCGTCGGCGAACGACAGGTCGCCGTGGCGGTCGGCCAATTGAGCGGCCAGGATCGGAACGTTCACAATTCCAAACTCATAGATTGTCTTGACCAAGGTGTAATTCAGGTCGTCGCGCAGTTCGATCGGGTGGTTGTGCATGGCAAACTCCTGTCCGCAGGACTGGGTTTTCCCTCACTTTCACTATGCGCCAGGCGTTTCGCCAAAGCAAGACAATTGTCAAAAAAATATTAATAAAATCAATTAGTTAGTATATTTAGCCAGTGACGTGACCGAGGCCCTTTGAGTAGCAGATGCAACAAATGCATTTGGCTACCTCGGAACCAAACAGGCCATTGGCAGATTGTGAGGCACATAAGTCACTTACTCATTCGGCTCACCGGCTGGATTGCCGGAAGCAGGAGGCCATGATGACCGACAATCTTGAACGCCCCGAACGACTGCAGGTCATGCTGAACAAAGAGGAATTCGCGGCGCTCGACACATGGCGTTTCGATAAGCGCATGCCGAGCCGCGCGGCTGCGGTGCGTGAGCTGCTGCGCCGCGGCCTGGCCGCCGAGGGCTTTCTGCATGCCAACAGCGGCACCCGTTCAGCCGACTTCGGTCTTCTGAGCGGCGAACAGGGCGCCAGCAAGACCAAGCGTGCGGATGGGTGAGGATATCAGGCTACCGCGCCGACGGCGGATCGATGGCGTCCGCCGGGTCTTCGAAGCTTAAGACCTCGATCAGCATTTCGACAGGCGCGACCAGGCCCTCGAGGGTGGCACGTATGCCCAATGTCACCACAACAAGGTGATCTTCAGCCTCGCAATTGTCGTTCGCCAGCCTGGCGGTGAGCGGCCTCTTCACTTGCGGTTGATCCACTCGCTCTCAAGCACCAGCGCCCGTTTCGTGGCCGGTGACCCCTGACCTCTAAGGCGATTGCGAGCGCGCGCAACAACAAATGTGGTGTCGTTTTCGTACCGAGCGGCCCGGTTGCTGGAACGTTTTCTGCCGGCTCGCATTTTGACTGCCACCGAACCAAAGGAGAATACCGTGGCCCGACTGCCTCAGGACAAGGACCGGATTGAACGCGCTACCCGCGAAGCTCAATCGATCATTGCCATCGAACGCGAGGCGCGTGAGGCAAAGACCGCCCGGCTGCGAGAGCAGCGGCTTTCATCGGAGGCCCCGGCTTCCGCCGGCGCCACTGCGGCAAAACGCAAGCCCGGCGCCCGAAAGGCGACGCACAAAACTAGCGACGCGAGATGAACTCGTGCTCGACGCCCTCGTCTTCGTCGACCACTCTGAACCAGCGGTTCTGCAAGGCCGGCGTCCAAATCGTTTTGCCGGTGATCTTCTGCAGGGCTTCAAGAGCGGTTGTGCCGCTGGCGAGATGCGATGCCGAAGGCTCACCGCCGTCCATTTCGTGGATCTGATAGCGTGGCATGGCTGTCCTTCCTCTCAGCCAAACTTCGAGAGGTCACCTAGATTCCTGGAACGAAATTCCTTCGACGAACTTGCTGACATTATGGGCCTCGGTACGCGTCACGACCATTGGTGGGTGGCATGAACAAATTCCTTTTCATCGCCGCAGATTTCCTGTCTCGCCCGCCGGGTTTCTACGTCATGATCATCGCCATGGTGGTGTGTACCGCTTTGGTGCCTTTCGGTCTGACAAACGCCGTCACCTATGCGCTATCGGTCGCGGCCATCGTCATCACCGGCGTCGTCTTGATCCAGGGCTACCGCGACACCGCCGCCATCCATGCCAAGCTCGACGAGATTATCGTCGCGCTCAACGACGCCAGAAACGATGTTGTCGGGCTGGAACATGCCGACCCGGAGGAAATCAAGGCCAAGCTCGTCAAGCTCGAAGAAGAGGCGGCGCGAACCGCCACTGACCAGGCGTAAATCGGCAAGACCTACCTGCGCACGATCCACTCCACAATGTCCGGGTCGATCTCGTCAAGTTCGGTCAATTCGCGCGCCAGCACCCGGGCGTGCATGCGCCATTCGCGTTCGGTGATGCGATTTTCCACGACCAATTTCCTGAAGGCGCCGCGAAGAATCTCGCAGTCGAACGCCGTTACCCTTTTGCCTGAATGGTCCTCTGCCATTTCAGCCTCCGCGTCGATGGCGGGAGCACCTGAGTTGGCTACCAAGCGTCCGTGTGCCGTGTGAGGCGGACGACATAAGAAGCGGAGCTATGGCTGAAACTGGGTGATGACGGTTTGAGAAGGGCGGCGTATCGAGGCGGGTGATGAAGCCTGCCAGAACCTCTCAAGGAGAGCGATACGCCATGAACGAGACTATCAACATTGTTCGCCTTCGTCAGCCCGACGAAATCGATGATCCCCTGACGGATGTGCTTCGCACCGGCGCGCGCAAATTGCTGGCGCAGGCGATCGAGATGGAGGCCGAAGCGTTTCTTGCCGAGATGCGGGATCTCAAGCTTCCGGACGGACGTGACCGGCTGGTCCGGCACGGTCACGGGCCGGAGCGGAGCATCCAGACGGGGATCGGGGCGGTGCCCGTCAGCCGGGTGAAGGTCCGGGATCGCGGCGCGAACGGTGAAGCGGAGCGCATCCGTTTTTCCTCATCGATCCTGCCGAAATGGGCGCGTCGGACACGAAGTCTGGATGCGCTTCTTCCCGTTCTCTATCTGCGCGGCATTTCGACGGGCGACTTTCAGGAAGCTCTGGCAGCTCTGTTGGGCAAGGAGGCGCCGAACCTCTCACCCTCGGTGATCACGCGACTGACGGCGGAGTGGGGCATCGAATACGATCGTTGGCAAAAGCGCGATCTTTCGGCGCGCCGCTATGTGTATGTGTGGGCGGACGGGGTCTACCTGCAGGCCCGGATGGAAGATCATGCCGAATGCATGCTGGTCCTGATCGGCGCCACGCCCGAGGGCAAGAAAGAGCTGCTCGGCTTCCAGACCGGCATTCGTGAGAGCGCACAGAGCTGGCGCGAGCTGCTGGTCGACGTCAAGCGTCGTGGCCTGCAGATCGCGCCCGATCTTGCCGTCGGCGACGGCGCGCTTGGCTTCTGGAAAGCGCTCGATGAGCTCCTTCCCGGCACCAAGCACCAGCGATGCTGGGTGCACAAGACAGCCAACGTGCTCAACAAGGTGCCGAAATCGGTGCAGGCCGCCATGAAGACGGACTTGCGCGAAATCTTTTCCGCCCCGAACCGAGCCTCAGCCGAGACGGCGATTGCCGTCTTTGTCGAGAAATATGATGCGAAATACGGCAAGGCGGTCGACTGCCTGACCAAAGATCAGAATGCCTTGCTGGCGTTCTACGATTTCCCCGCCGAACATTGGGATCATCTGCGAACGTCCAATCCCATCGAGAGCGTCTTTGCGACCGTTCGCCATCGCACGGTGCGTACCAAGGGCTCACTCTCCTCGAAAACCGCCAGGCTGATGGTCTTCAAGCTGGTCATGGCCGCGGCCAGGACGTGGCGACGACTGAAAGGACAAAATCAGTTGCCTAAACTCATCGCAGGTGCAACGTTCCAGGATGGAATCGAGGTCATTGAACTGAAGCCGCAGAGCGCCGCTTGATCAGCCTCGTCACCCAAATTGCAGCATAGCTCTAAGAAGCGTACGCTTTCGTACAAAAATAGCGAGTCAATTCGCGGTGGGAACAATGGCCCTGCTTCAAGGCAAGGGTCCAAGAGATATGTGGCCCAAGAGATATGTCGGTTTCGTACCAAGCTGAGTTTGGTACGTTTCCGACACTAACGCTGCGGTCGATCTTCTCGTATGCGAAACGGTGAGAGGGGACGCCGTGCATCGAATTCCAGACCGCATTCCTAGGTTTCTTGGTCCCGAGTCCCCATATCCATGCAATCGTCGGCACGTTGATACGGGCGCGGACGGCTGGGAGATCGGATGGCTCTTGCCCTGCATTGGGCCGCGCCATGACTGAATTTGATCCCGACCGAAATCAATACCAAAACCAGCTGCTGCTGCGCATGAGCGCGGATGATCTCGCATTGCTGGAGCCGCATATGCAGCGTTGCGAATTGCCGCTGCGCATGATGCTTGTCACGCCCAATGTCGCGATAGAGGCCGTCTACTTTATCGAACAAGGCATTGGTTCGGTTGTCGCCAGGACGACGAGCGGCCGAGACGCGGAGGTGGGCTTCATCGGCTTCGAGGGCATGACCGGGTCCACCCTGGTGATGGGCGACGACCGTGCCGCGCATGCCTGTTTCGTGCAGCTCGAAGGCGAGGCCATCCGCATCGATGCCGCCCCGTTCAACGCGGCCCTTGCGGCGAGCCCGACCTTGCGCCTGTTCCTGCTGCGCTTCGTCAACACGCTGCACACCCAGGCCGGCTGCACCGCGCTGGTCAATGCAAGGCTGAAACTCGAGGAGCGTCTGGCACGCTGGCTGCTGATGTGCGACGACCGGGTGCCTGGCGAACGCCTTGCCATCACCCACGAGTTTCTGTCCATCATGCTTGGCGTGCGGCGGCCTGGCGTCACAGTCGCCCTGCAATTGCTGGAAGGCCGCGCGCTGATCCGCTCGCGCCGTGGCGAGATCGTCATTCGCAACCGCGCCGGACTGCTGGAACTCGCCAATGGCAGTTACGGCGAACCCGAAGCCGAATATGCCAGGCTGATCGGCGAGATCATGCCAGGCTGATCGGTGAGATCATGCCGGGCTGATCGGAAAGATCATGCCAGGCTGATCGGCGAGATCATGCCAGGCTGATCGGAAAGATCATGCCAGGCTGATCGGAAAGATCATGCCGGGCTGATGGGTGAGATCGTCGCCGGCCGACACATCAAGCGTCGGCATCCTCGCCGAACGTCCCCGCATCCGAAGCCACGGCACTTGCGCCGCGCCCGGTCTCGTCGCTTGCCTCCATGACGACCAGCCGCGCTGGTGGCGAATAGGCAGGCATGCTGATCTGATGCCACAGTCCGTCGAACTCTTCCGCCGTGCCCGGATGCTCGAAGAATGGCACACGCGGATCGAGCGGTGTCACGTCGAAGCGCTGCCCGGTCAGGAGGCTCTCGACGACGACATGCTTGTCGAGAATGTCGCCTGGAGACATCAGCCAGCCGCGCACCACCCGCCAGTCCGGATGTTCAGCGACAAAATCATTGCCGTTCTCATGCGCGTCGCAGCCGTCCATGAGAGACAGGCCCAACCTGAAATATCTGTAAGGGACCAGGACCGCCGCGCGGCTGCCGGCGCGAAGTCTGGCGAAAAGGCTCAAGGCAGGCGCCGCACGCGCGTCGCTGCCTTGCCCGCGCCCGGCTTGACCGCCCTCGTCTGGAAGTGGGCAACCGTGCCGTTTGCGCCGACGGGCGCATCCCTGCCAACCGGCATGCCGGCATGCTCCAGGCCAGCGAGCTTGCACCTGGTCTGCTCGGCCGCCGCGCCGATCAGGCAATCGATGGCGAACATGGTGCCGGCGTGATCGCTTGCCGCGACCGCCTGGCGGATCTTGCTCAATTGAGTGTAAGTATAGTCGAGAATATCGATCAACTCTGCGTGGTCCAAAGCACTCTCCATCATTCGATGTCGAGAGGCCGATCCAGGGTCGCTCTTCGCCTGAAGCTACGCCCATTCGCATGGCTTGCATAGGCGATATGTACGAAATCGTACAATTCGCGCCGGCCAGGCTATTGGCCAAAGGTCCCATTCGCGGCAGCGCGATGTTGTGCGAGATTGGCGCAATATAAGCAATTGCTGAATAATGGTCCGGACGGCTGTCGAGGGGCGGTGTCGTGCCAATCCGCAAGAATCTTGCCGCGAATCTGCGACGGCTGGTCTCCGGCCATGCGTCGGTGGCCGCCGTATGCCGCGGGCTGAACATGAGCCGCACGCAGTTCGAGCGCTATTTGCAAGGCAAGAGCGTGCCCAACCGGGCCACGGCGAAACTGATCTGCGCCTATTTCCGCATCGACGAGGATGAACTGTACCGCGCGCCGGAAGCCCCCGCGCCCGCACACCCGACCCTGTTGCCGATCCACCAGAGGCTTTACGAGAACATGGTGCGCGGCCCGGCTCCAGCCGTCGCCGGCGGCACCTATTTCACCTACTTTGCGGTTCCCGACCGTCCCGATCTTGTGATGCGGTCGGTCACCTTCGTGCGGCGCGAGGCCGAGCTGGTGACCTTCAGGCGCGTAACCCGCTGGGCCGAGGGCCATCGTCAGGGCGGAGCGCGGGCGCCGGGCTGGCACTATGGCGTGGCGATCTCGCGGCTGAACTGGATCTATTTCGCCGGGATCAACCGCCGGCAGACCGGCGAGCCGTCGATCGTGGCCGTGCAGTGGGCGCCGTTCTCGGAGCCGGTCCTGGTCGGCAACGCCTTCATCCTGACCCACGCGGGGCCAGTCAGCGTAAAGGTCATCATGCGCCAGGAGGTCCGCCGGATCAGCCTGAGACAGGCGCTGCAAATGTCGGGGATCGTCAGCCTCGACGACCCGCGCCTCGACCAGCTCGTGGCCAGCCTTTTCCGCGAAGGCTAGAGTGGCATCCCAGGTCAACAAAGATTAGCTTTGGCCAACAAGAGGTTGGCCGGGACCGACAAGGTCGGCCGGGACCGACAAGGTCGGCCGGGACCGACAAGGGTCGGCCTGGACCGACAAGGGTCGGCCTGGGAATGCAAGGGTTCGCGATGCTCAACAGTTTCGACTATGGCGGCAAGGAAGCCGACACCGTGCACGCACTGGAGGAGGACATCATCTTCGGCCGGCTGGCGCCGGGCGAACGGCTGGTCGAGGACGTGCTGCTCGCCCGCTTCCCGGTCTCGCGCCACACCATCCGCCAGGCGCTGTACCAGTTGGAAAAGCTCGGCATCGTCACGCGTGAGCGCAACAAGGGTGCCATGGTGCGCCGGCTCTCGCCCGACGAGGTACGGCAGATCTACGAAGTGCGCGAAATGCTGCAGCGCCAGGCCGCGCTGATGATCCGCCTGCCGGTCAGCGACGCGCTGATCGCGCAACTGGAGGAGATCCACCGCATCTACAGCGGCCATGTCGATGCAGGCTATCTCAGAGGCATCCACGAGGCCAACGACCGCTTCCATCTCACAATGTTCTCGGCCTGCGGCAACGCCTACCTCGTCTCCTCGATCGAACACTATATGCGGCTCAGCCTGCCGGTGCGGGCCAATTCGCTGGCCGACCGAGAAAAGCTCGACGTCTCGCGCCAGCACCACTGGATGATGATCGAGGCGCTGAAGCGCCGGGACAATTGGGTGCTTGCGCAGCTCTGCGTCGACCATCTGCAGCCGAGCAAGGTGTTTTATCTCCAGGAGATCGAGACAGCGCCGGCGGGTGGCGCTGGTTAGAACCGCCCAGCTGAAAACGGCGCGAGTCTTTCGCTGTTGGGCCGCCGGTCGGCGATGAGGTCGCCAACCAGCCGCGCGGTGACGGCCGAGAGCGTCAGTCCGAGATGGCCGTGGCCGAAGGCGTAGATGACGTTGCGATTGCCGGGCGACGGGCCGATGACCGGCCTCGAATCCGGCAGCGACGGGCGGAAGCCCAGCCATCGCGACGACGGCGGGCCGAGCGTGGGGAAGAACTGGCGCACGCCGCGATCGAGCAGCGCCAGCCGGCGCGGATTGGGTGGCGAGGCCAGGCGGCCGAGTTCCACCGTGCCGGCGACACGCAGCCGGCCGGCCATCGGCGTCATGTAGAAGCCGAGATCGACCGGGCACACCGGACGCGTCAACACCGGCGTCGGCGTCGCGAATTCAAGGTGATAGCCGCGCTCGGTTTCGAGCGGGATGCGGTCGCCGGCCTGTGCCGCCAGCGGCCGCGAAAAGGCTCCGGCGGCGATCACCACCTTGCTGGCGCGCAGGCTGAGGCCGGGGCCGCTGAGTTCGACGCCGCCGGCATCGGCGCGCAGCCCTGTCACCTCGCCCCGCAGCAAGGCGGCACCCCGGTCCGTCGCCGCCTTGAGCAGCCGCGCCATCATGGTTCGGGGATCGGTCAGGTTCATCGATTGCGGAAAGAACAGGCCGCCGCCCTGCACCGCCGGCAGGTTCGGTTCCAGCGCGGCCACTTCACCGGGGCTCAGCACCGCTTGGTCGACGCCGAATTCGGCGCGCAACGCCCGGCTCGACGCGCCGCCGGCAAGATCATTCAGGCGGCGATAGAGGTAGAGGCAGCCATTGCGGCGCAGCAAATCGCCGGCATCGGCCTCGTCAGCCATCTCCTCCCACGCCGGCAGGGAATCGGCCAGCAGGCCGGCCATCGCCACGGCGTTGGCATGGGTGGCGGCAGGCAGCGATTGCCTGACGAACCGCAGCAGCCATGGCGCCAGATGCAGCAGCGCCGTCCAGCGCAGCGAAAACGGGCTGTCGGGGTCGAGAAGCAATTTTGGCAACGCGCGCAGCACCGCGGGATTGCCGACCGGCATGCAGGCATATTCGGCCAGCGTGCCTGCATTGCCTGATGAGGCGCCCGAGCCCGGCTCGTTGGGATCGATGAGCAGGACTTCGCGGCCGTCGCTGGCCAGGCGCAGCGCCGTCGCCAGCCCGACCACGCCGGCGCCGATGACGGCGATCTCGACACTCTTCGAAGCTGTCACTTGCTGTTCCCCCATGCCTGTCCTTGTCCCAAAACCGCTGCGCACTTTTGGGCGGCAGGCATCAGACAAAACCCGGCAGCTGCAGGTGCCCGGCCGACAGCAGCTCGGCCATGGTGGTCAGCGCGGTGCGCAGATCGTCCTGCGAGCGCGCAGCACCCACATTGATGCGCACGCCATGCTGGACCGGTTCGCGGCCGACAGCGAAGGCGTCGCCCGGCAGCAGCGCCACGCCGCGCTCCAGGCAGGTGCGGGCAAAGCCGGCACCGCGCCAAGGCTCGGGCAGGCGCAGCCAGGCATGGGTGGCGCTCGGCTGGCTCTGCACATCGTAGCGGCCGAGGATTTCGCTGAGGATCGCCTGGCGCTGGCGCAGTTCGTGTTTCTGCACCTCGATGATGCGCGCTGCCGCGCCGTCCTCGATCATCCGTGCGCCGATCAGCGCCGTCAGCGGGCTGATGCTCCAGCAATTGATGCGCAGCGCCGCCGCGACCTGGCCGGCAATGGCGCGTGGCGCGATGACGAAGCCAAGCCTGAGGCCCGGCGCCAGGCATTTCGACAGCGCGCCGATATGCACCGTCAGCTCCGGCTCCAGGCTGGCGAAGGAGGGCAAGGCCTCGTCGGCCAGCGGCCGGTAGACGTCGTCCTCGATGATCAGGACATTGTGGCGGCGCGCGACGGCGGCAAGCTCGTGGCGGCGCGCTTCGCTCAGCGTAATGGTCGTCGGATTGTGCAGCGTCGGCACCAGGAATACCGCGCGGGGGCGCAGCTGCGCGCAGGCGGCGTCGAAAGCATCCGGCCGCATGCCGCCGCGATCCATGGCGACGCCCCTGAGATCGAGCCCATGCACCCGGCAGAGCGCGTTGATGCCCTGATAGGTCACCTCGTCGGCAAGCACCACCTCGCCCTGCCTGGTCACCGCGCCAAGCAGGCAGTCGAGCCCGTGCTGGGCGCCGGCCGCCAGCACCACGCGGCCGGGGTCGCCATCGCCGGCAACGGTCTTCAGCCAGTCGGCGACGGCCACGCGCGCCCACAGTGGCCCTTCCGGCGGATGGTAGTCCTGCAGCGAGGCATAGTGCGGATCCCTGGGCAGGCGCGGCAACAGCACCGCCAGCGCGTCGAGATAGGCCGAGGTGGCGGGCCGGTTGACCGAGAGGTCGATGATGCCGCTCTCGTCGCTCGGCGCCGAGACGAAGCCGGGCCGCTCGGCCGCCTGCCTGGCCGCCACGGTCGTGCCCCGCCCCGGCCGCGCCTCCAGCAGGCCGCGCTGCTGCAGCGTCGCCAGCGCCCGCGTCACCGTGGTGACGTTGATGCCGAGCGCGCGCGCAATGTCACGCTGCGGCGGCAACCGGTCGCCGACCGCCAGCGTGCCCGTGGCAATGCGCTCGGCGATCGCGTCGGCCAGACGACGATAGACCGGACTTTCATCCTCGGTAAGGCGGAGATCGCTGAGCATGCTGGATGGATTCGGGGCTTCGGCTTCGTCGTGGGCTTAGCATAAGACAATTCGCCGGACAATAGCACTTGTGTGACATGAATTCGGCTTTCCCAGCTGAAAATATCACACAATCGCGGCAAATACCGGCTTGACGGTCAAAGTTGTATGCATCTATGCTCGATTTCAGATAGATTGTGTGAGCATACAAGTTTGAATGACCCGCCGAGACGCGGGCATCCAATGGGACGGAACCATGCATCACAAGCCGCATAGTGTTTCAGCCGCTGCGTTTCGGGATCGCGTCCAATGAGCGCCCTGGCCGCATTATCGCCAGCGCCTGCCGCCGGCCCGGCTTTCGTCGATTTCGTCGATGTCGAGAAATCCTATGACGGCCGCGCCTTCGCGGTGACGCGGCTCAACCTCGGCGTCGCGCGCGGCGAATTCCTGACCCTGCTCGGCCCTTCCGGTTCGGGCAAGACGACGACGCTCAACATGCTGGCCGGTTTCGAACGGCCGACCAGCGGCACCATCACGCTGGAGGGCAGGCCGGTCGACCGCTTGCCGCCCTACCAGCGCAACATCGGCATGGTGTTCCAGAACTACGCCCTGTTTCCGCACATGACCGTTGAGGAGAATGTCGCCTTCCCGCTGTCCGTGCGCCAGGTCAGCAAGGCCGATATCGCGGCCCGTGTGGCGCGCGCGCTGGACATGGTGCGGCTGAAGCAGTTCGGCGACCGCAAGCCGGCGCAGCTTTCCGGTGGCCAGCAGCAGCGTGTGGCGCTGGCCCGCGCGCTGGTGTTCGAGCCGAGCCTGGTGCTGATGGACGAGCCGCTCGGTGCGCTGGACAAGAAACTGCGCGAGCACATGCAGCTCGAGATCAAGCAGATCCACACCATGCTCGGCGTCACCATCGTCTACGTCACCCACGACCAGAGCGAGGCGCTGACCATGTCGGACCGCGTCGCCGTCTTCAACAATGGCGCCATCGCCCAGCTCGGCTCGCCCGACGATCTCTACAACGCCCCGCAAAGCTCCTTCGTGGCGAGCTTCATCGGCGAGAACAACACCCTGGAAGGCGTCGTCGACCGCGTCTCCGGCCAGCAATGCCGCGTGCGGCTGACCGGCGGCGGCGAGCTCACCGCGCTCGCCATCGGCGTGGCGCAAGGTACTGCCTGCCACGTCGCCATCCGCCCGGAGCGGCTGAGCCTGACGCCGGCCGGCGGCAACGCCCTGCCCGCGACCGTCGATGGCCGCATCTATCTCGGCGACCATCTGCGCCTGCTCGCCAGGCTCGGAAACGACCAGGTGCTGACCGTCAAGGTCGGCCCCGAGGCAACCATGGCCAATGGCGAGGCCGTCACAGTGTCCTGCGCGCCGGGTGACTGCCGCGCCTTTCCTGCCGATGCCTCGGCCGCCAAGGCGGGGCCGTCCTGAACCAGCAATCTCAAGAACAGGTCCATCTCAAAAACAGGGGAAGAAAAAATGAAAATCGCAAAGACCCGGCTGCTCGTATTCACAGCGGCCACCGCACTCTTCACCATCGGCCATGCCTTCGCCGACGAATTGTCGATCATGGCCAGCGGCGGCGCCTGGCAGGACGCCCAGCGCAAGGCCTGGTTCGAGCCGTTCAGCAAGGAGACCGGCGCAAAAATCCTCGAGCAGGAATATCTCGGCGATCTCGGCAAGGTCAAAGCCATGGTCGACACCGGCAACGTGCCGATCGATTTGGTGACGGTGGAAACCGCGACCGTGCTGCAAGGCTGCGACGCAGGCATCCTGGAGCGCCTCGACTATGCCAAGATCGGACCGCGCGACAAATTCATCGAAGGCTCGGCGCTGGATTGCGGTGTCGGGCTCGATGCTTACGGCGACATCCTCGCCTATGACCCGACCGTGCTGAAGGAAGCGCCGACCTCGGTGCTCGACCTCTTCGACACCAAGAAATTCCCGGGCAAGCGCGCCATGCGCAAATTCCCGGCGCAGAACCTGGAATGGGCATTGATGGCCGATGGCGTCGCACCCGCCGACGTCTACAAGGTTCTGGCGACGCCGGAAGGCGTCGACCGCGCCTTCAAGAAGCTCGACACCATCAAGAAGGACATTGTCTGGTGGGATGCCGGCGCGCAGCCGGCGCAATTGCTCGCCTCGCAGGAAGTGGTGATGACCACCGCCTGGAACGGCCGCATCCAGAACGCCATCGACACCGACAAGAAGCCGTTCAAGATCGTCTGGAACAACCAGATCCTCGAATACGACATGATCGCCATTCCGAAGGGCGCCAAGAACCCGGATCTCGCCTACAAATACCTCGCCTATATCTCGAAGCCGGAAAACAACGCCAAGCTCGCCAGCTACATCACCTACGGGCCGGTGCGCACCGACGCTGCCTCCTTCGTCGCGGCCGATGCCTTGCCGAAATTGCCCAATGCCCCCGACCATCTTGCCGGCGCCTATCTCGTCGCCGACACCGAGTTCTGGGGCGACTATGGCGAAGACCTGGTCAAGCGCTTCAACGCCTGGCTGGCCCAGTAAGGATGTCGGCCTTGCTGCCCAGCGAACTCGACCGGCCCGCGCTGGCCCGCGGCCGGTCAGCCGCCGACGCTGACCCAAGGTCGGTGTCGGCGGCGCTGCGGCGCGCCGAATTCGGCGACCGGCTGCGCACGCTGGCGCTGGCTGCCCCCCTGCTCCTGCTTCTCGCCTTAAGCTTCGGCATCCCGATCGTGCTTTTGCTGTCGCGCGCCGTCTACGACCCGACCATCGCCGACGCTCTGCCGCGCACCAGCGTGGCCCTTGCCGACTGGAACGGCCAGGGCCTGCCCGGTGACGCCGCCTTCATCGCGCTCGCCGCCGATCTCAGCGAAAACCAGGCCAAGGGCGCCGCCTACGAACTGGCCAAGGCGCTCAACGCCCGCCTGCCCGGCGCCCGCAGCCAGGTGCTGAAAACCGTACGCCAGCTCGAAGCCGCCGGCGGCAAGCCGCCGCTCGACATCATGAAAGCCGTGCCCTTCTGGTCGGCGCCCGGCACCTGGCCGGTGATCGCCAACGGCACCCACGCCATCACCTCGTTCTATCTGTTGAGCGCGCTCGATCTCAGGTGGAACGCCGATGGCGGCATCGAGCGCGTGCCACCCGAACAGGCGATCTTCCTGCAAGTGTTCCTGCGCACCTTCTTCGTCGCGGCAGCGGTGACGCTTGCCACCTTGCTGCTCGGCTTCCCCTTGGCCTATCTCATATCAAGCGTGCCGAAGGGACTGGCGGCGATCCTGATCGTGGCGGTGCTGTTGCCGTTCTGGACCTCGATCCTGGTGCGCACCGCGGCCTGGACGGTGCTTTTGCAGAAATTCGGCCTCGTCAACGACCTGCTTCTGTGGCTCGGCATCGCCTCCGAGCGGCTCGACCTGATGTACAGCCGTATCGGCCTGATCATCGCCATGACGCATATCCAGCTGCCGTTCACGCTGCTGCCGATCTACTCCGTCATGCGCACCATCGCGCCCTCGCAGATGAAGGCCGCCTATTCGCTCGGCGCAAAACCCTTCACCGCCTTCCGGCGCGTCTATCTCCCGCAGGTTTTCCCGGGCGTCATGGCCGGCTGCCTGCTCACCTTCATCCTGTGCCTCGGCTACTACATCACCCCCGCCCTGATCGGCGGCGCCAGCGACCAGCTGATCAGCAATTTCATCGCCAACTACGTCAATGTCGAACTGAACTGGGAGATGGCGGCCGCACTGAGCTTCATCCTGCTCGTCTTCACCCTGGCCCTGTTCGGCATCTTCGCCCGGATCCTCGGCCTCGACCGCCTGAAGATGGTGTAGCCATGCTGTTGTCGCCCTATCCGACCCCTGGTGAACGCATCCGCGTCGCGCTGCTCTGGCTGTGGTGCGGACTGGTCATCCTGTTCCTGCTGGTGCCGATCCTCATTCCCGTGCCGCTCTCCTTCAACAGCGGCGCCTTCTTCATCTTCCCGCTCGAAGGCCTGTCGACACGCTGGTACGAGGTGGTGCTGGGCACGCAGCGCTGGCAGTCGGCGATCGGCAACAGCCTGATCGTCGCCTTCGGCACGACGCTGATCGCCACCACGCTCGGCACGCTGACGGCCATCGCACTGTCCAACGAGAAGTTTCCCGGCCGCCGCATCGTCATGCCGCTGCTGCTCTCGCCGCTGATCGTGCCGGTGGTGATCACCGCCGTCGGCTCGTATCTGTTCTACGCCCGCGTTGGCCTCGCCAGCACCTATGCCGGCATCATCCTGGCGCATACCGCCCTTGCCAGCCCCTTCGTCGTCGTCACCGTCGGCGCCAGCCTCACCGGCTTCGACCGCAATCTGATGCGCGCCGCCGCCATCTCCGGCGCGAAACCGCTGACCGCTTTCTTCCGCGTGATGCTGCCGCTGATCCTGCCCGGCGTGCTTTCGGGCGCGGCCTTCGCCTTCGTCACCTCCTTCGACGAGGTGGTGGTGGTGCAGTTCCTGGCCAGTGCCGGCCAGCGCACCATGCCGCTCGAAATGTTCATCGGCCTGCGTGAAAAACTCTCGCCCGCCATCACCGCCGCCGCGACGCTGATGATGGCGCTGTCGATCGTGCTGTTGGTGGTGGCGAACCTTCTGGCCCGGCGCGGCCAGGGCCGACGGGCAGCAGCCGGCTGAGGCCGGTTTCGACAGCCATCGGCAATCCGGCGCGGAAACAGTGAAACTTTTCGCGCGGCGTTCTCGTTGCTGCCGGCATCGCCTTCCCAAGGCGATCGCAGACCTCCGATCATGCCCCGCCGGCCCCCTGCTGGTGGGGCTTTTTTTGAGGCAGCCGGCGCGGAGCAATCAGGGAGCCGGAAGTTTCAAATCGGCCGGACCCCGGCACCTCTGGTCAACTCCCGGCGCCCTTGCTGCCCCGACGCCCCATCGGCCATAATCCGCCCTCTCGCGGAGAACACCTATGTCGCTCAGCCCGTTGCTCCAGGCTTCGCCCGTCATCCAGCTCCACGCGCTGATCGCCATTGCCGCGCTGCTGCTCGGCGCCATGCAGCTCTGGCGCAGCAAGGGCGACCGGCTGCACCGGGCGCTTGGCCGCGTCTGGGTGGCGCTGATGGCGACGGTCGCCGGCTCCGGCCTGTTCATCTGGACGATCCGGCTGTGGGGACCGTTCAGCCCGATCCACCTTCTGTCGGTTCTGGTGCTGGTGATGCTGTGGCGCGGCGTGCGCGCCGCGCGCGGCGGCAACATTGCCGCACACCGCCGCATCATGCAGGGCACCTACATTTTCGGCCTGATCATTACCGGGCTTTTGACCTTCATTCCCGGCCGCACCATGTATGCCGCCGCCTTCGGCCCCCAGGGCGCGACGCCACAAAAGCTGCTGGTCTTTGCCGGCCTGGTCATGGCGGCGGCCGCCGCCGGCCTCTATGCCGCGCGCGGTGCACGGGCGGCAGCGCCGCCCATGCGTGGAGAATCGCGGCCCGGAAGCGCATAGAGCCGCAGCTTGCAGGCCGGCTGGACGGCATGTGCCAAGCCGCGATCGAGATGTCAGCCGGGTGGCGGCGACCGGAAAGCCCGCCCTGTCGCATTGTCACCACGAACGGGCCGGCGAAAATCCCCGCTCAGACCGGGCCGGACGCAACGAACGCGACGACGGCGGACAGTTTTTCGCGCTTCACGAGAACCGGCTTTTCGTAAGTCTTCTTCATGGAATGCCCCAATGCCCCAGGATTTGCCCGCGCAGGTCGCTACGGAAGCCCTTGCTTGTCAAGCAAACGCCCAACAAGGTTCCGTGATCGCCGGCCGGAATTCGCGGCCGTCCCATCGTTGCGGGTCGAGACATCCTCCGATTTTATCCGCTTCCTTGTTCTGGCCATGTTGCACTGCGAAAGAAATGCTGCATTGCGATATCGGCTGACCGGGCCGACATGCGCGGCGGGCTGGGGCACAACGAAGGAGCTATAGTGGCGGCATCGTTCCGGCCTGATATCCAGGGATTGCGCGCGCTGGCGGTCGGCGGCGTCGTTGCCTATCATTTCGGCCTCACCGCCCTGCCCGGCGGTTTTGCCGGCGTCGACATCTTCTTCGTCATTTCCGGCTGGCTGATCACCACGCATTTGATGCACGAGATCACCGAGACCGGCCGGCTCGACCTCTTGCGTTTCTATGCCCGGCGCGCCCGGCGCCTTCTACCGGCGGCCCTGTTCGTCATCCTGGCGACGCTCGCCGCCGGCTACTTCATCCTGGCACCGCAGGAGCAGGCGCTCTATTCGCGCGGCGCCATGTTCGCCTCGGCCTATGCCATCAATCTGTGGCTGTTGCGCTGGTCGTTCGACTATTTCGCTTCGGATGCCTTAAGCAATCCCTTCATCCACTTCTGGTCGCTGTCGGTGGAGGAGCAGTTCTATCTCGTCTGGCCGGCGCTGCTGCTGTTCGCCGCCTGGCTGCATCCGGGCAAACGCATGGCCGTGATCGTGATCGGCGTCGCCGGCCTCGCCTCCTTCACCGCCTGCCTGTGGCTCACCAGCCTCTCGCCGGCCTGGGCCTTCTACTTCTCGCCGCTGCGCGCCTGGGAGTTCGCCGCCGGCGGGCTGGCGACGCTGGCGCCGGCGACATTGCTGCGGAACCGCGCATGGCTGCGGGCCGCACTAGGCTGGCTCGGCCTGGCGCTGATCGCCGTCGCCTATCTCTGCTTGAGCGAAGACCTGCCCTTCCCTGGCTGGTACGCGCTGCTGCCGGTCGCCGGCACGGTGCTGGTGCTGCTGAGCGGCGCCGGCGAAGAACACGACAAGCACACAGCCAGCCCAACCGGCTGGCAGGCCCTCACGCCCGCCGCAGCACTCTCGCTGCCGCCTCTGCAATGGATCGGCGCGCTCTCCTATTCGCTCTATCTCTGGCACTGGCCTGTCATCGTCTATGCCGGCATGCTGGCGCCGGATCTCACCGCCCCGCAGCGCCTTGGCTGCGGGGCCTTGGCGCTGGCGCTGGCATTCCTCACCTATCATTTGATCGAAAACCCGGCGCGGCGCGGCGGCTGGCTGACCGTTGGCGTTCGAGCGCTGGCTCCGGCGCTTGCGCTGACTGGCGTGGGTGTGGCGGTGGCCTATGCCAATGCGCATCTGGCCACCCGCAATATCGACCCGGCCCAGCGCGGCATCGAACAGGCGGCCGAACAGCCTTCCACGGCCCGCGCCACCGACGAAAACTGCCTGCTCGACTTCCACACGGTGAAGCCCAAACCTTGCACCTTCGGCGCGGCCGACGCCGCCCACACCATCGTGCTGTTCGGCGATTCGCACGCCGACCACTGGTCGACGCCGCTGGTCGAAGCGGCCAGACGCAACGACACCAAGGTCGTCACCTATCTCAAATCCTCGTGCCGCGCCTCGCGGCTGCCGACCTTCAGCGCGGTGCTGAAGCGCGACTACACCGAATGCGACGCCTGGCGCGAACAGGCGATCGCCGACATCATCCGCCGCAAGCCGCGCCTGGTGGTGATCTCCGAATTCTCGATCGGCAACCTGACGCGCGACATGCCCGCCGCCGGCCGCAAGGCCGAAACCGCGCGCTGGCAGGCCGGCCTGCGCTCCACCTTGCAGGCGTTCAGCCAGGCCGGCGTCGAGACCGCCGTCATCCGCGACACACCGATCGGCGACAGTTTTGCGGACTCCTGCGTTGCCCGAGCGCTATGGTGGCGCGAGCCCCCCTCGAACTGCGACACGCCGAGGGCGCAGGCCGCCAATGACAGTGCCGCCGCGCAAGAGCGCGCCGTGGTCAAAAGCGTACCCGACACGCTCTACGTCGACCTCACCGACCGCTTCTGCGGCCCGACGGAGTGCCACGTCTTCATCGGTGGAAAGCTGGCCTTCCGCGACCGGCATCATCTGGCGACGGCGTTCGCAGAGACATTGGAGGGGCCGATTGAGAGGGCGCTGTTTTAGGGGGTGAGGCGCCCTTCCTTCTCCCCCTTGCGGGGCCTGAAGGGCGGGCGAGACCCGTGGCTCGCCCCGGGGTGGCCTCGCGAAGCGAGGTCGGATGAGGGATGCTCCAGCTTGACGCCGACGGCACTCCGTCACCCACCCCTCAACCGTCTCGGCGCTGCGCGCCGATCCACCTTCTCCCACAAGGGGAGAAGGAAAGAGCCGCTCAGCCACCCCCAGCCAACTTCGCCACATAGCGCTCAAGCGTCACCACGCCACGCTCGGACCTGGTCGGCGGGTAGTAGGCTCTTCGAAACGCATGCGCTTTATACTGATGACCTTGAGACGTTTTTGGTTTTGCGATTGATTGGGAGCAGTTTCGGGCCGGAATCAATTCTGAAAAATTTCAACACGTCTGGGATCAAAATAGGTGTCTAGGATGGGCGGGATAGACTTGTTGAAGCGGCTGGCGGTCAATCTTGTTGCCTTGGCGCTGGCCACGTTTATCGGATCAGTCGCCGTCACCCAGGTCGCCTATGTGTTTCACGTCCATGTGGCAAAGAACCCGATGGCTCCGCTTGTCCTAGGATTCCTCATTGCGCTTATCGTAGCCGCGATTGCGCCAAGGACAGCGTTCTGGCCAAGGTTTCTCGTGTTCACCGGCATTTTCCTCTTGGAACTTGCCTTGTACGTCGTCTTTACCAATACGATGCTGTTCCTTTTAGAGCACTACTGGAGTGGAAATTTGGAGGCGGCCAAACCTTGGCTGCATATCGGCTTGTTGATGCACATCATAACCTTCGTGGCCGGCCTCTTGGTGCTGCGCCGGTTTCGGCTACCAAAACCTACCGAGATCGACGTGGATTGGGCTCGGTAGCCAGTCCATTTGCAAATCCATGGAACGGGACCGCCCCTCGGGGGTTATATTAGATCGACCTTGAGAAGGAGGTAGCCATGAAGAAGCTCCTGCTTGCCTCGGTTATCGCCATTGCTTCGGCGGCGGCGATGATCGCCCCGGCCAACGCCCGCAGTCACGTCTTTATCGGCATCGGCGGCTACAACGACTATTATGGCAACGACTATTATGATGGTTATGAGGACTATGGCGGCCGCTATGTCTATAGCCCCTACGACCCCTACGATGACGGCTACAGGCCGCGCTATTTCCACCGGCACCACCACCGTTGCCACATCGAAGTGATCAATCACTGGCGTCATCATCACAGGATCATCGAGGAAGTCCGCGTCTGCGGATAAACTGAACTTGTGAACTGATCCGGCCGGCATTGCCGGTCGGATTGTTTTGCGGGCCCCTCACCGCGCCATCATCATCCCATAGTGCACCGCCAGCAGGTCGAGCCCGACCTTCAGCAGCTTCGTCACCACATCCCTTCCCTCGCCCGTTTGTTCCGCCAGGCTCTTGATCGAGCCACCCGCGCAACAAACTTTCTGCACCACCGCCGCGACCTCCCGGTGTCCCAGCGCTCTCGTTGCGGCGGCATGCGCCCGGCCGGCGTCGAGCACGCTGTCGGCGATGCCGCCGCCATGGCGGCCGCCGCCGACGCGCTCGCTCCAGCGCATCGGTTTCACGCCGGCCTGCTGGCTGCACTGAAAGTCCTCGCGGTAGCGCTGGCCGGCCTCGCGCTGCTGGCGCGACAGCGAGGTGATGCCGATGAGCGGATCGACATTGCGCACCCGCACGATGCCGCCGGTGGAGGTGTAGCCGTCGTTCGACACTTCGTAGACGCGCCGTGCTTCGGCCGTGCCGGCGTTGAGCCGCTTGCGGCCGAAGGCGTCGTCGCTGAGCGCGAAATCATGGCCGACCTCCCGGCGGATGCGCACCTGCTCGGCCTCGCCCTTGGGGAGCTTCGGCGCCTGCGGTTTGGCGGGTTTGGCCTTTTTGGGCATGGGGTGGCTCCTTGGGCTTGGGGATGTTGGATAGTGGGCTGGGCCTTGCAGAACTTGGGTTCCTCGCCCCCGCAAAGCGGGGAGAGGTGGATCGGGCGAAGCCCGAGACGGAGCGGGGGCAGCGCCGACGGTCGAAGAGAAGGCGACACGGCGAAACAAGTAATCTCGTGCTCCATTCTCAACCGGCTTTGGTTTCAGACAGGGCGTCCCCCTCTCCGTCCCGGCTTCGCCGGGCCACCTCTCCCCGCTTTGCGGGGGCGAGGAACCCAGGACTTGCGAGGCCGCCCGTCTCGCCATCAGCTCGCGCATCACCCGCCGCTCCCGCACCTCGATGCAGAGCTGCGCGCTCGATGGGCAGAACTGGGCGTTGCCGCTCTTCACCTCGCCGCGCACGAAGCGCTGGATGGCGGCTTGCAGATCGGCAAGCTCGGCGTCGCGCACAGCACTGAGATAGCCGCGCATCTGCATGTCGACATCAGTCAGGGCGGATTGCGGGAAGCATGAGAACATCGCGGCAAGCGCCTTCGTCGCCTGCTGCAGTTCGGCTGCGGTCATGGCTGCGGATCTCCTCGATGATGGTGTTGGCGGCGTCGGTATGGGTTTTCGGCCGCTGCCAGCCGGGTTTTTTCTCCGACAAGACCGGAGCCGTTTTGTTACCTGCAGGGGAAAAAGCGGAAGCTTTTTCACTCTGGTTTCTGGAGTCTGGAGAATGCCGCGGCAAAGCGCCGGCATTTGCCGCCCCATGTGCCTTTGTTTTCAAGGCGGTGGCGGCTCCGCCGCGCGCGCCGGCGGCGGCCCTCGCCTCGCTTTTGACCTGCGCCTTGTGCAGCTCTTTCGTCAGCCTTTTATGGCCGATCTCGCCCGCCTCGCGCTCGAAGAAGGTCAACAGATCGGCGCTGATGGCGCGCCATCTTTTCTGGGAAAGGCGCGTGATCCGCGCCAGCTTGGCGTCGTCGTCGGGCAGCCGGCCGCCGGCGTTCCACATCGCCATCAGCATGAGCATGTAGGCGCCGATCTGTTCGGTGGAGAGCTGCAACGTGTCGCCGACGAAATCGGAGACGTAGAGCTGCATGAACGGCCGCTCGCTCATGCCGGCCCCATGCTTGCACGCTCGCTAATGGAACCAGCCGCAGGCCCGCACGTTATGACGCGACCATGCCAGAGGGAGGTTTGCCGATGACGGCGTTCATGCCGATTACGCTGCGTTTTTGCGACAACAAGACCATGCTGGTCGGCTCGGTGGCCGACGCCGAGGCGGCATTGCGACACCAGTGGCCCGACAAGACGGCACCCGCCTATGTCGAAGCTGCAAGGTTGGTCAGGCTGGCGGTCGAGGGCAGTTGCTGCCCGCGCACCGCCTTCGAGGCCTTCAGCAAGGCCGCCCGGCAACAGGACATATTGGTAGCCAAGCCGCGAAGCCGGGCGCATGATTGGCTCGACGCCGCCGCCAACCCGTGACGCCCGCGCGAAGGCGATGCAACCGCTTGGCGGCCTCGCGCGTTTATAAGCGTCGGCTTGAAAGCCGCGCCGAGATCGAGGGTGAACGCCGTGGGTACGATGAAAACGCCGCTCAAAGTAAGCCTGGACGGACATGTCGAGGAGATCGACAGCGTCAGTGATGCCGCCGACTTCCTGCAACGCTGGCCGATCGATCGGCGCGGCCACATCTACCGCAGCGCGCTCAACGCCTGCAGTGCCGCGATCGCGGCGCAGATTTCCGAATCCGACGCGATGAAAGTGTTCACCGGCTTTGCCCGCGTCGCCGGCATCCTGGTTGCCGAAGCTGGCCCGGCCATGCGGCTGGAGCCACGCAGCGTGCAAAGCCGCATGCCCAAACAGGGCCGACAGATACCGAAATAGGCCAAGCGTCTTTCTCCCCGTCACTATACGGGGGTGAGGCGTGGTCCGCGCAGCGGACGAAAAGCCAATTGCTTGGCTTTTCGAACAACGAACGCCCGGCAGGGCAGGCAGCGCCAGCGCTCCCGAGGCTTGATTGCCACGTGGTTCCCCCAATCCGTCGCTGCTTCGCAGCGCCACCTTCCCCTCCGGAGGGAAAGGAAGGGAGCTTTGCTGGACGAGCGTTGACGGCAAAAAAGCCTGGCGCCTTTCCTCGACCCCGTCGATCGGGGAGAGGTGGCTCGGCGAAGCCGAGACGGAGTGGGGGTCGACCAGCGCCGCATAAGCCAATGCATGCGCCAGGCTGCAATGCACGCTATCGCCTAAGACCATCTGCTTGGAAATGTGTACATGCCGTAGCTTTGAACGGGGAGAAGGGAAGCTCACTGACAAACCCGCCGCTGAAACCGCGCCTGGTGGTAGCTGCAGTAGCTTTTCAGCGCCTTCGTGCGCATGCCGCAGCACAGCATGTCGGCGCCGGGCCGGCCGCCTGGCGCGTCGTTTTCCGGGTCCTCTTCCAGCGTCAGGTCCAGCGGCGCACGGCAGCGGGAAAACAGGCAGTCGATGAAGCGCATCGCCACGCCATGCGGCTGGCGGCCGATCGGTCCGCGCTGCGGTGCCGGCACCTTGAAACGGTAGGCTTCGCCATCGGCGATCAGCATGCCCACCTCGCGCACGAACAGACGCGGCGGCAGCCAGGCCGGCGAAGCGTCGCGCCTGGCCCCGGCTTTGTTCTTGCGCGGGATGGTGTCCTCGGCGGCATGGACGCCGGTGCGTTTTTCCGCAACCGCCTTGCCGTTGGCCTTGTCCTTTGCCCGCTTTGCTCCCGCCGGCTTGCGCACTGTCCGTTCGCCTGCAGCTTGTCTCGCGGCCGGCGGCATCCCCCGCCCATTGGCAAAGCCGATCGCACCCAGCATGGCGTTGCGGTGGACGATGCCGATGATGGCGTTGCGCGAGACTGGGCTGCTGCGCAGCGCGCTGAACGCCGCCGCGATCCGCGAGGCTGAAAGCCCCTCCTTCAGCCAGCGGGCGATCTCTTGCAGTTCGGCGTCGCTATAGCTTGCCATGTCCAGGCTCCATCCAGGGGTACGCCTTCGGCCGCGCTCGAGAGCGCACCGTCGGCCAGGCGTCAGGGTGCGGGCCCGGTCCGGGCCACGGTCAGGGTGTTCGGTTCGGAAACCGGCTCGCGGCCGGTATCAGCCGGAGCGGATCGAGTGCCCGGCGGCCAGGCGCGCCAGCCGCGCCTCGGCGGCCTTACTGTCGGGGGCGGAAACCGCCCTGCCCGTCATCGGCTCGAACAGGATGACGGTCTGCGTGCGGATGCAGGAGCGCGCATAGGGACCGGCAGCGTGCCGATCGAATGGGGGGCCGAAGCCGAGGGGAGCGGCGGCTCCGGCCGTTCCGGCCGCCGCTGACGGGCGGGCCGGACCCGAGGCATCAAAGCGCTCGGGCTTCGCCCCGGCCGGGGAGGACGGCCGGGACGGAAGGGAATAGCTGGCGACTTCGGTCGCCCTGTTTGCCTCACGGGAGGCTGGCGCTACGGCGCCATCAAAGCTGGACAGGTTTTGCATGGCCAGATATAAGCATAACTCAAAAATAGATGCAAGCCATTCTTTCATAGACGAGAGCCGCTTTCATCGCTCACATGGGCGCCATGGCCAAAACGGAACTGTCGATCAAGGTCGGGGCGGCGATACGCCAGGCGCGCAAGCAGCGCGGCCTGGTCATGCGCCACATTGCCGAGCACAACGACACCGATGTCGCTGCCGTCGGCAATTGGGAAACCGGGCGCAATTTGCCCAAGACCGAGAACCTGTTGAAGACCGCCGCCTTCTTGCGCGTCGACCCGGTCGCGCTGGGCAAAGGCGAGGTCGTCTTCCTCGACGATGCCGGCCCGGTGGCCGATGCCGAGATCGTCACCGATGCCGGCCCGATGCCCGCCGGCTCAATGGATATCGAGGTGCTGGGTGCCGCGGTCGGCGGCGACGACGGCGACTTCACCTTCAACGGCGAACCCGCCGGCTACGTCCAGCGCCCGCCTGGCGTGCGCAACCTGCCGAAAGTCTTCGCGCTGCATGTGCTGAGCGACTCCATGGTGCCGCGCTACGAACCCGGCGACCTGATCTATTGCGGCGGCCGCGACGCCGTGCCCGGCGACCATGTGGTGATCGAGACATTTCCGGAGGAGAACGAGAAGAACGGCAAGGCCTTCGTCAAGAAGCTGGTCAAGCGCACCGCGGGCGAGCTGGTGGTCGAGCAGTACAATCCGCCGAAGACGCTGACATTCAACCGCTATGCGATCAAGCATGTCTGGCGGGTTATACCGCTGAAGGAACTGCTGGGGTATTGAGGCGGGACGCCCCTTCCTTCTCCCCTTGTGGGAGAAGGAAGAACGATCCCCCCTCAAGCCCGTCTCGACCCCTCCACCAACACCTCCCGGTCGCTCAGCATCTGCGCCTCGCTGCGCACGCGCTGGCGCTCGTCGACGAAGGCGGCCTGGATCGAGATCGCCGTGCCCGGCAGCCCGTCGGCGCGGCAGGCCGAGCAGACGATGCGGCCCGAAAGTTCCGCCAGCGGCGTGTTGCCCGTCACCCCGAAACGCCGGAGCTCATCCGGTTTCCACCACCTGTTGCGGCCGCAATCGGCGCATTCGACCGATATCGAGACGACATGCGCGATAACTGGTTTCCTGCCCGGCAATGCCATTGCCCCTCCACCCCGTTTGTTCCTGATTTGTTCGTATATTCCTGCGTTTTGAGCTGGGAGTCGAGTCGCAGTTTTAACACTTCTCCAGAAGTTTCCCTTTTACCAATTTTTGAGTTATGCTTTCATAAACTCACAAACGTGAGTCGGCAGGGAATTGCCGCATCAGACCCGGGAGCAACGATGGATGCCGCCGATTTCGCCCGCGCCTGCGGTTACACCGGCGACAGCCCTGCTCTGCTCGAAGCCTTCGAGGCGATCCGCCGCAACGGCATCGCGCAGGCCCGCCAGGATCATTTCCGGCGCAAGGCCGTCATCGACGCGCTGAAGCAGTCGGAGCCGCTGTTCCTGGCCGCGATCGGCCCGGCGCTGTCGGCGGACGAAGCCATCGAGGACACCGCCCGCTTCATCGCCTGCTGGCGCAACATGCCGCGCTGGCGCCAGGAGCGGCGCCTGCCCGACCTCGTCAGGGCGAGGCAGCAGCGTCTCGTGGCGCGCTTCTTCCGCCGCTACGGCCATCGCCTGTGGGCGCTCGAAGCGGCTTGAGCCGCCTGCAATTGACCATCCGGCTGGCCTGACCGGCCCTGATTCCGTCGGATTGCTGCGCTGATTGGTGCTTCGAAACCCGCCGGAAGGACCCACCATGAAACGCCTTGTTCTCGCCGCCCTTTGGATCATGGCGCTTGCTCTGTCCGCGCACGCCGCCGGCGACACAACCACCGGGCTTGCCGACATCACGGTGCTGATCGTGCGCCATGGCGAAAAGCCCGACAGCGGCCCCGGCCTGTCGCCCGAGGGCGAAGCCCGCGCCCAGGCCTATGTCGCCTATTTCCAGCCCTTCCTACTCGACGGCGTCGCCTTCCGGCCCGATATGCTGGTGGCCAGTGCCGATTCCAAGAGCAGCGCGCGCGAACGGCTGACGCTGACGCCGCTCAGCCAGGCGCTGAAACTGCCGATCGACCAGCGCTTCGCCGACCACGAAGTCCAGAACCTCGTCGCCGCGCTGTCGACTGAAAGCCACGGCAAGTCGATCCTGATCGCCTGGCATCACGGCCAGCTGGCCAAACTCATCAAGGCTTTCGGCGCCGACCCAAAGACGCTGCTGCCGAACGGCAAATGGCCTGATGATGTCTTCAACTGGGTGGTGGTGCTGCGCTTCGACCATACCGGGCAGCTGGAGCCGGATTCGGCGCGGGTGATTGAGGAGAAGCTGGCGGGTTAAAATGACCTACGCTGATGCGAGGCACCCCCCTCTGTCCTGCCGGACATCTCCCCCGCAAGGGGGAGATTGGTAGTTTCGTCGGCTTCGCTTTTTCCTCAGCGTTGAAAATTTGCGAAAGCCGTCATGACATCCGATCTCCCCCTTGCGGGGGAGATGTCCGGCAGGACAGAGGGGGTGCCTGGGCGCGACCTCTCCCTACCGCCTCACCCGCGACTTCAACCACCGGTCAAACGCCACCGCCAGGATCAGGATCAACCCGATCACGATGCTCTGCGTGTAGGACGACACATTGTTGAACTGCAGCCCGTTCTGCAACACGCCAATCAGCGCGGCGCCCACCACCGTGCCGCCGACCGAGCCGATGCCGCCGAACAGCGAGGTGCCGCCGATGACGACGGCGGAGATGACCGTCAGCTCGTAGCCGATACCGGCGACCGCTTCGGAAGAATTCAGCCGCGCCGACAGCACGAAGGCCGCGAGCCCGGCGAAGAAGCCGACGATGACATAGACCGAAACCAGGATGCGGTCGACGCGCAGGCCCGACAGGCGCGCGGCCTCGGCATTGCCGCCGACGGCATAGACGGCGCGGCCATAGCGCGTGTAGCGCAGCACGATGTGGCACAGGATCGCGGCGATGGCGAAGATGATTGCCGGCACCGGCACCGGGCCGATCAGCCCCGTGCCGAACCAGCGCATCGAGGCGTCGAAGCCGGAGATCGGCCCGCCATTGGAGATGGTCAGCGTCAGCCCGCGAAACACCGTCAGCCCGCCCAGTGTGACGACGAAGGGCGGCACTTTCAGCCTGGTGATGGCAAGCCCCTGCACGCCGCCGGCGGCAGCACCGACGATGACGGCGGCCAGCAGCGCCGCGAACCAGCCATAGCCCTGCGTGCCTGAGGTCGACAGCGACAGCGTGTTGGCCGCCCCGCCCTTGGCGATGACGGCGGCGACCATGCCGCAGAAGGCGAGCAGCGAGCCGACCGACAGGTCGATGCCGGCGGTGAGGATGACGAAGGTCATGCCGAGCGCGATCAGCCCGGTGATCGAGATTTGCCTTGTGATGTTGAACAGATTGATCGGGTCGATGAAGCTCGGCTTCAGCACGGTGAAGACGATGACCAGCGCCGCCAGGAACAGCAGCGGCCCGAAACTCATCAACAGCCGTGCGATCGTCACGCCGCCGCGCTGGTTCTGTTCTTCGGCGATGCTCATCGTGCCTGTCCCTCCGCATCCCGCCCAAGCGCATCTTGGCTGTCGAGCGCCATCAGTTCCATCAGTTTTTCCTCGTTCGCCTCGACGCCCGGCATCTCACCGGTGATGCGGCCCCGGCGCATGGTGACGATGCGGTCCGACACCGCCAGCACTTCGGGCAGTTCGGACGAGATCATCATCACCGCAATGCCGCGCGCCGCAAGCTGCACCAGGATCTGGTGCACCTCGGCCTTGGCGCCGACATCGACGCCGCGCGTCGGCTCGTCGACGATCAGCACTTTCGGGTCGCGCGCCAGCCAGCGCGCCAGGATCACCTTCTGCTGGTTGCCGCCCGACAGGCCCTCGATCGCCTGCTCCGCCGAGGCCATGCGGATCGACAGCATCTTGCGGAAGCCGGAAAGCGCGTCGCGCTCGCGCCGCTCGGCCATGAAGCCGAAACCGTTGCTGAATGTGCCCAGCGAGGCGACGGAGAAATTCGGCAGGATGCCCAAAGCGGCAAAGATCGCCTGGTGCTTGCGGTCCTCCGGCACCAGGCCGATGCCGAGCGCGATGGCATCCGCCGGCGAGGCCGGCGCGATCGGTTTGCCGTCGAGCGTGATGGTGCCTGCAGCGATACGGTCGGCCCCAAAGATGGCGCGCGCCAGCTCCGTGCGGCCGGAACCGACAAGCCCGGCCACGCCGAGAATTTCGCCGGCCTTGAGGTCGATGTCGACGCCGTCGAGCACGATGGCATGCGGCGCTTCGGGATCGCGCACGGTGCGCAGGCCGCGCACCGACAGCACGACATCGCCGGCGACCGCGCGCTGCGCCGGCCGCGCGTAAAGTTCGGAAGCGGCGCGGCCGACCATCTTCTCGATGATGCGCGGCAACTGGATCGGTCGCCCCTTGTCGCGGTCGAGATGCCCGGCCAGCCGGCCGTCGCGCAGCACCGTCATGCGGTCGCAAATGGCGGAGGCCTCCTCCAGCCGGTGGGTGACGAACATGATGGCGACCTTGTCCTGGCGCAGCCGATCCATGATCGACAACAGCCGCTGCACCTCGGTCTCGGTCAGCGCCGAGGTCGGCTCGTCCATGATGATCAGCCGGCTCTTCAGCGACAGCGCCCGGGCGATCTCGACCAGTTGCTGTTCGGCCACCGACAGCGCCGAGACCGGCGTCATCGGATCGATGGACAAGCCGACGCGAGCGATGATGTCTCGCGACGACGCCTCCATCCGCCGCCAGTTGACCAGCCCCAGCGGCCCGACCGGCGCGCGGCCGATGAAAATGTTCTCGGCCACCGTCAGCGTCGGGATCAGGCTGAGTTCCTGGTAGATGGTGACGATGCCGAGCCGCTTGGCATCCTGCGGACTGGACGGCGCGTAGTCGGCGCCGTCGAAAGTGATGCGCCCGCTGGACGGTGGCATGACGCCCGACAGGATTTTCAAAAGCGTCGATTTGCCGGCGCCGTTTTCGCCGAGCAGACCGAGGATTTCGCCAGGGCGGATGTCGAGGGAGACATCGCTCAGCGCGGTGACGCCGGAGAAGTGTTTGGTGACGCCGTCGACGGCGAGCAGGGCGGCTTCAGCTGGCAAGGGTTGCTCCCGGATTGTGGCAGGCCGCGGGACAGCGCCCCCTCTGTCCTGCCGGACATCTCCCCCACGAGGGGGAGATTGGCAGTTTTGCCGGCAGCGCCTGTTCTGCAAGGCCGGCGATTGGCGAAAGCGGAGACGACGTCCGATCTCCCCCGTGTGGGGGAGATGTCCGGCAGGACAGAGGGGGCGCTGTCCCGCCAACCTTGCCAATGAGCCTGTCCCCGCCAAGTTCTACTTCGTCTCGCTCAACCTCTCGGCCTTATCAAGATTGTCCTTGCCGATGACGATCGGTGTCAACAGCACCAGCTTCTCCTTCGGCTCGGTCTTGTTCTTGGCGTAAGCGACCGCGATCTGCACGGCGGTGCGCGATTGCTGGCCGGGGAACTGTTCGACCGTGCCGGCGAGCTTGCCGTCGCGCACGGCAACCAGCGCCTCGGGAAGCGCGTCGAAGCCGTAGATCTTGACGTCGGTGAAGTTGCGCGCAGCACACGCCTCGAGCGCGCCGAGCGCCATGTCGTCATTGGCGCAGATGATGGCGTCCGGCTTGCCGTTGGCGGCAAGGCCGGCTTCCGTCACCGACAGCGCTTCGGCGCGGGCGAAGTTGGCGGTCTGCTCGAAGATGATCTGGTACTTGTCCTTCAGCGGATCGAGCACATTGTGCACGCCCTTGTTGCGGTCGATCGCCGGACCAGCACCCGGCTGGCCCTGCAGATGGAACAGCTTGGCGCCGTTGGGGAACGCCGCCACCATGGCGCTGGCCTCCGCCTCGCCGCCCTTGACATTGTCGGCGCCGACATGCGCCAGGATGCCCTGGACACCGTCGACCCGGCGGTCGATCGTCACCACGGGAACGCCGGCCTTGACGGCTTCCTCGATGGCCGGCGCCAGCGCGTTGACGTCGAGCGGCGAAATGACGATGGCGTTGACCTTCTGCACCAGCGCCGCCTCGATGTCGGCGGTCTGCTTGGTGGCCGAATTCTGGCCGTCGCTTTCGGTCAGGTTGACGCCCTGGGCGGCGGCTTCCGCCTTGATCTCGTTCAGCATGTGCACGAAGAACGGAAAGCCGAGATTGGGCACCGAGCCCAGTATGGTGAGCTTGTCCTCGGCGAATGCCGAAGGCGCGGCCAGCATCATGGCGCCCGCGGCCACGGACGTCATCAGGAATTCACGTCTGTTCATGGTTGATCCTCCTCCACAAGAACGCACAATCCCCAAGACCGGATCGGTCTTGGGAAGGGATCGTGCGTCGGTTCAAAGTGTTGGAGCATCCTCCTTGCGCGGGACCGCGCATGCCGCTCCAGCTGATCGCCGTTGCAAAAACTGCCTCCCATCGGCACCAGCCTGGGGATGCTAACCCAGGGTCAACCATTTGCGCAACATCGATATAACAGTGCTGGGCAGCCAATTATCGGAATTGTCGGAATTTTGGATTGCCGGTTTCCTGCGCGTCGGTGGTTCGGGCCGGGAAGCGAGAGCGCGGCTTGACATTTCGGTTGAAAGGCCAATTTTCAGTGTGTATAAATACACATGAACAGCGCTGACATTATCCGCCTGTTGCAAGCTGATGGTTGGTTCGAGGTTGCCCGCAAGGGCAGCCATGCGCAATTCAAACACCGTGACAAGCAAGGGCGGGTCACCGTTCCCCACCCCAAGCGTGACATCCCAATAGGCACTCTGCGCAGCATCGAAAAGCAATCTGGACTGAAACTGAGGTGACGGACATGAAGCAGTATATCGGACTTATCCATAAGGATGCCGGCAGCGACTTCGGTGTGTCTTTCCCTGATTTCCCAGGCGTGATTACCGCCGGCAAGGATCTGGATGACGCCCGGTCCATGGCTGAAGAGGCCCTCGCCCTCCACATCGAAGGGCTGGTCGAGGATGGCGAAGCCATTCCGGAGCCTTCCAGTCTGGAGGCTGTGATGGCAGACGCCGATAATCGCGACGGTGTTGCAATCCTGGTCGCCGCCAGGACCGAGGCGAGGAAGGCGGTGCGTATCAACGTGACGTTGCCGGACGACGTTCTCCGGCGGATCGATGCCTTTGCCGAAGCCCATGGCTATACGCGATCCGGGTTTCTCGCGAAGGCGGCTGAGAAAGCGATGGAGCTTGAATCGGCCTGATGCATGTCACCCAAAAGTAATCCCTGGAGAATTGCATGAAGCCGCACATCATCTGCCATATGCTCGCCTCGCTCGACGGCAGCCTTCATCCCAGCCGCTACACAGCCAGTCCGGATGGGACCACGGCGGAGTGGTCAGGCCTGTATGAGCAGATCCACGGCGACCTCCAAGGTGACGCCTGGATCGTCGGCCGCGTCACCATGGCCGAGATGAGCAAGGCCGGTGCGCACCCGCCGGCGCAAATCGGCAAGGTCGACCGGCCGCATCATTTCGCGCAGCGCGATGCGGGAACCTATGCCGTGGCGCTCGATGCCTCGGGCAAGCTCCACTTCGCCAAGCCGGATGTCGGCGGTGACCATGTCGTGGTGCTGCTCGGGCACGGCGTCTCCGACAGCCATCTGGCCGAGCTCGCCGCCGACGGCGTGTCCTACATCGTGTCGGAAACGACTGATATCGACCTCGCCGCCATGCTCGACGTGCTCGGGCGTGAACTCGGCATCAGCCGGCTGCTGCTCGAAGGCGGCGCCGGCATCAACGGCTCCTTCTTCGCGGCAGGGCTTGTCGATGAGCTTAGCCTGCTCGTTGCACCCGCGTTCGATGCGCGGGCGGGAAACCAGGGCTTTGTCGAGTTCGGCGAAAGCGGCCTCGCCGGCAAGATGCAGCTGTCGCTGACAAGTTGCGAAACGCTGGCGCATGGGCTCATCCACTTGCGCTACGCCGTCAGCCCTGGCTGAGGCCGTAGCGCATCAATAGCGCATGGCGTCGAGGTCGGCGATCAGCGTCGGGCCGGTCGGATGCCAGCCGAGCCGGGCCTGGGTCAGCGCGCTGGAGGCTGGCAGGTCCGCCGGGGCGAACATAGCCATCCAGCCAAAGTGTTCCGCCGCCTTTTCCGGCGCGATCGAAACGACCGGCAATTTCAGACCCCTGCCAAGCGCCTCGGCGATGGCGCGCACCTCGACGCCTTCCTCGCCGACGGCGTTGTAGCGTGCGCCGGGCTGCCGCTTTTCCACGGCAAGCCGATAGAGGCGCGCCACGTCGAGCAGGTGGCCCGCCGAGAAGCGGTTGCGGCCCTCGCCGACATAGGCCGAGACGCCTTTGTGGCGCGCGATCTCGATGAGCGGCGTGATGAGGCCTTGCTTGACCGGATTGTGGACCTGCGGCAGGCGCATCACCGACACATTGACGCCGGCCTCCAGCAAGGCATTGCCGGCGAGTTCCGAGGCGATGCGCGGATTGGGATGGCTTGCGTTGAAGACGTCCTCGACCGCCACCTGGCCATGTCCGGGGCTGCCCATGCCGACACCCGACGTGATGACCAGCGGCCGGTCGGATCCGGCCAGCGCTGCGCCGAGGGCGGCGATGACACGCTTGTCCTTTTCGCAATTCTCGGCAAAGCGCGAAAAATCATGGTCGAAGGCGGTGTGGATCACGGCGTCCGCCTTCGCCGCGCCGTCGCGCAGACCCTCTGGCTCTTCAAGCGTCCCGCGATGCACCTCGGCGCCTGCCGCAACCAGCGCTTCGGCGCCGGCGTCGGAGCGGGTGACGCCGACCACCTCATGGCCGGCCTGGATGAGTTCGGGAACGATGGCCGAGCCGATGAAACCGGTCGCGCCGGTGAGAAAGATACGCATGCAAAATCTCCTGACAGTTGCCTGCGTAATATCGACGGTCTATTATTCCATTAAAGTAGTGACTTTATCATGGTATAGTCTTTAACAGGATGGCTAACAGGATGCCCACCCCCGGCTCACTCGCTGCCTTCCTGAAGGACCGGCGCACCCGGCTCGATCCCGCCTCGTTCGGCTTTTCCGGGCGCCGGCGCACGCCGAAGGCTGCGCCGCGAAGAGGTCGCCCAGCGCGCCAACATCAGCCCGACCTGGTACACATGGCTGGAACAGGGTCGCGGCGGCGCGCCTTCGGCCGATGTGCTGAACCGCATCGCCAAGGGACTATTGTTGACCGAGGCCGAGCGCGAACATCTCTTCATGCTCGGGCTCGGGCGCCCGCCCGAGGTCCGCTACCGGGGTGACGAGGGCGTCAGCCCCCGGCTGCAGCGCCTCATCGACACGCTCGAGGCCAGCCCCGCTTTGGTCAAGACCGCGACCTGGGACGTCGTCGCCTGGAACCGCGCCGCCGAGATCGTGCTGACCGACTATGGCACCATCCCCGCCGGCCGGCGCAACATATTGCGCTTCATGTTCCTCACGCCCCACATCCGCGCCAAGCAGCACGATTGGCAAAACCTCGCCCGTTTCGTGGTCGGCGCGTTCCGGGCCGATGCGGCGCGCGCCGGCGCGGTCTCCGAGGTGACGCAGCTGGTGGACGAACTGTGCAGCGGCAGCCCCGAGTTCGCTAAGCTGTGGCAGGAGAACGACGTGCTTGCCCATGGCGACGGAACAAAGCGCCTGAAGCACCCGGAACTGGGCGACATCGAGCTGGAATACTCGTCCTTCGCGGTCGACGGCAGGCCGGATCTGAACCTGACCGTCTACAACCCGATCGACAGCGATGTCGCCGACCGCATCCGGGCGCTGGCCCGGCGCCCCAGGTAAGACCGGCGCCGCTGCGATGGCGCCTGCTCAAGTTCGTTCGCACACCGCCTTCAGGATCTGCAAGGTCGGGCCCCAGTAGAGATTGGCATGCGGGCGGATCGCCGGTTCGGCGAAGTCGCTGAGCGTCAGCGTCAGCAGCGTGCCTCCGTCAGCCGGCGCCAGGACGAAGCTGACCAGCGTGTGGTTTTCCGGCGCGTCCGCCAGGCGCGAGGCCGACAGTGTGCTCCAGTAGCTGTAGGCAAAGCTCTTCTCCGGCTCGAACGCGCGGACCGTGCCGTGGTTTTCGAACGGCATGCCATGCAGCAGCCCGCTGATCACGATCGTCCCGCCGGCATGCCCCTGCAGGCTGACGGTCAGGTCCTCGTCCGACATCCATTGCGGGATCAGTTCGGGCGCCGTCAGCACGTGCCAGACTTTGGCCGGTTTGGCATCAATGGCAACGGTCTTGACTATCGGTGCGGAGGGATCGGTCATGGCGCGCTTTGGCCTGATGGCTCGGGCGCCAACACCAGCCCGATCTCCCGCGCCGCCTGCGCGGCATGGCGGCGCACGGTGGCAAGGTCGAGCATGCTGTAGGTGGTCGCCACATAGGGCACGGTGAGTGCTGCGACCGAGTGGCCGAACGGCCCGATCACCGGAAAGGCAAGATCGATGACGCCCGGCTGCAACCCGTCGGCGACCTCCTCATGGCCGGCTGCGCGGATGCGGGCAAGCGCATCGCGCACATCGCCCTTTTCATCAGGGATACCAGAGGCTTGCAGCCATTGATTAACTCTGTCCTGCGGCTGGAACGCCATCAGCGTGCGGCCGGTGGCGGTGGCGAACAGCGGAAACTCGGCGCCGACGCGCACCCGGAAGCCGAACGCCGCCGGGCTTTCCACCTGCGCCAGGATCAGCACCCGCCCGGCATTGTGGACGCCGAGATTGCAGGATTGCTGGATCGCGTCGGACAGCCGCCGCATCGACGGCAGCGCCGCCTGGACGAGGCCGCGCAGCGGCTCGTGCCGGTGCGCCAGCTCGAACAGGCGCGGCGACAGGAAATAGAGCCCGGCCGGGCGATCGCGAAAAATGTAGCCGCGCCGCTCCAGCGCCTGCAGCACGCGGTAGATCTGGTGGATCGAGCGGCCGACCGCCTCGGAAATCTGACCCTGGTTCAGCCCGTCCTTCTGCTCGGCCAGGAGTTCGATGATGTCGAACGCCTTGTCCAGGGCCGGTACCGAATAATCCGGCGCGTCAGCAATTTTGCCAGCCATGCAAGCTTTCCAGCACCAGAATCAGGAATTACGGGCAAGTATAGTCAGCGTGCCGCCCCCATCGTAGCCATCATCAGCCGGGCGATACGCCGGTTGATGTCGTCTGGCACCGGCTGCGCGCCTGCCGCCAGCCTTTCGCCCTTCACCACCCGCTCCAGCGACAGCGCCTGCAGCATGAAGCCGATATCCATGGATTCGATCGAATTGCCCTTCGGCTCGACGCCGGCAAGGTTGAACATGCGCCCCTCGGCGACAAGGATGACATGCCTTCCATTGGCGAGGTCGAGACGCCGCAAGGTACCGTCGAGATCGGTGGTGCTGGTCGTCACGGCGGCGAGACCCTCAGTGTCGATCTCCCACGGGAAATGCCCGGAATTGGCGAGCACCGCGCCATCCGCCATGGCGGCGATCGCCTCGGCCGGCAGCACGCCGGCGCGGCCGGTGGCGGTGATGAACACTTCCGCCCACGGGGCAAGGTCGGCCAGCGGTGCCACCCGATAGCCGTCGAGGGCGGCCTCCAGCGCCTTGATCTCGTCGACCTCGACAACGGCCACCCGGCCTCCGAGCGCGCGCAGATATTGCGCGATGCCGCGCCCGCACCAGCCATAGCCGATGACGCAGAAGCGGCGGCCAGGGATCATCAGATTGGTGATGCGCATGAAGCTTTCGACCACCGACTGGCCGACCGCGTGCTTGTTCTCGCCGATCGCCTTCAGGGGGCTGTCGTTGATGACGATGGACGCGAACGGCACCTTGCCGGCCAGCTCGCCACGCAGCCGGTCGCCGCCCGACGTCGTCTCTTCGGTGCCGCCAAGGATGGACGCCGCCCTGCCGCGTTCGACAATGCCGGCGGAAAGGTCGGCGCCATTGTCGAGCAGCATGTCGGGCTCCGCATCCAGCACGCGTGCCAGATTGGCGTGATGGTCGGCCAGCGTGTCGGCGCGGCGGCCGAACACGCCGATACCCTGGCTTTGCAGGAAGGCGACGACATCATCCTGCGTCGAACCGTGATTGCCGGTACCGATTATCTCGGCGCCGCCTTCGGCCAGCACTTCGAGCAGCACCGCCGTCTTCGGCTCGATATGCAGCGACATGCCGATGCGCCTGCCGGCGAAGGGGCGGCTGGCACGGAACTCTTCACGCAGCGTGGCCAGCATCGCCATGCGCGAACGGATCCAGGCGACACGGCCGCGACCACGCTCGGCCAGCGCGGCGGTCGCCGGATTGGCTTGGGCTTGGGTCATTCGAAGTCTCCGATCACGATCCACATTTTCCATATACAAAAAAGTTTTTGCATATGGCGAATATGACAGAAGATCGTCAGGCCGGCAACCCGGCCGCGAATTTCCAGGCAGGCACCTTGTGCGAGCTTTCATTATACATTATATGCAATTGTATATTGATAGGAATACAGGTGCCCGAGATGACCATGATCCGTGTAAATGACGTGTTGAGCGTCGGTCCCCAGCCCTCGATCTCCGAAATCCGGTCGCTTGCCTTCCATGGCTTTGCGGGAATGATCAACGCCCGTCCTGACGAGGAAGAGGCCTCCCAGCCCGGAAACGCCGCCGAGCGGGAAGCGGCTGGTCACGCCGATGTTTCCTACGCCTTCATACCCGTGACCATGCCGACCATCACCGAGGCGGACATGTGGGCCTTCCAGGCGGCTATGGCCGATGCCGGCGGCCCGGTCTTTGCGCATTGCAAGACCGGCACGCGCGCCCTGACCCTGTATGTACTGGGCGAGGCACTCGATGGCCGTATGTCATCCCAGGATATCGCGGCTCTCGGCTTGAAACTCGGCATCGACCTGTCGGCGGCGTCGCGATGGTTCGAAGCGCACAGGCAACTGCGACCGGAGGTGAAGGGGTTCTTCGATCCCCGGACAGGGAGCGTGCAATATGTGGTTTCGGACCCGGATACCCGAAAATGCGCCATTGTCGATCCGGTTCTTGATTTCGACGAGAAGTCCGGAGCGACCACGACGCGCAACGCCGACGCGCTGCTTTCCTATGTTGCGGAGAACGGGTTGAGTGTCGAATGGATACTCGACACCCATCCTCATGCCGACCATTTGTCGGCCGCGCAGTATCTGAAGCAGAAGACGGGCGCCCCGACCGCGATCGGAGCGCCGGTGGTCGATGTCCAGCGCCTGTGGCGGGGCATCTACAACTGGCCCGAACTTCGTGTCGACGGCTCGCAATGGGACAGGCTGTTCTCGGATGGCGACACGTTCAAGGTCGGTTCCATAGCCGCGCGCGTCATGTTTTCGCCCGGTCACACCTTGGCGTCGATCACCTACGTGATCGGCAACGCGGCCTTTGTTCACGACACCATCTTCATGCCTGACAGCGGCACGGCTCGTGCCGACTTCCCAGGTGGTGACGCCCGCATCCTGTGGAAATCGATCCAGAATATCCTGGAACTTCCGGACGAAACCCGCCTGTTTACAGGCCATGACTACCAGCCGGGCGGACGCGCGCCGAAGTGGGAAAGCACGGTCGGCGAGCAGAAGCGCGCCAATGCACACCTGGCCGGCGTGGACGAAGAGGCCTTTGCCGGATTGCGTGTGGCGCGTGACCGAACGCTGCCGATGCCGAAACTCATCCTGCATGCCTTGCAGGTCAACATCCAGGCGGGGCGTCTGCCGGAGCCGGAAGCAAACGGTACGCGCTATCTGAAATTTCCCCTCGATGCATTGCAAGGAGCCGTGTGGTGAGCGAGATCCAGCCTGATGCGGTGAAGATGTCGCCCGCCGCCATGGAATCGCGCGCCGGTGAAGTGGCGGCTCTGTTGAAGATCCTGGCGCATCCAATGCGGCTGATGCTCGTCTGCACCCTTGTCGAAGGCGAGTATTCGGTCAGCCGGCTGGAAGAAATGCTCGGCATCCATCAACCGAGCCTTTCCCAGCAACTGACGGTGTTGCGCGACGCCAACATTGTGGAAACGCGGCGAGACGGCAAACAGATCTTCTACCGGCTGACCGCCGAGAAGGCCGCTCAATTGGTGGCGGCACTTTACACGATCTTCTGTTCGGACGGCCGGCCATGACCTCATATCTCATATCCCTTCTTGGCGGAGCCCTTATCGGTCTTTCCTGCGCCGTCCTGCTGATCCTGAACGGCAGGATCGCCGGCGTCAGCGGGATTGTCGGCAGGGTGGTCCAGGGCATCGATGTCTGGACAAACGCCGCCTTCGTCGCCGGACTGCTGCTTGGCCCGGTGGTGTACTTCGCGGCCTTTCATCATTGGCCAACCGTGACCGTGACGGCGTCGCTGCCATTGATCATGCTTGCGGGATTGCTGGTCGGCTTTGGCTCCCGAATGGGCTCGGGCTGCACCAGCGGTCATGGCGTGATGGGGCTGGCCCGGCTCTCGCCACGGTCGATCGCCGCGTCCTGACATTCCTTGCGAGCGGCATCGTGGCCGTCGCGCTTCTTCGCGGAGCCGTCTTGTGAAACACACCAAACTACGGCCTGTCGCCGCCTTGGCCGCGGGCACGCTTTTCGGGTTTGGCCTGGCCCTGTCGGGCATGCTCGATCCTGTCCGCGTCCAGGGCTTTCTCGACGTCTTTGGCGTGTGGGATCCAAGTCTTGCCTTCGTGCTGGGCGGCGCCGTCGCGGTCGCGATGGCAGGCATGGCCTCTATCCGGCGGATGTCGCGACCGCTGCTGGCGGATCGTTTCCATGTGCCAATGAACTCGCGGATCGACGCCCCTCTCGTCATCGGCTCGGCGATCTTCGGCCTGGGATGGGGCCTGGGCGGGTTTTGCCCCGGCCCGGCCTTGGCTTCGCTGTCGCTTGGGCTGACGCCAACCCCGGTCTTCGTGGCCTTCATGCTGGCGGGCATGGTTGCCCATGACCGCTTCTTCGTCGAGCGGCCATCATGAGCGCTACATTGTTTGCCACCCTGGGCTCTGGCAGCCTGGTCGGTTTCACCCTTGGCCTAGTCGGCGGTGGCGGATCGATCCTTGCCACGCCGCTCCTGCTCTATGTCGTCGGCGTCGCCCAACCCCACATCGCCATCGGCACCGGCGCGCTTGCGGTGGCCGCCAACGCATTCGCGAACTTTGGCAGCCATGCCTTGAAGGGTCACGTCTGGTGGCGCTGCGCGCTTGTCTTCGCCGCACTGGGTTCCGTGGGAGCTTTCGCGGGATCGACGCTCGGAAAGTCGATCGACGGGGCGCATCTGCTTTTCCTCTTCGGGCTGCTGATGCTGGTGGTCGGCGGCTTGATGGTCCGACCCAGGCGTAGCACTTCGACCACGGTCCGGCGCGTCGACGCCAAAATGTGCGCGATGACCGCAGCGGTCGCCATCGTCGCCGGCGCGGCCTCCGGCTTCTTCGGCATCGGTGGCGGCTTCCTCATCGTTCCCGGGCTGATCCTGGCCACCGGAATGCCGACAATCAATGCGATAGGCACATCCCTGCTTGCCGTCGCGGCCTTCGGTCTTGCCACGGCCTTCAACTACGCACAATCGGGAATGGTTGACTGGCAGTTGGCCGGCGAATTCATCATTGGCGGCATCGGCGGCGGCTTGATCGGCATGTTGGCGGCGACGCGCCTGGCATCCTACAAGAACGCGCTCAACCGCGTCTTTGCCGCGCTGATCTTTGTCGTTGCGGGCTATGTTCTCTACCGGAGCATCGGCGCGTTCGCGCTGGGGTAGCGGCCGATCCGGGGTCTTGGAACAGGCGCCCGCGTCATCCCTTGTGTTCGAACACCGCCCCGTAGTGATACGGTGGCAGATCAACCATTCGCAGAAGCCGGAAACCAGCAGCCTCCACAACCGCCGACACCGCTTCGGGTGACATGCGCATCTCCGTCCTGGGGCCGCGCGGCTGACCAAGCACGGTCGTGTGCTCTCGCGGCAGCTGATGCCAATTGACGAGTGCAAACAGGGCGCGCGGCTTAAGCGTACCGGCCACGGCTTTGACGAGGGCCGGCTGATCGGGCACACCGTGGAAGGTGTTGGCGATCAGCACAAAATCGATCTTTTCAGGTATCAGTTCCGCGACTTCGCCGGCATCCGCGACAATCCACTTCAGGACCGAAACGCCGAGCTGCTTCACCTCGGCCTTGGCCGCCACGATCATTTCCGGGTCGAGGTCGAGCGCATAGACGCGACCACTGACGATTTTCGCAAGCGGAGCGGTGAAATAGCCGTCGCCGCAGCACAGGTCCAGAGCCGTCATGCCGGGCTCGACACCCAACGACAGCAAGAGGCCCGACGGGTCTGGCCAAAGCGCCTGCCACCAATCGCGGTCAGGCATGGAGGTGGCGGGAAACATTCCAGTCATGGGCGGACGCTTTAAAGCAATTCCAGGAAAAGTGTGAGCGGTTTTCCCCGGGAAAAGCGCATAGCGCTTTCCCTAGGGAATTGCGTCAAAACAAAGAGTTAGAGCGGTTCGCCGTTTCCATGAAACGGTGAAACGCTCGAGCATTGCGCTGCGGGGCAGCTTTGACCGGCAGGCCGCCAAAGGCAACGCTTCCGTTGCCGACGGCGGATCGAACCGATGGCGGTCAGCGAAATCTGGAGGCACCGGCGACGGTCATCCAGCCGCGTGCGGCGCGACCGCTGCCGTGCCGCTCTCCTCACCCTTGCGCGATTGCCGGCTGATCAGCGCGACGGCGGCGAAGGCGGCGATGCCGAACAGGCCGACCACGACGTTCAGCCACAAGGCCGGGAAAACGCCGAGGCCCGATATCATCAAGGTGAGGCCGAACGGGGCGAAGGCGGAGCTGAACTGGCGCGCCGCCGTGATCCAGCCGACATAGGACCCGTAGCGCTCCTGGCCGAACAATTCGAGCGGCAGCGTGCCGCCGACAATGCTCATCAGGCCCGAGCCGAAGCCGAAAAGCACGGCAAACAGCATGGCGCCGGGAATGGAGGGCGCCACCACAAGCAGCAACGCAAGGCCGCCGGCGAGTGCCGCGGTCGCGCCGAGCGCCAGTGATGTCTGCGTCAGGCCCCGGCCGAACAGCATGTTCACCAGCCGGCTCGCCACTTGCGACGGACCAAACAGGCTGGCGACCAGCACCGAGGCGCCGCCGAGGCCGACAAGGGTGAGCAACGGCACCATCTGCACGAGAACAGCCGAAAGCATGAACCCCTCTATGGCAAATCCGGTCAGCACCAGAACGAACAGCGGCGACCATCGCCGGTCGAGCGTGGGGCCTGACAAGCCTGATGTCACCGGGACGATCCTCTCCCGCGCCTTGCCGATGCGACGCGAAAGCCGGGCCAGCCACCAATGGATCGGCAGGCAGACAAAGGCGTTGAGCGCGGCAAAGAGAACGAGCACCTCGCGCCAGCCGAGATGCTGGTGCAACAGCGTCGTCAAGGGCCAGAACAGGGTCGAGGCGAAGCCGGCGATCAAGGTGAGATGGGTGATGCCGCGCCGCGCGCCGCCAAGCTGCACGATGGCGACGAAGGCCGTGCTGTAGAGCACGAAGCAGGAGGCAAGTTCCATGGCCAGCACGCCAAGCGCGAAGCCGGCGCGCCCCGGCGCCAGCGCGCACAACAGCAACGCGCCTGCCGCCGCCAGCGATCCCGGCACCATCAGGCGCCCTGCCCCGACCCGGTCCGCCAGGCTGCCCGCGAACGGCGCCAGTATGGCGCTCGCCAGCAGCGACACCGACAGCACGGCGAACACCCATTGCTGCGACCAGGCGAGTTCCGCCGCCACTGCCGGCGCCAGGATGCTGTAGCTGTAGTAGAGCGTGCCGTAGCCGATGATCTGCGTGGCGCCCAGCGCCCAGATGGCGGAGGCAGGGATTTTGCTGTCGGTCACTCCGCGGCTTCCATCTTGCCGGCGCAGCCGCTTTTGCCGGCCGCCTTGGCGTCGGCATCCGCCACGCAGCAGGCATCGATCGCCGCCGGCGCCGGTCCGCCGCAACAGCCCTGCGAAGCGCGGCCTGCCGGCACCGTGCAGACGCCGGTTTCGGGCAGCACCAATTGCACCGCATCGGCCGCCGCCATGTCGCCGGCGAGCGCCGCCGCGACCGAGCGCACCTGTTCGTAGCCGGTCAACAGCAGGAAGGTCGGCGCACGGCCATAGCTCTTGATGCCGACCGTGTAGAAGCCGGGCTCCGGATGGCCGAGTTCGCGGTGGCCGTGCGGCGGCACGTCGCCGCAGGAATGCTCGTTGGGATCGATGAGCGGACCAAGCGCCTTGACGCTTTCCAGCCACGGATCGAGATCGAGCCTGAGCTCCCTGGTCAGCGACAGGTCCGGGCGCTGCCCGGTCGCGGCGATGATGCGGTCGACGGGGCCGAGTTGAGCCAATCCCTCGCCGCTTTGCCCTTCGGCGATCAGCCTTCCGTTGTGCTCGCGGATCGCAAGCGTCGCAAGCCCGTCACCAGTTGGACGCGGCCGCTTTCAGCGAGCTCACGCACATCGGCGCCGAGTTCGCCGCGCGCCGGCAATTGGTCGGCGTCGCCGCCGCCATAGATGCGCACGAGGTCGGTTCCGCGCACCGCCCAGATGAAGGCGGTGCCGGGTTCGGCCTCCGCCAGCCTGGCGAGATCGAGCAAGGCGTTGGCCGCCGAGTGGCCCGATCCAGCAACCAGCGTCGTGCGGCCGGCATAAAGCGCGCGGTCGCGGCCGAGAATATCGGGGATGCCGTAGGCGATGCGGTCGGCAAACTCCGCCTCGCCCTCCGCCGCGATGCCGCCGGCACCGATCGGATTGGGCGTGCGCCATGTCCCCGAGGCGTCGATGACCGCGCGGGCGCTGTCGCGCCTGGTGCCATTGGCGGTCTCGACCACGAGCATGAAAGGCCGCGTCGCGCGCTCGCTGCCGCGCACCTTGTCGGCGCCCCAAAGCGATATGGCGACGACACGCGCCTTGGTCTCGATTGCTGGCGACAGTTCCGGCAGGCCGGCGAGCGGCTCGAGATAGTGCGCCACGAGTTCATCGGCGGTGGGAAACGCTTCCGCGTCCGGCATCCGCCAGCCATGGCTTTCGAGCAGCCTGCCGGCCGCCTGGTCGACGCAATAGCGCCAGGGCGTGAACACCCGGACATGGCCCCAATCGCGCAGATTGGCGGCGACACCGCTGCCGGCTTCATAAAGCTTCACCGGCAGGCCCCGGGCCATGAGATGAACGGCGGCCGCCAGGCCAACCGGGCCGGCGCCGATGACGGCGATGGGCAGATCGTTTTGCGTGGCCATAGCTTCTATCCTTCCGGTATTATCGAAATAACAGGCAAAAAAATCAGGCGGCCGCGTCACCCGCTGCCGGATTGCAAGCGGCATCGGCGCAGCATTCGTCGGCCAGGAAGCCGATCAGATCGTTCATCATGGGATAGTTGGCGCGGCAGATCAGCGTCGTCGCCTGCCGCTCCTGGCTGACCAGCCCGGTCAGGATCAGCCGATGCAGATGGTGCGACAGCGTCGAGGCGGCGATGCCGAGGCTTTCCTGCAGGAAGCCGACCGGCCGGCCCGCTTCGCCGGCCCGGACCAGGATACGATACAGGTTCAGCCGCGTCGGATTGCCGAGCGCTTCCAATTGCTTCGCTGCTTGTTCGAGTTTCATGGAAGTAGCATGCGGCCAGCGACGGAAACCGTCAAGCCCTATTTCGATGTTTTTCGAAATAGACCTCAGACCACCCGCTTGCCGCCCGCATCGACGACGACCTCGCCGTCCTCCTTGGTGAACGGGCCGATATCCGGATTGGGCAGGATATCGAGTACCGCTTCAGACGGTCGGGCAAGGACGACGCCGAGCGGGCTCACCACGATCGGCCGGTTGATCAGGATCGGATGCGCCAGCATGAAATCGAGGATCTCGTCGTCGCCCCATTTGGCATCGCCGAGGTTGAGTTCGGCATAGGGCGTGCCCTTTTCGCGTAACAGCGCGCGCGGCGTCATTCCCGTTGCCGCGATCAGCTCGATAAGCTTTTCGCGCGACGGCGGGTTCTTCAGATACTCGATCACCTCCGGCTCCTCGCCGGACTGGCGGATGATGGCCAGCGTGTTGCGCGAGGTGCCGCAATCGGGATTGTGGTAGATGGTGATGGTCATTCTGCAGCTCTCATTTCTGGCACGGGCTTGGGTTCGGAAAGCAGCCAGCCGGCCAGCGCCATGGCGAGCAGCGCGCCCGCCAGTTCCGCGGCGATGAAGGCCGGCACATCGGTTGGCCGGATGCCGGCAAACGTGTTGGAGAAGGCGCGGGCAATCGCCACCGCCGGATTGGCGAACGAGGTCGAGGCCGTGAACCAATAGGCCGATGTGATGTAGAGCCCGACCAGCCAGGGGATAGCGTCGCTGCGAAAGCGCAGGCCGGCAAGGATGGTGAAGACCAGGCCGAAACTCGCGACCAGTTCGGCCAGCCACTGCCCCTGCCCGCTGCGCACCGTCGCCGACACCTCCAGCAAGGGCAGTTCGAACATGGCATGCGCGACCAGCGTGCCGGCGAGGCCGCCGAGAATCTGGGCAGTGATGTAGCCCAGCAGGGCCAGCCAGCCGATGTCGCGCCGCAGCCCGAAAACCAGCGTGACGGCCGGATTGAAATGCGCGCCGGAGACCGGTCCCAGCGTGGTGATCAGCACCACCAGAATGGCGCCGGTGGGAATGGTGTTGCCGAGCAGCGACAATGCGACATCGCCGGTCAGCCGGCTGGCCATGATGCCCGAGCCGACCACCGTGGCGACCAGCATGGCGGTGCCCAGAGCTTCGGCTGCGAGACGGCGTCGAAAGTCTGTCATGTCCAGCTCAACATTTGCAGGTCACCGCCCCGAGGATCGGCTGGCAAAGCTCCGGGGCGCCGTTGCAGCAATCCTCCATCAGATAGGCGAGCAGATCGCGAAACCCGGTCATGTCGGCCGTGTAGCGGATGCTGCGCCCTTCGCGCTCGGCATGCACCAGCCCGGCCTGGCCGAGGATCTTCAAATGCGCCGACATGGTGTTCTGCACCGTGCTGAGCCGCGCGGCGATCTCGCCCGCCGGCACGCCTTCGGACCCGGCCCGCACCAGCAGCCGGAACACTTCCAGCCTGGTTTCCTGGCCGAGCGCGGCGAGCGCCAGCAATGCTGTAGTCTTGTCCATCAATCCATCTATCCAGATTTATGGATTAATGGCGGCGGACCATGACAGTGCCGTGACAGCCAGGGCTCACGCCTTGCGCCGGGAACCCGTCGCGCGTGGTTCGCTGAGATGCGGGCGCCAGCCATGCACGCGGTCGCGCCCCGCGGCCTTGGCGCCGTAGAGCGCCTCGTCGGCGCGCCGCAAGAGATCGGCGATCTCGATCGCAGCACTGCCGTCAAAAGTGCCGACCCCGATGCTGACGGTGACGATGCCCTTTTCGCTGCCGGCATGCGCGAGCCGGAGGTCGCGCACCTTGCCCCTGAGGCTTTCGGCGATGACGAAGGCACCCCGCGCGTCGGTTTCGGGCAGGACGAGCGCGAACTCCTCGCCGCCATAGCGGGCCGCCGCGTCGGCCGGCCGCCGCGCCGTTGCCTCGATGCAGCGGCTGACGGCGCGCAGGCATTCGTCACCCGCCGGATGGCCGTAATGGTCGTTGAAGCGCTTGAACCAGTCGACGTCGATGATGAGCAGGCTGAGCGGCGTCGTGTTGCGCCGGCCGCGGGCGAATTCGCGCGCCAGCGCGTCGTCGAAGGCCCGCCGCGTCAACAGTTCGGTCAGCCCGTCGCGATGCGCCAGCAGGTTCAGCTTCTCATTGGCCGCCAGCAATTCGGCCTCGACCTGCTTGGCCTCGGTGATGTCGGAAAACACACTCAGGCTGCCGCCATCGCCGGTCGGCCGGGTCCGCACATCGAGCCAGCGCCCGTCGGCAAGCTGGACCTGGCGGTGGCTGGATAATGTCTGCAGGGCCATGATATCCGCGATCCACGCCTCGACCGCGTCGGGCGGGGTGACACTTTCGCCGCGCGCCACCGAGGCGCGCAGGATGTCGCGATGGTGAGCACCGGGTACCCTCAAGTCCGCCGTCTTCGGAAACATGGCGCGGTACTGGGCGTTGCACAGCACCAGCCTGTCCTCGGGGTCGAACATCACCAGGCCGTCGGCCATATGCGTCAGCGCGTCTCCGAGCCTGGCCTGGCTTTCGGCCAGTTCGGTTTCCAGCTGCTTGCGCTGGGTGATGTCGCGATTGTGCGTGATCAGGCCGATGACGGCCCCGGTCCTGTCACGAAACGGCGCCTTCAGCGTCGCCAGCCAGGCATCGGTGCCGTCCGCATGGTGCACGTGCTGTTCGATGGTGGAGGAGACGCCGGACGCCAGCACCGCAAGCTCGTCCTCGCGGAATCCCTGCGCTGTTTCGCTGGGAAAGAAATCGAAATCCGTCTTGCCGATCAGCGCCTTGGCGTTGGCCGCCTGCATCAGCGCGGCGGTCGCCGGATTGGCGGCGATGAACCGGCCCTCAAGATCCTTGACGTTGAGGCAATCAGGCAAGGTCTCGACCACGGCCTTGAAGATGCGCCGCGACTGCAGCGCTTCCAGGCGCCGCCGCTCCTGGTAAATCGCCAGCCCCGACATCGCCACGGAGACGAAGATGAGCAATGTCGAGGGAAACACCACTTTTGGCAGGACCGTCTCGATAACGGACCGCGGCAGGACACTGAGGCCAAGCAGCGATCCGCAGGCCGTCGCGGCACCCAGGATCATGATATCGCGCATGGCGGGGGCGCGGCCCCTGAGCGCAAGATTGCCGGCAATGCCGACCAGCATGGTCGCCGCGATCCCCACCGCGCCGGCGAAAGCGCCGATGCCGCCCTCGAAAGTGCGGAAGGCGCCGGCCGTCACGCCCGCGACGATGCCGGCGACAGGACCGCCGAAGAAGCCGGCAAGGCCAACCATCGTCGCCCTGAGATCGATAAAAACGCCTGGCTGCAACTGCATTGGTGTCAGCATCAGGACGATGGCGCCGGCGCCCATCAGCAGGCCGAAGGCCGCCGCCTTTACCGCGGCCGGCCTGCGGTCCAGCCACACATGCGTGTGGATCCAGACCGAAACGAACATCGCAACGACCGCGAGATTGGCCAGCAATTCAGACCAGGGCGAACCCATGCTTCGTCCCCCTTCCTTCATGCGTCGAGGGTGCGTCGGCAATCAGCGACGCTGCCCTCGTGGATACGCCGGGCAAGAAAACAAAGTGTTACGGACCGGGTTTGGATTGTTTGGATGTGCGGACGGGTGAGTGTCTCCAGGGGTAGCCCACCGCCGCCAGAAGCGGGCCAAGACTTTCCACAATGGCATAGATTCATCCATAAAACAGACACTTAAGCGCGTCGGTTGAATCGATTTCGACCCGACGCGGTTGACGCCCGCAGCAGCGATTATCCGTCGATCGCCAGTGAGCTTGAAAGCGCGCGATAGGTTTCGATCTGTTGCTGCAATGTCGCAATCTTCTGTTCAGCCGTGGCGATAGCATCGGCGCCGGCCAGGAAGCGCCGGGGAAGCGCGGCCTCCTTGTCCAGCGTGATCAGCGCCTGCGCCAGTTTTGCGGGGTCGCCACCCTGTGTGCCGTTCGCCCCTGTCCAGAAGGCCTCCTGCTGCGCACGGCGCGCGCTGTAATCCGCGACGGCGAGATCGGCATATCTGGTCGATGCCTCGGTGAGAAGTTCGGTGCGGAAGAAGCCTGGATTGACGATCATGGTCTCGATCCCAAACGGCGAGACCTCGATCTGCAGCGCTTCCATCCAGCCGTCGAGACCGAACTTGGACGCCGAATAGGCGGTGCAGAATTCGTAACCCACGAGGCCCGCCGTCGACGAGATCGAGATGATCCTGCCCGATCCCTGCTTGCGCATCGCCGGCAGAAAAGCGCGGGTGACATTCATCGGGCCGACCAGGCTCGTGGCCAGTTGCAGGTCCATCTGCCGAGGCGACAGTTCCTCGAAATAGCCGGCCTGGAAGCTGGCCGCGTTGTTGACCAGGACGTCGATGCGGCCAAAGCGCTCGATGGTGGCCTTTGCCGCCGTCTCGGCGTCGGCGATGCTGGTGACGTCCAGCCTGACGACCAGAAGCCTGTCGGATTGGCCGACAGCCCCGGCCACCTTGTCTGTATTGCGGCCGCTAGCGACAACTTGATGGCCGGCGGCCAGGGCAGCCTTGGCAATATGCAGGCCCATGCCTCGCCCGGCGCCCGTGATGAACCAAACTTTGCTCATGTTGCGAAATCCCTTCGTTGCCGGGGTTAGATAACCCCTGCTGACGAATGGAATTAGATGGTATTATCGGCATGAACTTAGAAATGGGATTGATGAATGCGAAGGCAGAACGTCAACGACCTGCTGGCCTTTATCGCGGTCGCCCGGGAGCAGAGCTTCACCAGGGCAGCCGCCAGGCTCGGCGTGTCACAGTCCGCATTGAGCTATACCATCCGCACCCTGGAGGAGCGGCTTGGCCTTCGGGTTCTGACCCGCACGACCCGCAGCGTCGGCCTGACGCAGGCCGGTGAGAGGCTTCTGAGCAGCATCGGACCAAGGTTCGATGAGATCGAGCGCGACATCGAGGCGCTGGGGGAGATGCGCGACAAGCCGGCCGGCACCGTCAGGATCAATTCCGTCGAGCACGCCGCTGAAACCATCCTCTGGCCGGCCATGGCGCGGCTGCTGCCGCAATACCCTGACGTGAACGTCGAGATCATTTCGGACTATGGTTTGATCGACATCGTGGCGGAGCGCTACGACGCCGGCGTGCGGCTTGGCGAACAGGTGGACAAGGACATGATCGCGATGCGCATCGGTCCTGATTTCCAACAGGCGGTGGTCGGGGCACCGGCTTACTTCGAAGGCCGGACGTTCCCGGGCACACCGCAGGAGCTCACCGAGCACCAGTGCATCAACATGCGTCTGCCGACGCATGGCGGTTTCTATATCTGGGAGTTTCGCAACGATGGCCGAGAATTGAAGGCCCGCGTCCAAGGTCGTGCCGTGTTCAATTCGATAAGCCTGATACGGCAAGCAGCGCTCGACGGGTTGGGGCTTGCCTACCTGCCATTGGACGTGGTCGAGCCTGAGATCACCGCCGGTCGGCTGCTACGCGTACTGGACGACTGGTGCGCACCACGCCCGGGCTATCATCTCTACTATCCCAGCCGCCGCCAGCCCTCACCTGCCTTCGCTCTGGTTCTCGAGGCGCTTCACTACCACTCCACCCCTCACCCCCAGCGCATCGTGCCGACAAAATCGATGAACGCCCGCAGCGGCGCCGGCGTCAGGCGGCGGCCGGGGTAGTAGAGGAACGGGCCGGAAAATTCCTGCCACCAGGGTTCGAGCACCGGCTCCAGCCGGCCATCGTCGAAATAGGGGCGCAGCCAGTCCTCGAACAGCGAGACGATGCCGCCGCCGGCGACCGCCACCTCGAGCGCAAGGGCCATTGCCGTGCCGGTGCTGACCAGAAGCGGGCCGGTCGGCTCGACGCTCACCACCTCGCCGTCGCGTTCGAATTCCCAAGGCGGCGTCAGGCCGCTGGCGAAGCGGCCGCGCAGGCAGGCGTGATCGAGCAGGTCGCGCGGATGCTCGGGCCGGCCATGCCGGTCGAGATAGGGCGTTGCGGCGGCTGTGGCGAAGCGCTGCCGGCGCGGGCCGATCGGCACGGCGATCATGTCCTGCTCCAGCCGCTCGTCATAGCGGATGCCGGCGTCGCAGCCGCTCGCCAATATGTCGACGAAACTGTCCTCGGCGGTCACTTCCATCCGGATGTCGGGATAAGCGGCGAGGAAAGGCGGCAGCAGCCGCGGCAGCACCAGCTTGGCCGCGACGACCGGCACGTTGAGCCGCAGCGTGCCGGCCGGGCGGCCACGAAAGCCGTTGACCACGTCGAGCGCCGCCTCGACCTCGCCGAGCGCCGGACCCAGCCGCTCAAGCAGCCGCGCGCCGGCCTCGGTCGGCGCGACACTGCGCGTGGTGCGGTTCAAGAGCCGCACGCCGAGCCCGGTCTCCAGCCGCCGCACCGTCTCCGAGAGGCTGGACGCGCTGACGCTGCCCGTCCTGGCCGCTTCGCGAAAACCGCCGGCGCGCACCACCGCCATGAACGCCTGGAGGTCTCCCAGATCCGTCGCCATTGTTCGCCTTTCCGCACAGGCTGTGCCGATTGCACCATATTATCGCGCAGGCGCGCTTTGTCTACATTGAGCCGATCCACAGGAGATGAGACCATGACCGACATCAGCAAGGCCGGAACCTTCAAACTCGGCGACCGCACAGTAAAACGCCTCGGCTACGGCGCCATGCAACTGGCGGGACCCGGCGTCTTCGGCCCGCCGAAGGACCGCGACGCCGCCCTTGCCGTGCTGCGCGAGGCGATCGCCAGCGGCGTCGACCACATCGACACATCGGACTTCTATGGCCCGCACGTCACCAACCAGATCATCCGCGAGGCGTTGCACCCCTACCCTGCCGGCCTCACCATCGTCACCAAGGTCAGCGCCCGGCGCGGCGCCGATGCATCCTGGCTTCCCGCAATGTCGCCCAAGGAACTGACTGAGGCCGTGCACGACAATCTGCGCAATCTCGGGCTTGATGTGATCGAGGTGGTCAACCTGCGCTCCATGCATGGCATCCACGGCCCCGCCGAAGGATCACTCGAGCCGCAGTTGAACACGCTCGCCGAATTGCAGCGCCAGGGCCTCATTCGCCATATCGGCATGAGCAACGTCACATCGACCCAGATCGCCCAGGGACGCAGTATCACCGATATCGTCTGCGTGCAGAACCAGTACAACATCGCGCATCGCGAGGATGACGCGCTGATCGACGAGCTGGCCGCCGACGGCATCGCCTATGTGCCCTTCTTCCCGCTCGGCGGCTTCACGCCGCTGCAATCGGGCACGCTGGCCAATGTCGCCCGCAAACTTGGCGCGACCCCCATGCAGGTGGCGCTCGCCTGGCTGCTGCAGCGCTCGCCCAACATCCTGCTCATTCCCGGCACTTCGTCGGTCGGCCATCTCCGCGAAAACCTGGCGGCGGCTGAACTCGACCTGCCGGCCGACGCGATCGCCGTGCTGAACGGCATAGCGGACGAGAAGGCGGCCGCCTGAGACCTTGAACACGGCCTGCCGGGCGGACCGCCCGGCAGGCGCCCTTGCCTGCCAACCGCTTCACCCTCCGAAGCGGCTTGACCCATTCAGCCAATTCCATTATAGAACCATTTAGTTCCAGAACTATATGGTTCCATAATGACCGCTCAAATCTCACTCGACGACACGTTCGCCGCCCTCGCCGACCCCACGCGCCGGGCGATCCTTGCCCGGCTGCTCGACGGCGAAGCGTCGGTTGCCGAGCTGGCGCAGCCTTTCGCGCTCACCGTGCGCGCCGTCTCCAAACATGTCGGCGTGCTGGAACAGGCCGGCCTGGTTACCCGCAGCCGGGCGGCGCAAAAACATCTCAGCCGCATCGAGCTCAAACCGCTGCGCGACATCGACCGCTGGCTCGACGACTACCGCAAGCTGTGGGAAGACCGTTTCGATCGCATGGAAGACCTCCTGCGGCGCGGCGCGGACAGATCGGAATGAGCGCGCCCGCAACCGCCGACCGCAGCTTTGCCATCGAGCGGATTTTCAACGCCCCTGTCGAGCGCGTCTTCCGGCTGTGGACCGATCCGCTTCTGGTGGCCCAGTGGTGGGGCATCAGGGATTGCACCATTCCCCATTGCGCGCTCGATTTGCGCGTCGGCGGCCGCTGGCGCATCGACATGCTGACCGCCAGCGGCGCGCTCTACCGCAACCAGGGCAGCTATCTCGACATCGTCGAGAACGTCAGGCTGAGCTACAGCGACGAACCGGATCCCGAGATCCAGGAATGGGCCGGCAAGCCGCCGGGCCGGAGCCGTCACACGGTCAGCTTCACGGCCAGCGGCGCGCGCACCCATGTCCATTTCGAAGTCACCCTGGCCAGCGTCGCCGACCGCGAACGCCTGCTGGCGCTCGGCATGCGCGGCGGCTGGATGCAGAGCTTCGACCGGCTGGAACAGTTGATCAACCGGGGAGCCGACCATGCTGGCTGAAAGCGCCAAGCCGACCACGCAAGCCGCGTTGTCGCGGGATGGAACACCGATCGCCTGCGAGCGCCGGGGCAAGGGTCATCCGCTCATCCTCGTCGACGGCGCGCTCTGCTCGCGCGCCATGGGGCCGAGCGGCCCGCTGGCCAAGGCGCTGGAAGACGATTTCACCGTGTTTCGCTACGACCGCCGTGGCCGTGGCGACAGCGGCGACACTGCGCCCTACGCGGTCGAGCGCGAGGTCGATGACATCGAGGCCGTGCTGCAGGCGGCCGGTGGTGAAGCCCATGTCTGGGGCATGTCTTCAGGCGCCATGCTGGCGCTGATGGCGGCGGCCCGCCTGCCCGGCATCAGCAGGCTCGCGCTCTACGAAGCGCCGCTGATCGTCGACGACAGCCGCCCGGCCACGCAAGGCGACTGGGCAACGATCCGGCAAGCCATCGCCGACGACCGGCGCGGCGATGCTGTGCGCGCCTTCCTCAAATCGGTCGGCATGCCCGGCCTGCTGATCGCGGTCATGAGACTGACGCCGATCTGGCGCAAGCTCAAGGCGGTGGCGCATACGCTGCCTTATGACGGCGCGATCGTCGCCGGCGACCAACTCGGCAAGCCGTTGGACCCCGCCCGCTGGAGCGCGCTCAGCGTGCCGACACTGGTGACCGATGGCGGCAAAAGCCCGCCCTGGATGCGCCATGGCAACAAGGCCTTGGCGCAGGCGCTGCCCAATACCCGCTACCAGACACTGGCAGGCCAGAACCACATGCTGAAACCCGCCGCGCATGCGCCGGTGCTGACGGCGTTTTTCAACGGGCGGGATTAGGCGGCCAACCACTTCGGCGCAGTCAGTGTTGCAGAGCCATCGCGGCCCATGCCATCTGTCTGATGCAACCGACCGATCCGGATCAGCATGGCATCACGACCACCCCCCACCGGCAGGCCGGCCAGCGCCGGCGTCAGCCTCAATCGCGCCCTGTCAAAGCTCGGCCTGTGCTCGCGCACGCAGGCCGAGGTGCTGATCGCGGAAGGCCGCGTGCGCGTCGGCGGCAAGGTGGTGCGCGATGCAGCACTTCGCGTCGACCTGAATCGCGACCGCATCGTCGTCGATGGCGAAAAGCTGGTCGCTGAGCGCAAGGTCTATGTCATGCTCAACAAGCCGCGCGGGCTGGTCACCACCCGCGACGACCCGCAACAGCGCGACACGGTCTATGCTTGCCTCGAAGGGCTCGATTTGCCCTTCGTCTCGCCGGTCGGCCGCCTCGACAAGGCGAGCGAAGGCCTGCTGCTGATGACCAACGACACGCATTTCGCCAATCGGCTGATGGACCCGGCCTCGCATCTGGCCAAGACCTATCATGTGCAGGTCGGCACGGTGCCCGATGAAACGATGCTGGAGGCGCTGCGCGCGGGCGTCACCGTCGATGGCGAGACCCTGACCGCCAGTTCGATCGCGCTGTTGCGCAGCGGCGGCCGCACCGCCTGGCTGGAGATCGTGCTCGACGAGGGCCGCAACCGCCACATCCGCCGCCTGCTCGCCGCGCACGGCATCGAGGTCAAGCGCCTCATCCGCATCGCCATCGGCCGGCTGCCCCTGGGCGACCTCGCCAAAGGCACGGCGCGGCATTTGACGGCGGAGGAGCTGGTGTTGCTGGCGGAGTGAGGAAACGTCCCGCCCGCCAGGCCGCGAGCGGCCTGGCTCATCTTCCGTCTGGAATTGCGGCGGAACAGGAGATGGAGCGGTCCATCAAGCCTTGTTGGTGATCCACATGCTTGGCGCACCGACCACGCCGGCGCTCCCCATCGCCTCTTTCAATTTTGGGTTTTTGATGAAGGCCTGCGCCTCGCCGACACTGGCGAAATCATGCGTCACGGTGACGTCATTGGGGTTGTCCGCCGCCTGATAGACGGTCTCGGCCTTCACGCCGTTGGCTTTTTGAACCGGCGCGAACCCGTCATAGACTTTGCGCCAGGCCTTGTAGTCGGACACGGTATGTCTCACGAACAGCGTCGTCATCGTACATTCCTCCCAGGTTATTGGTGCGCCCAAGAGATCGGCGATGGGCCGTCCAGTTTATCGCCTCAAGCAGATCTTTGGCAAACCAGCGAACGAATGGGTAGTGTCTCAGTTTGAAATTTGACGCCGCGCTTGTCGCGATCCGCGCCATACACCTATATGCTTAGCGCAAAGCATGGGAGGTTTCATGGCCAAGCCGACAAATGCCGCAGATATGGCCCGAGCCGTCGGTGTCGATCCGAAAGCGTTTCGACAGGCGTTGCGAAACGCGAACTTCCCTTGGCACAAGCTCAATGATGATTGGATTGTTGATCTCGACAGCGCAGAGCACTCGTCAATGCGCACAGTGCTGGTGACTCTCTTGAAGCGGAAGAAAGCCTCCTAAATGCCCACCGGGCCTAAGGGCCAGAAGCGACCCTGTTGCGCCTAAGCCGGGCAAGCGTGGGCCATACAAACGAAGACTGTGACCTAGAAAAGACTCACCCCCACAAGCCTTTGCGGCAGTTCAAATGCGATCTTATTTCTTGAAGCTTATTTCGGCAGGTCCCAGCTATATGATGGCAAATTTCGGTCGGTAGGAATCGACGTGAAGGTACTTGGGCGCGAAATCTATCTGCCTCCGCTACGACCAGGAGACGCTACTGGCATCCTATTGGTGTTGGTGTTGTTGGCAGTCGTAGTTATTGCGCTGTCGATTTTTCCGATGCAAACGCGAGAGATACAGACGCAAGGAAATTTCGGCTTCGGACCGGAATGGGACTGTGCGTGGCCCGGTAAAGGCGGACCAGTGTGCGTCAAATCTTCCAAAACGCAGACGCCGCCACAAATCCCAGTTAATCGCTGAATTGCTTGGCTACGCCTTCCACCCACAGCCGAAATTCAAACCGAGACACTACCAACGAATGAGAGCCGCCTGACAGGCGCCCCGCGAAAGATTTTACCCCCGCACCGATGATTTCCACCCGCCCGCGCTGTCCTGATCATTAGGCGCTGGAATGGTTCCGGCAGCCGGAGAAGCGAGGTGAGCCATGCAATCGTTGAAAGGTCAAAATGTCGTCGTGGTCGGAGGCAGCCGGGGTGTCGGCCGTTCGATCGTGGAAGCTGCGCTCGGCGAAGGCGCAACCGTGCTTGCCGTCGCGCGCGGCACGGAAGCGTTGAAGGAGCTCGCCTGGGAAGCGTCAGGCGTGAAGACGCTTGCCGCCGACGCCACGCAGGAGGCCGCGCCTGACGCGGTGTTCGCCGCGCTGCCGCCGGACGTGCTGGTCATCTGCGCCGGCGCCTTCGCTCCGTCGGCCTGCATCCAGGACCAGAGCTGGGACGATTTTTCGGCGAATTGGGAGACGGACGTCAAGGCATCGTTCCTGTTCTGCAGGGCAGCGCTGCAGGGCCGGTTGAAGCCGGGCAGCCGCGTGGTGCTGATCTCCAGCGGCGCCGCATTCAGCGGCGGACCGCCGAACTCCGGCGGCTATTCCGGCGCCAAGCAAATGCAGATGTTCCTTGCCGCCCACAGCCAGAAGGAAGCAGACCGGCTTGGCCTTGGCCTGCGCTTCATGGCGCTGGCGCCGATGCGCATCATGGCCGGCACCGGCGTCGGCCAGCGCGGCATTTCGAGCATTTCCGCCTATCTCGGCATCAGCCCGGCGGATTTCCTGGCCAGCTTGAGCGATGTGCAGACGCCCGCCGATGTCGGACGCGCCGTGGTCGCGCTCGCCGGCGGCAAGCTGCCAGGCATCGCCTTCACGGTGAGCGGCAGCGGCCTTGCCGCGGCAGCATGAGGCGCGCAGGATGCAAGGCGAATTGTGCACGGCAGGCTCGACATGACAGACGCTCCCGGCCCGCTTGAGCCGCTGAGCCCGACAGGCGGGCCGATCCTCGATCGGCCTGCCTTCGAGCGCCTGACGATGGCCTACCGCCGCGCGCTGAAGCTGCATTGCTACCGAATGATGGGCTCGCTGCACGAGGCCGACGATCTTGTCCAGGAGACGTTGCTGAAGGCCTGGCGCGGCCGCGCGCAATTCGATGGGCGCGGCTCGCCGCGCGGCTGGCTCTACACCATCGCCACCAACGCCTGCCTCAACGCCATCAAGGCACGGGCCACGGCGCCTCGCATCCTCGAAGAACCTGCACGGCCGCCAACGGAAGGGCGTGCCGCCGCGGGGCCGGCCGCCGAGCTTTCCTGGCTGGAGCCATACCCCGACGCCGAGCTGCCTGATATCGCCGATAGCGAGCCCGGCCCGGACGCGCGCTACGAGACAAACGAGGCCGTCCGCCTTGCCTTCGTCGCCGCCATCCAGCTTCTGCCGCCCCGGCAACGCGCATCCCTTCTGCTGTGCGACGTGCTGGGCTGGTCGGCGCTGGAGACCGCGCAATTGCTGGGCGGCTCGACCGCCTCGGTCAACAGCGCCCTGCAGCGGGCGCGCGCGACGCTCGGCGAGCGCTATCCCGGGGGACGCCCTTTGCAGCGGTCGCAGCCCAACCCGGAGGAAAGCCTGCTGCTCGAACGCTATATCAGGGCCTGGCAGGCTGCCAATCTCGACGGCTTCGTCGCCCTGCTGCGCGAGGACGCCACCTACCACATGCCGCCATGGCGCGACTGGTACCAGGGCCGCCAGGCGATCCACGGTTTCTTCAGGACCGTGTGGGGCAATTACGCCGGCTACCGCGCCGTGGCGACACGGGCCAATGGCCAGCCCGCCGTCGCCATCTATGCGCGGCGCCATGAGGAGCTGGAATGGCGCGCGCAATCGCTGCATGTCATCGAGCCGGCCGCTGGCGGCATCGCCTCGCTGACGGTCTATGTCGCCCCGCTCGGCCCTGGCCTGTTCGCCGCCTTCGGCCTGCCGCTGATGTGGTCCGAACCGGAAGCGTGATCATCGCATCTCTCTCCTGACAGAAAGCTGGCAGGAGGCCTGGCCTATAGATCGGTCGGGAGCCCGCGCGGCTTCAGCAATCAAGGACCCCTGCGATGAATTTCGTCTCTGTCCGCATCATCACATCAGACGTTCAGCGCCTCGTGCGCTTCTACGGCGAGATCACCGGCATGCCGGTGACCGTCTACACGGAAGACTTCGCCGAACTCGCGACACCTTCCTGCACGCTGGCGATCGGCAGCACGCGCACCTTGATGCTGTTCGGCGGCGACATCGCCCGCCCCGCCGACAACCACACCGCGATCCTCGAATTTCGCGTCGGCGACGTCGATGCCGAATTCGCCCGGCTGTCGGATTTCATCAGGGACACGACCGTGCAGAAGCCGACCACCATGCCCTGGGGCAATCGCTCGCTACTGTTTCGCGACCCCGACGGCAATCTGGTGAATTTCTTCACACCGGTGAGCGCCGAGGCGATCCGGAAGTTCGACAAGTAGGGGCGGACGCGGACGGGCGTCAGGTCGGCTTCTGCGGAGATCGGCTGGTGCTCGTCCAACGGTCCTGGGCGGTCGCATCCGTCCATTTCGTGTCCGGCGCCAGCATCGAAATCCAGGTTTCGGCGAGCTTGCCATTCTCGATCCGGTAGCTTTGCATGCCGGCCCGGCTGCGCGGCTCGCCGGTTTCGGGATCGGGCCACACGAAGGAAAAGCGAAACCATGCGCTGTCATCGGTGAAGGCGTGATCATAGACGACGACACGGATGCCCGGCCGACCATCCCGGACGGAAGCGAGTTCGACCGCATAGTCCTCGCGCGTCACCGTGCGGTCGCCCTTCTCGTCATGCCTGATGTAGTGCGGCTCGACGCAAGCCGGGATCAGATCGTATTGGCCATCCACCCAGACCCGTTCCCACCTGTCAAACAGCTCGCGCACCAACTCTTTTGACATCGACAATCCCTTTCTCGCTCATGTCGCCGACCATACACTGGAGGCGCGGGATTTCTGTCAGGAGACTGGAGGCCGGTGACCGCTACTTCATATTCCATTTGCGCACGACCGGCTCGCTGAGATCATGCTCGTAGCCGAGCACGCTGATGCTGGCCGTATCGAGCACGAACAGCGCGCCGCCTTCCGGCGGCAGGCCTAGCCAGCGGGCGGTGAGCACGCGCAGGAAATGCGCGCTGGAGAAGATCAGGATCGAGCCGCCAGCTTCGCAAAGCTGTCTGACGATCCTGTCGGCGCGGGCGCCGACATCGGCGGCCATCTCGCCTTGCGGGCAGCCGTCGCGAAAGACGTTCCAGCCCGGCCGCTCGGCCAGGATTTCTTTGGTGGTACGCCCTTCGTAGGCGCCGTAGTCCCACTCCTGCAGATCGTCGTTTCTGACGCTTGTCGCGCCAAAGCCGGCCAGCACGCTGGTGTTGTAGGCGCGCTGCGAAGGGCTCGACCACACCGCCGAGAACGACAGGCCCTCGAGCCGCTCCGCCACGCCCCGCGCGGCGGCCTCGCCGGCCGGCGTCAAAGGCATGTCGGTGCGCCCGGTATGCTGCCCCGAAAGGCTCCACGCCGTCTCGCCATGCCGGACCAGGTGGATTTGGGGTAATGCGCTGCTCATACGCTCGGCCTTTCGTTGGTGTCAGGCCAAGCTGTAGCGGTCGGCGCAAGAGAGCGAAAGACCGGGCGGCTATCGCAGTCCTCAGCGCCGCTTCGCCACCCGCGTTTCGCGCGGCTTGGGTGGCGGCGGTGCCTGCACGACCTCCGCCCGTGGCCCGGCCGCCAGCGCCGGCTCGGCGGCGGGCACGACGATTTCAGGATCGGCCTTGCGGCGCCAGAACCACCTGAGGTGGCTGAACCGGCTGAGATAGATGTAGATGACGGGCGTGGTGTAGAGCGTCAGGAACTGCGACAGGAGCAGGCCGCCGACGATGGCGATGCCCAGCGGCCGGCGAAGCTCGGAGCCAGCGCCGCTGCCCAGCGCCAGCGGCAGGCCGCCGAGCAGGGCTGCCATCGTCGTCATCATGATCGGTCGGAAGCGCAGCACGCAGGCCTGGTAGATGGCCTCCTGCGCCGTCATGTTGCGTCGTCGCTCGCCCTCCAGCGCGAAGTCGATCATCATGATCGCGTTCTTCTTGACGATGCCGACCAGCAGGATGACGCCGATCAGCGCGATCAGCGAAAAATCATAGCCGAGCGCCATCAGCGCCAGGAAGGCGCCGACGCCCGCCGACGGCAGCGTCGACAGGATGGTGAGCGGGTGCACGAAGCTCTCATAGAGGATGCCGAGCACGATATAGACGGCGATGATAGCCGCCAGGATCAGATAGGGCTGGTTGGCCAGCGATGACTGGAACACCTTGGCCGAGCCTTGATAGCGTGTCGTCAGCGCCGGCGGCAGGATCATCGACCCTTCGAGCTTCTGGATAGCCGTGATCGCGTCGCCGAGCGAATGCCCGGCCGCCAGGTTGAACGACAGCGTCACCGCCGGAAACTGGTCCTGGTGGTTGATCGTCAGCGGCGATACCGACGTCTCGTAATGCACCAGCGCCGACAGCGGCACCATCTGGCCGCTGGTGCTGGAGCGCACGAACAGGCGGGCCAAAGCCGAGGCGTCCTCCTGGAAGCGCGGCTGCAACTCCAGCACGACATGGTGCTGGTCGAGCTGGGTGAAGATCGTCGCCACCTGGCGCTGGCCGAACGCATCGTAAAGCGTGTCGTCGACCGCCTGCGGCGTGATGCCGAGCTGGCCGATCAGGTCGCGGTCGATCTTCAGCGTCATCCGCGGCGCTCTCGCCTGCAGGTCTCCGGTCACATCCTGCAATTCGGGCAAGGTCTGCAATTTGGCCAGCATGATCGGCGCCCATTTGAACAGCTCGTTCACGTCGGGGTCCTGCAGCGTGTACTGGTACTGCGTCTTGCTGACCCGCGCGCCGATCTGCACGTCCTGGCGAGCCTGACCGAACAAAGCGATGCCCTCGACCTTGGTCGCCGCCTTGCGCAGGCGGTTGATCACCTGCGTCGCCGTCGAATGGCGCTCGCGCAGCGGCTTCAGGTCGATCATAAGCCGGCCGCTGTTGACGGTCGGGTTGGCGCCGACCCAGTAATAGACCGTCTGCACGTCCGGGTCGGCGGTCACCACCTTGGCCAGTTCGTGCTGGCGCAGCACCATGGCGTCGTAGGAGATGTCCTGCGCCGCTTCGGAACTCCCGGAAATGGTGCCGTTGTCCTGCTGCGGGAAAAATCCCTTCGGGATGATCTGGTAGAGATAGACGGTGGCGCCGAGCGTCGCCGCCATGAACAGCAGCATCACCGGCTTGTGGTTGAGCACCCAGCGCAGGCCGACCTCATAGACGTGCAGCATGCCGGCAAAGGCGGATTCCAGCGCTCGCGACGCGATGTTCTCGCGGGCGTTATGGTCGATCGGCTTCAACAGCCAGCCGCACATCATCGGCGTCAGCGTCAGCGAAATCAGTCCCGACATCATGATGGCGATGCTGACGGCGACCGCGAATTCGCGGAACAGCCGGCCGATCAGGCCGCCCATCAAAAGCAGCGGGATGAAGACGGCGACCAGCGACAGCGTCATCGAGATGATGGTGAAGCCGATCTCGCGCGATCCGCTCAGCGCCGCCTGCAGCGGCGTGTCGCCATTCTCGATATGGCGGATGATGTTTTCCACCATGACGATGGCGTCGTCGATGATGAAGCCGACGGCGATGGTCAGCGCCATCAGCGACACGTTGTCGATCGTGTAGCCAAGCAGATACATCGCCGCGCAGGTGCAGAGCAGCGACACCGGAATGGTGATGCTGGGGATGAGCGTGGCGCGCACATGCCGCAGGAACAGGAAGATGACCAGCACGACCAGGCCGATGCTGATCGCCATGGTGAACTGCACCTCGGACACGGACGAGCGGATCGTCTGCGTGCGGTCGCCCAGGATCTGCATCTTGACCGACGGCGGCAGCGTGCGCTGCAACTCGGGCAGCGCATCCTTGATCAGCTGCACCGTCTGGTTGATGTTGAAGCCGGGCTGCTTGTGGACATCGATGATGACGGCCCGCTGGCTGCCCAGCCACGCCGCCTGCCTGATATCCTCGACGCCGTCTATGGCCGCGCCAATGTCGCTGACGCGGACCGGCGCGCCGTTGCGGTAGGCGATGATCACCGAATTGAACGAGGCCGCGTTGGACAGCTGGTCGGTGGCGGCGAGCGTCAGCGATTGCCTGGGGCCGTTCAGCGTGCCCTTCGGCGCGTTGACGCTTGCCGTCGCTATCGCGGCGCGGATGTCTTCCAGGCTGAGGCCAAGCGCCGCCGCGGCCGACGGGTTGACCTGGATACGGACCGCCGACTTCTGCTCGCCATGGAAGTCGACGAGCCCGACGCCGGTGATCCGCGACAACTGCAGCGCCAGATAGTTCTCGACATAGTCGTCGACCTTGTCGATCGGCAGGTCGGCCGAGGTGACGGCGATCGACATCAGCTGCGCATCGGCCGGATTGGCCTTCTCGTAGGTCGGCGGGCTGGGAAGGTCCTTCGGCAGGTCGCCGCTGGCGGCGCTGATCGCCGTCTGCACATCTTGTGCTGCGCCGTCGAGGCTGCGGTCGAGGTCGAATTCGACCTGGATCGAGGTGCGCCCGAGCGAACTGCTCGAACTGATCGACGTCACGCCCGAGATCAGCGCCAGCTGCCTCTCCAGCGGTGCCGCGACCGTCGTCGCCATCGTCTCGGCGTTCGAACCCGGCAGGTTGGCCGAGATCTGCAGCGTCGGGATTTCGACCTGCGGCACGCCGGCGATCGGCAGCAGGAAATACGCCACCAGCCCGACCAGCGTCACGCCGATGGCCAGGAGCGTGGTGGCGATCGGCCTGACAATGAAGGGCGCTGAAATGTTCATGGCGCTAGTTCGCCGCCTGGGCCGGCCCGGTCACGTCGACCAGGTCTCCTTCCTGGATGCGATACTGGCCGTCGGTGACGACGGTGTCGCCGGGCTGAACGCCTTCGCCCACGACGGCAAGCTCGGCATTCGAATAGGCCACCGTCACCGGCCGTTTGACGATGTGCCTGTCCTTGCCGACCACGAAAGCATAGGTCCCGTCCGGACCGCGCACAATCGCCGTCACCGGGACTGTGACCACGCCGCGCTGCAATTCGACCTGGACGCGGACATTGACGAACTGTCCCGGCCACAGCAGGTCATCGGCATTGTCGAAGACGGCGCGTATCCTGATTGTCGCGCTGGCGCTGTTGATCTGGTTGTCGACAACACTCAGGCTGCCGGTGGCCAGTTGTTGGCCGCCATTGTCCTGCGCGACCACCGGGGCATTGCCTGCCTTCATCACGGTCTGGATACGGGGCAGCGCGTCGGATGGCAGCGAGAAGTCGACGGCGATGGGGTGGATCTGGTTGATGCGGACAATGCCGCCCGTGTCGCTGGCGCGGATGATGGCGCCGGCGTCGACCGTGTGGATGCCGGCGCGGCCGTCCAGCGGCGAGCGGATCTGCGTGAAGCGCAGCTGGATCTGCGCGATGTCGATGGCGGCCTGGTCGACCTTGCCGGTCGCCTCGAGCTGCGCCACGGCGGCCTTGGCCGTGTCCAGCGCCTGGGTCGAGCCGACGCCCTTGGTGGTCAGCGTCTGCGCCCGGGCAAGGTCGAGCCTGGCGTTTGCCAGCGACACGTCGTCCCGCGTCTTGGTGGCCTGGGCTTGGGCAAGGGCGGCCTGCAGGGGCTCGGGGTCGATCTCGGCAAGCAGGTCGCCGGCATGCACATCCTGGCCATCGGCGAAGTCGAGCTTGACGAGCTGGCCGTCGATGCGGCTGGTCACGGTCACGCTGCGCAGCGGCACAACCGAGCCGAGACCGACCAGGGATATTGGAACATCGCCGCGGCGCGCCACATCGGCCACCACCGGGATGGCGGTGTCGGCCGCCAGGGCGCGATCGATGGCCGAGACGTTTGCCAGGCCTGGAATCAGCAAACCAAAGGCCACGGCCCGAAGGATTCGGGAGGCCTGGCACCAGTCGGCGGTCATGCGCGGTCTCTCGTCCGTCCGGCTCTAGGTTATGGACTTGAACAATGGACGTGCGGCGAGTTGCTGACAAACCACGGTCCCGTGACCTGTATCCTGCGGGGGCAAACCTTTCCGCCGCATCACCGCTGGCTTACCAATCCGTAAGGTCCTTTGCCAACGAGTTTTCATGAACCTGTCATGTCCACTTGCCTATCCTTGATCCATCGCGGGGTTGCGAGATGAGGGACACTTCAATGAAAAAATTATCTCTAGCGCTGGCTGCGGGTACGCTGTCGGCGGCGTTGGCTGGCGCGCTGTTTGACTCCAGCGCCGTTGCCGCACCTTACAAGCATGTACTGCTCATCAGCGTCGACGGGCTTCATGCGCTCGATCTGGCAAACTATGTCGCCGCAAATCCGACAAGCTCGCTCGCCGCGCTCGCCCATACCGGGATCTTCTATCCGAATGCGCTCGCCAGCGCCCCGTCCGACTCGTTTCCTGGCCTTGTGGCACAGGTAACCGGCGGCACACCGAAATCGACGGGCGTGTTCTACGACGACAGCTACGACCGCACCTATTTCGCACCGGCCTCGGATTGCAAGGGCGAGCCGGGCGCCGAGGTGGCTTTCGCCGAGAACATCGACGTCGACGCGACGCGCCTTGATGGTGGTGGCAAGCCCGGCGACTACCGCAGCCAGATCGACCCGGCAAAGCTGCCGATGACGCTGATCAACGGCAAATGCTCGGTGGTCTATCCACATGATTTCGTGCGGGTCAACAATGTCTTCGAAATCGTGAAAGCGCATGGCGGCCGCACGGCCTGGTCCGACAAGCACCCGGCCTACGAATGGCTGAACGGACCTTCGGGCAAAGGCGTCGACGACCTCTACGCGCTGGAACAGGACAGCTTGATCCCCGGCACGAAGGTCAAGACGACGGGCAGCTTCAAGGCCGAGCGTGACTTCGATGAAGCGCGTGTCCATGCGGTGATCAACGAAATCAAGGGCCTCGACAGCACCGGCGCGCATCCCGCTGCGGTTCCGACGCTGTTCGGCATGAATTTCCAGGCGGTGAGCGTGGGCCAGAAGCTTCCCAAGGCCGGTCCTGGCGACGAGGCCGGTCTGGTCGGCGGCTATCTGGATGCCAGCGGCGCGCCGAGCAATGGTCTTGCCGGGCAGCTCGCCTATGTCGACGGCGCCCTCGGCGAACTGATGGCTGCACTCAAGGGCAATCATCTGGCCGACTCGACCCTGATCATACTTGCCTCGAAGCATGGCCAGTCGCCCATCGACCCAGCATCGTTCCAGCCTCTGGACGATGATCCCTATACGAAGACACCGGGCTATGCCTTCCACATCGCCGACGACGCCGCGCTGATCTGGCTCAAACCGCAAGACAGGGTGAAAAACCTCGCGGCCGCGCAGGATTATCTCGAGAAATCGAGCAAGGCTGAAGGCATCGCCCAGATCCAGCCGCCGAATGCGCTTGCTCTCGCCTATCAGGATCCGGCCACCGACAGCCGTACGCCCGACTTCATAGCCACCGTCAATCCAGGCGTGGTCTACACATCCGGCTCGAAGATTGCCGAGCACGGTGGTGCCAATGTGAACGACCGCAACGTGGCGCTTCTCATCAGCGCTCCTTCGCTCAAGCCGAGGTCGGTGCCAGCTCTGGTGCAGACGACACAGGTAGCTCCCACCATCCTGCGGGCTCTTGGCTATGACGCGAACGAACTCCAGGCTGTGAAGCTCGAAGGCACCCAGGAGCTGCCGGCGGCACCTTTCTAAGCCGATCTAAGCCGAGGATCATAGCGTTTGACGATTGGCCGCCGGGCATGCTCGGCGGCCAATCGTTTGCGATCGGCAATGTTTGCAGACAGGTGACCGCATCGCTGATGGCTGGCTGCACCGGAATGGCCTGACATTGGCGCGAATTCCCAAACTGCCCTTGCCTGGCCTTCATCCGCATCAAGCTGGCCCTGTGACGGAGCGGCTAGCGAACTTATATCAAGGTCAGCCCGACAAGGCTCCCGCCACCCCAAGGGCACCGGCACTTGCACAACAGGTCAGATCATCATGTACAAACATCTGCTCATCGCCACCGACGGATCGGAACTGGCCGACAAGGGCGTTGCCCATGGCCTCACATTGGCGAAAGGCATCGGCGCCACCGTCACCTTTGTCACCGTCTCGGAACAATTCCCGATCTTCGCCTGGGGCGGCGCCATGGCCGGCTTTGCCGCGGGCGATGAACTGGCCACCTATCAGGAAGAGGCGCGCAAATACGGCAAGGAGGTTCTGGCCAAGTGCAAAGCTTCAGCCGACACGGCCGGCGTGTCCGCCAAGGTGGTCCATGTCGAGGACAAAAGGCCAGCCGAAGCGATCCTGGAACTGTCGCAGGCGCAAGGCTGCGACCTCATCGTGATGGCCTCACACGGCCGCCGCGGGCTGGGCAAGCTGCTTCTCGGCAGCCAGACGGCGGAAGTGTTGTCCTATACCACAATCCCGGTGCTGGTGGTTCGGTAGACGTTCTCCCAAGCTGGAACCGGCTTTCGGAATCATGCTCGAATAGACAGCCAGGGCGCTCCCGGCGCGGACGCGCCAAAATTCGTTCGACCGTGCCCGGAGGAAAGCAACGAATGGCGGATGACGGTCGCACCAGGATAATCCCCGGAAGAACGGCGGAATCGGCGGCCATGCTGGCGGACGTCAAACGGGCGATGGCGATCACCGCCCGTCTCAACCGTTTGACGTTCAACGACGCAGCCGAAGTCCGCGCCGTGTTCAGCGAACTCATCGGCAGACAAGTGGATGACAGCTTTCTGCTGATCCCGCCCTTCTACACGACCGGCGGGGCCGACATCCGCGTCGGCCGCAATGTCTTCATCAATCAGAACTGCACGTTCTATGATCTTGGCGGGCTCGACATCGCCGACGATGTGCTGATCGGGCCGAATGTCAGCCTCATCACCTCAGGCCATCCACTCGAACCGTCACGGCGGCGCGCCTTCACCACCGCAAAGCCGATCGTCATCGAACGCAACGTCTGGATCGCCGCCGGCGCGACGGTGATCGGTGGCGTGACGGTGGGCGAAAACTCTGTTGTCGCGGCGGGCTCGGTGGTCACGAAGAACGTTCCCCCGAACACGCTTGTGGGTGGAAACCCGGCGCGGGTTATCAGGTCGATTGCCGAGTGAGGGCAACCTCACCGCAGCGCCTCCAGCGCGAGATACACCCCAAGCGCCAGCAGCCCGACGAAGAACACCGTGCGAAAAGTCTCGACGCTCATTTTCTGGCGCAGCGCCTGGCCGATGAACATGCCGGCCAGCGCCGGCAGCAGCGCCAGGATCGACCCTGTCAGTTGCGCCGTCGGCGACGCCAGTGCTCCCGTCCGGAACAGGCCAATAGCAAGGGCCGCCGTCGAGACCGTGAAAGACAGGCCGAGCGCCTGGATGAGATCTTCTTTCTCCAGCCGCAGCGATTGCAGATAGGGCACCGCCGGGATGACGAAGACGCCGGTGGCGCCGGTGACCAGCCCGGTCGCCACGCCGGCCAGCGGTGACATCAAGGCCTCGTGGCGCGCCGGCGTGATGAAGCCAAGCCTGAGCAGGCCGAGAATGGCGTAAAGCACAAGGGCTGCGCCGAGCCCCGCAGAGGCCGCGCCCGCATGTGCGCCGGTCAGCACCCCTGCCCCGGCGACGGTGCCCAGCAGGATGCCGGCCATCATCGTCCACAGCCGCTTGCACAGGCCGCCGAAAGATGGACCGGTAAACAACTGCCAGAGATTGGTGACCAGCGACGGGATCAGCAGCAAGGCGGCGGCCTCGGCCGGCGGCATCGTCACCGCCAGCAACCCCATCGCCACGGTCGGCAACCCCATGCCGACGACGCCCTTGACGAAGCCGGCGGCGAAGAAGACGGCACAGATCCAGGCGGTGATGCCGGCACTCAGCATGACCGCACCTGCACCACGGGATCAGTCATGCAGCAGCATGTCCGTCGCGTCGGCGTCGGGTCGGGGTTTCGCCGGCGCGGCATCGGGGCTGATTGAAGCCGCCGTTGTCGTACATCCCCGCAACCCGGGCTGTGCCTGCGCCATGGCAAGCGAAGCCACAGCGACGGCCAGCACGATCGCCATGCTTTCAAGAAGTCCGAGCCCTTGCTGGCCTGAGGTCTTGTCACTCATCGCATATCTCCATCGCAAAAGATTTGACGGACATGCGGCTCGCGCACAACGTGAAAGTTGCGCTGTCAGCCTTCGCCTCGGCGGCCATCTGCACATCCGCATCCGCGTGCCCGGCCTCGACAATGTCTGCCGGCTGGTCGCGCAAGGCGCGGGCATCGCCATCGTGCCGGAAAGTGCCGCGCGCCGCTCGGCCCGCCGGCTTCGCAGCCTGCGGCTCAGCGACGACTGGGCGACGCGCCAGCCCAACCTCTGCGCCCGCAGCTTCGACGAGCTGACACCACAGGCGAAGCTGCTGGCGCGGCGCTGGCGTGAACAGAGAGGGTGGCCTGCCGGGCCTTCACCAGGGCAACGGACCCTCATCGTAGAAATAGCCGCCGGTCGGACCATTCTCGTCCAGGGTCGCCAGGCGAACAATGATCTCGGCCGCCTGCTCCACGGTGCGATAGCCAGTGTGTCCGTTGAAGTCCGTCGCGGTATAGCCGGGATCGGCCGAATTGACCTTGATATCAGCCGCGGCAAGCTCCTTCGAGAAGGCAACGGTGGCGGCGTTTAGCGCCGTCTTGGAGCTGTTGTAGCCAAGGATATTGATCGCATAAAATTCATTGGCCGGATCGGTCAACCCGCCGAGTGACCCCAGCCCGCTGGAAACCATCACCACATTGGCGCGCGGAGCTGCCTTGAGCAGCGGCAGGAAGGCCTGAGTGGTGCGGATCGGGCCAAACACATTGACCTCGTAGACATCCTTGATGATGGCTATGGGCTCTTCGCTGGGAGCGAGCATTGAGCCGAGGACGCCGGCATTGTTGACCAGCACATCGAGACGTCCGTCCTCCTGCAAAAAGCGCGTGGCGGCCGCCTTGACGCTGGCGTCGCTGGCGACGTCGATATCCAGCACGCGCACGTCATGGCCCTTCTGCCTGAGCGCGGCTGCCGCCGCTTCGCCGCGTTCCCTGTCGCGGCTGCCCAGCCAAACCCTGTAGCCGGCTTCGCCCAGCCGGCGCGCGGTTTCGTAGCCGATGCTCTTGTTGGCACCGGTCACCAATGCGGTCTTGTCGGTCATTTCCATCTCCAGTTTGATCCGTGGTTGGTCTGCGGCAGAGATGGTGCGGACCGCTGGCCGCCGCGTGCCGAAAACTGGTAAGTTCTTGCCTATTCCTGCCGGAAGCTTGATTGCCGGCCGTGCCGATGCGATCTACAGGCTGTGATGAAATCGCTCGACGACCTCAAAGCGCTGGTGATGCGCCATGCGCGCGGCCGGCTGACCGAAACCGGCATTCCCCGTGTCGCCATCATGAAGGGCGAGGCGACGACCGGGCCGTTGCCGGGGCTCTACGACCCAAGGCTTTGCCTGGTCTTGCAGGGCGCCAAATCCGTCATGATCGGCGATCAGCTGCTGCATTACGATGCCGGCCGCTACTTCATCGCCGCGGTCGAGGTGCCAGCTGTCGGCAAGGTTGTGCAGGCCAGCCCGCAACATCCCTACCTCTCCGTCAGCCTGGCCTTCGACACCACGCTCATCGCCTCGCTGCTGCTCGACATGCCGCCCGTGGCCGAGGCGCCGATCGGCCATGGTTTTGCCGTCAGCCGGGCCGACGAGGCGCTGGTCGATGCGTGGCTACGCATGATCGAGCTCATCGATCATCCGGCCGAAATCCCCGTGCTGGCGCCGTTGCTCGAACGCGAAATCCTGTTTCGGCTGCTGCAGGGACCGCAAGGCGCCATGCTGCGCCAGATTGCCGGCGCCGACAGCCGCCTGTCACAGATTCGCCGCGCGCTGGGCTGGATCCGCGCCCACTATGCCGAGCCGTTCCGCGTCGAGGATCTCGCCCGGACAGCCGGCATGAGCGCCTCGGTGTTCCACCGCCACTTCAAGGCGGTCACGGCAATGACGCCGATCCAGTACCAGAAGCGCATCCGCCTCAATGAAGCGCGCCGGCGCCTGCTCGCCACGTCAGGCGATGCGGCCGGCGTCGCCTTCTCCGTCGGCTATGAAAGCGCTTCCCAGTTCAGCCGTGAATATGCCCGCCTGTTCGGTGCGCCACCCCTGCGCGATATCGGCCGCCTGCGCGCCACGCCAGAGCCCACTGAGCTCGCCTGAACGGCATCGCCATCGTGCCGGAAAGTGCCGCTCGGCCCGCCGGCTTCGCAGCCTGCGGCTCAGCGACGACTGGGCAACGCGCCAGCTCAACCTCTGCGCCCGCAGCTTCGACGAGCTGACGCCGCAGGCAAAGCTGCTGGCCGCGGCCATGGCCTGAACCCGGCAGCTCGAGGACGAGCAGTGGGCGACCCAACTACAGCTCGACGTTTACTCCGCGTTTTCGGCCTGCCGGAGCTGCGTCGGGGAACGCCCGAACACGCGCTTGAATGCATTGCCGAAAGCACTTTCGGAGGCGTAGCCGAGCGATTGCGCCAGACTGCCAACCGAAGCCCCGGACCGACGCATGGCGTCCCGTGCGCGATGCATCCGCCAACGAGTCAGATAGTCGAGCGGTGCCATGCCGACGAGTTCCTTGAAATAACGCGCAAAGCCGGAGCGCGACATGCCGATGGACGTGGCAAGTTCATTGACTGTCCAGCCATGGCCGGGATCATTGTGGATCAGGCTGAGGGCAGCGCCGATGCGTCGGTCGGTCAACGCGCCGACCCAGCCCATGCTGCTTGTGCCTTCCTTGGCGACGTAAGCCCGCAACGTCTGCACGAGCAGGATGTCGCCCATGCGGCGTGTCATCAGCGTCGCGCCCATCGACGCCGCATCGAGTTCTTCGTCGAGCACCGCCAGCGAGCCGCGCAGGATCGTCGCTGCCCGATCGCTTCCAGGGATGTGCATGAATCGGGGAAGGGCATCGAGCAGGAGCTGCGCATTGCCGCCTTCGAACACGAAGCTTCCCGCGACCAGCGCCGTTTCATCACCGCCGTGCCGGGCGACATTCGAATGCTCCCAGTCGAAGAACGACATCCCGTCTTCGGGCTGCATGGAAAGATCGTTGGCGATCACATAGGCAGGGGCGTTGGCCAGCAGAAAAGTATCGCCGGGGCCGAGCGGAAAAGGTTGCTCCTCCGGCAATGCGATCCAGCATCGACCACGAAGAACAGCCGCGAACTTCAGCGCGGGTTTCGCCGGAAAACGAAACGACCATCGCCCGCCCACTTCGAGACGCGTGCAACGCGCGCTCGCGATGTCGAGAAGCGAGAGCACGTCGGATAGGGGATCGATCATGGCAGGATTGGACGATCGCGACGAAACAATGGAGTTTCAAGCATAGATAATCCAGACGCCTTTCACAATATTAGATCGTGAAAGGAGACAATCATGTCTGGAATAAAGGGAAAAGTCATCGCAATCACGGGTGCAAGCAGCGGCATGGGCGAGGCAACCGCGCTTCTGCTGGCCGGGCGTGGGGCCAGGATGGTGCTCGGGGCCCGGCGTTCCGATCGCCTTGAGGCGCTCGTCGATCGTATCGAGAGCGCGGGCGGCAAGGCGGCATTCCTGGCAATGGATGTGAAGAACCGTGAGGATCTCACCAAGCTCGTTGCCCTTGCCTGCGACAGGTTCGGCAAGATCGATGTCCTGATCAACAATGCGGGCATCGGTCCGATCTCGCTCCTCGATGAACTGCGCGTCGAGGATTGGGAGGAGATGATCGACATCAACATCAAGGGTCCGCTCTATGGCATCGCTGCCGCCCTGCCGGTGTTCCGCCGCCAGGGCTTTGGCCACTTCATCAACCTTCTTTCCACAGCCGGGCTGACGATCAGCCCGACAATGGCGGTCTATGCCGGAACAAAGAATGCGGTTCGGGCGATCGCCGAAGGCCTGCGGCTTGAAGCCGGCCCCAAGCTGCGCGTGACGAACATATCGCCGGGCATCGTCCAGACAAACTTCGCCGACTCGATGACCAATCCCAAGGTCAAGGCGGAGATCGAAAAACGCATGGGCGAAATCGCCATCACCCCCGATGCGATCAGCCGAGCCATCGCCTTCGCGATCGAGCAACCGGCCGAGGTCGATGTGGGCGAGATCGTCATTCGGCCCACCGCACAAGCCTGATCGTGCTTCTCAGCAACTCTCTCTTGCTGTTATTAAAAATACACCATAAGGTCTTTTCACATAAGAAAGAAAAATCGTTCAATTTTTCTCATTTGTGAAAGACAGGAACTTTGCGGGAACATCTCGATCTGACCGATCGACGGCTGGTCAAACAGCTGTCGCAGGACGCCCAGCCGGGCATCAACCGCCTCGCCGAGACATTGGCGATTTCGGTGCCGACGGTGCGCTCGCGGCTGCGCAACCTGCTCGACCGCAACCTGCTCAAGATCGTCGGGCTGTTGAACCTGACCGAGCGTCCCGAACTGATCTCGGCCATTGTCGGCATCAATGCCCAGGGCCGCGGCCGGGCCCGCGAGCTGGCGCAGCGCATTTCCGAACTGCCCTTCGTCAACTCGGCTTCGGTGGTCACCGGGCGCTTCGACATCATCGTCGACGTGACGGTGGCCGGTGACGTCGCCGATCTCTACCGTGTCACCAGCGAGCTGATCCCCGGTGCCGGCGAGCCGGGCGAAGTCATGCGCAGCGAGACCTTCGTCGTCATGGCGTCCTGCAACAAATGGGTCAGCCTGCCGGAAGGCTGCTGGTCTGAAGACGCGCGCAAGGAGCCGGCATGAAGATCGCGGTTCTCGGCGGCCTCGGCCTGCAAGGCCGGGCGGCCATCGCCGATCTCGTCGCCAGCGGTGTCGAGGAGGTGACCTGCGTCGATACCGCGCCGGATGGTGCGGCCCGGCTGGCTGATCTGACCGACCTTTCCCGCGTGCGTTTCGTCGTGCCTGAAGGCGCGATCGGACCGGCACTTGTGAGCGTGCTGGCTAACGCCGACGCCGTCATCGATCTGTTGCCGCAGCCATTGATGCGCGAGGCAGTGCAAGCCGCCATCGCCACCCGCACACCGCTGGTCACCACCAATTACGGCAAGGCCATCGCCGACCTGGCGCCGGAAGCCGAACAGGCCGGTGTCTCGATCATGACCGAATGCGGGCTCGACCCCGGCATCGACCTCGTGCTCTACGCCCGCGCCGCAAGGCAGTTCGACGCCATCACGTCAATCGATTCCTATTGCGGCGGCATTCCCGAGCCGAAGGCGATGGCCAAGCCGCTTTGCTACAAGGTGAGCTGGAACTTCGACATGGTTCTGGTCAGCCAGAACCGCGACAGCGTGATGATCGAGGACGGCAAGCGCGTCGAAGTGCCCGCCGCCCGCCAGCACGACAGTGCTTTCATCCATGAGATTGAGGTCGCCGGCCTTGGCCGGCTGGAAGCCTTCCCCAATGGCGACGCGCTGCATTATGTCGAGATGCTTCCGGCCGCCAAGGGCCTACAGCGCTCCGGCCGCTACACGCTGCGCTGGCCGGGATGGTCGGCCTTCTGGGCGCCGCTGAAGGAGCTCGGTTTCCTGTCCGAGGACAAGGTGCCCGGCACCTCCAACAGCCCGCGCGAATTCCTCGGCCGGCTGCTCGGCCCGCAACTGCAATACGGTCCCGGCGAAAAGGATTTGTGCGTGATGCGCAATGTCTTTTCCGGCCTCGAAGATGGCCGTGCCAAGACGGTGACATCCGATCTGATCATCGAACGCGACCTGGTGTCCGGCCTGTTCGGCATGAGCCTCGGCGTCGGCTACCCCGCCAGCATCGTGGCGCAGATGCTCGCGCGGCGCGAGATCACCACACCGGGCCTTTTGAACCCGCTGCTGCATGTGCCCGACGAACCCTTTTTCGACGCGCTGGCCAAACGCGGCATCAAGGTTGCCGAGACGGTGACCTGGGACTGAGGATTTTCGAACGGCCCGCCGCCAAACGGCGCCGCCGCTCAAAAAGCGCCCAAGGAAACCCTCGGGCAAAACAACAAAACGACAACAGGGAGGAATGCCAAAATGAAGATTGCCAGACTTTTCATCGCCGGACTTGCGCTCGCGGGCTTGACCGCTGCCGCCAGTGCCGGAACGCTCGACGAGATCACCAAGCGCGGCGAATTGCGCGTCGCCGTGCAAACGCAGGGACCGCCCTTCTCGCTGGTCGGCGCCAATGGCGAACGCACCGGCAGTTCGGTTGAACTGGCCGAGCTGATGGCCAAGGAAATGGGCGTTAAAATCAAATTCCTCGACTTCGACTGGGACGGCCTGATCCCGGCGCTCTTGTCCGGCAAGGCCGATCTGCTGGTCGCCGACATGACGCCGACGCTGGCGCGCGGCATGAAGGTCGCCTTCACCACGCCCTACATGTATACGGGCAGCACCGTCTTCACCAAGGCCGACAGCAAGTTCAAGACCACCGAGGACTGCAAGGCCAAGGGCACCAAGATCGCCGTGCTGCTCGGTGCCACCGGCGAGAAGGAAGCCAAGACCGCCTTCCCCGATGCCGACATCAAGAGCTACAAGGGCGGCGGTCCGCTGCTGCTCGACGCCGTCAACAACGGCCAGGCCGATTGCGGCGTCAACGACGTCTCGGCGGTCAAGGGCCAGTCGACAGCCTATCCGGCCGGCAGCTTCACCATCATGCCGGACCTGCTGTCGAAGGAGCCGCTCGCCTTCGCCACCCGCTATGACGAGCCGGACCTGCTGGTCTGGATGAACCTGTTCCTCAACCAGGTCACGATCGACGGCCGCCTGCAGAAGAACCTCGACTACTGGGTGAATTCCGACGCCTGGAAGAAGGATCACTGAGGAATTAGCGAGTAGCGAATAGGGAGTAGCGAATAGGGAATGGCCGTTCCGGCCACGCTTCGCTGCTCCCTACTCCCCTACTCGCTATTCGCTATTCCCTATTCGCTATCACCTCTCACCGCCGCACGGCCATGCTCGAAAATTTCAGTTTCCGCACCATCGTCGAATACCTGCCTTTGTTCGGGCAGGGCCTGGTCACGACCGTCTGGCTGTCGGCGCTGTCCTTTGTCGGCGCACTCGTCGTCGGCATCGTGCTGTGCGCCATGAACTTGCAGCGCGGCTGGCTGTTTCGCGCGCCGGCCAAGGCCTATATCGACGCCGTGCGCGCCACGCCCCTGCTGGCGCAGCTTTACTTCCTCTATTTCGGCCTGCCCCGGCTCGGCTTCGTGCTGCCGGAACTCGTCGTCGGCATCCTCGCACTATCTTTGAACAGCGGCGCCTATATCGCTGAAATCATTCGCGCCGGCATCCTGTCGATCCCGCGCGGCCAGGTCGAGGCGAGCGTCGCTTCCGGCATGACCTATGTCCAGCGCATGCGCCTGGTCGTCCTGCCGCAAGCCTTCAAGGTGACGATCCCGCCGCTGCTCGGCCAGGCGATCGTGCTGGTCAAGGATTCCGCCCTGCTGTCACTGATCTCGGTTGCCGAACTGACGCGCGCCGGCCAGTTGCTCGCCTCCGACCGCTTCATGCCGGCGGAAGGTTTTGTCACCATCGCCGCCTTCTATTTGCTGCTCTACTATTGCCTGAAGGGACTGGCCGTTCTCTCCAGCCGCTGGCTCGGCACGGCGGGGGCGCGCACATGATCTGGCAACAATTCCTCAGCCTCGCCGGCTCCTATCCCCTCGCCTTGCGCGGCCTCGGCATGACGGTGGTGCTGTCGCTGATCAGCCTGGTGGCGGGCACCTTGCTCGGCTTCGGCCTCGGCATCTTGCGCACCGGTGGCAACCGGCTGCTCTCGGGTGTCATCGGCGCCTGGGTCGACCTGATCCGCGGCACGCCGTTCCTGGTGCAGATCTTCCTGATCTTCTTCATCCTGCCGGAATTCGGCATCGAGCTCGATGCCTTCACCGCCGGCATCATCGCGCTGACCAATCTCGCCGCCTGCTTCATCTGCGAGATCGTCGCCGCCGGCATCCGCTCGGTGCCGACAGGCCAGGTCGAGGCAGCGCTGGCATCCGGCCTGTCGCGCTGGCAGCGCATGCGCCAGGTGGTGCTGCCGCAGGCGATGCGCATCGTGCTGCCACCGCTGGTCGGGCAATATGTGCTGCTGATCAAAGACTCTTCCGTCGTCTCGGCGATCGGGCTGACCGACCTCACCCGCGTCGGCTGGCTGGTGGTGCAGCGTGTGCCCAACGGGCTGCTGGTCTTCTTCCTCGTCGGCGTCGGCTATTTCATCGTCTGCTATCCCTTGATCATGCTGGCCCGCCGGCTCGAACGCCGCATGGGCGCGGCGCATGGCGAGGTGCAACTGTGACATCGAACCCCAGAGGGCGCACGGATATGAGCACGCCAAGTATGACCAAAACGGGTCTCGCCAAAATCGGCATGATCGACTTTCGCGGCGTCAACAAATGGTTCGGCGCGCTCAACGTGTTGAAGGACATCACGCTCAGCGTCGAGCCGCGCGAAGTGGTCGTCGTCTGCGGCCCGAGCGGCTCGGGCAAGAGCACGCTGATCCGCTGCATCAACGGCCTGGAGACGATCAAGGACGGCGACCTCGTCGTCGACGGCCAGCGCCTCGGCGACCCCGCCACCAACATGACGCAACTGCGCACCGAGATCGGCTTCGTCTTCCAGTCCTTCAACCTCTATCCGCACAAGACCGCGCTCGAAAACGTCACGCTGGCCCCTATCCATGTCCGCAAAATCCCGCGCGCCGAAGCTGAAAAGGCCGGGCGCGACTTGCTGGCCAAGGTCGGGCTGGCCGACAAGGTCAACGCCTATCCGGCACAGCTCTCCGGCGGCCAGCAGCAGCGCGTGGCGATCGCGCGTTGCCTCGGCATGCGGCCGAAAATCATGCTGTTCGACGAGCCGACCTCGGCGCTCGATCCCGAGATGATTTCCGAGGTGCTCGACGTCATGGTGGCCGTCGCCGAGGAAGGCATGACCATGATGGTGGTGACGCACGAGATGGGCTTTGCCCGCAAGGTCGCCCAGCGCGTGGTGTTCATGGACGCCGGCGCCATCGTCGAAAGCGGCACGCCCGACGAATTCTTCTCACATCCCAGGACCGACCGCAGCCGGGCGTTTCTGAGCAAGATTCTCAGGCATTGAGGGCGTGCGGCTTAGGGTTTTCCCTTCTGCGCCCTCGAACCTATGTTAGCGGCGCTCACCTAGCATGCTTGGCTCGCATCTTGCTCAGGAATGCAGTGCTGTCGAACGCAATGGGTGCCCCAGATTCTTCCCCGGCAATGAGAGCGTTCTCCAACGCGCGGACTTCGTCCTCATACTCTAAGCGCAAGCGAGACGATGTATCCTGCTGTCGATAAAACCACCCAAGGCTTGCGTAGTTCTTGCGCGGCCCCTTGACGCGCCACGCCTCGGCCCATTCGTCCCGTCCGCGAAAGAAGAAGCGCCCGACATAGAGATCGGCGCCGCAGAGATGGCGCACGGCCTGCGCCGCCTTCGGCTCCAGTTCGATGAAGTCGCTTCCATCGGCATGAAGGATGCGCATCGAAGCCTCGCCCGGCTCGAGCCGGTAGCGCCGGCTTGCCGGCATTTCATGGGCGCCGATCCGCATGAGCCCACGCTCGGTGAAGGCATCTTCCGTGACCACGGCGTCGCCGGCGAAGCGGTGGGTCGCGCCGGTCAGGAAATCGATCATGGTGCGGCGGACCTTCCAGTCGCCGACAAGGTGGTCTGTCATTGCCTCACTTGGCCCGCCATGGGGATCAGGTGTGTCTCCCTTGGTCATGGAGCGTTGCCTGTGGAACGCAGTGCGCTGATCGTCGCCAGATATTCTATGAAGTGTCGTGGGCAACCACCCAATGCCAGCCGATAGAGCCTCAGGGCCTCGTCGTCACGGCGCTGCAGCCTTTGGAACTCCGCCGCGTAGAAATTGGCCTCGCAGACCTGCCCGTTCCTGATGGTCTCGTGTGGATTCTCGGCTGCCGCCAAGACCGCTTCCGGCGTCTGCTCCCCCAACAGCATGCGCACCACCGGCGCCGGCCATTGCGTCATGTCGAGCTTGGCGTCGTGCAGAATACTCGGCTGTCCGTTGTGGCGCCGAGCAAGATCCGCCCAGATTGCGTAATACGAATCCTGAGGGCGCATCGCCGCCCCTCTTTCGAAATCGTCCTGAGCACTGATCGGAGACGGGAAATAGAAGCTGGCTATGCCGCGGCTAAGATAAAAACGGGCAAATTTTCGATCCAGACGAACAGCTTTGCTATAGTCGGCAAAAGCCCCGACATAGTCGGTCCTGTACATGTCGGCGTCACCCAAAGATGCGTAAGCATCGGCATAATTCGGCGAATAGCGCAATGCGCCGTAACAGTCATCCATCGCCCTGTTATATTTTGACTTGTATATCCAGGCATCGCAGCGCCCAAGGTAGGCGGCGGCATCACCAGGATCGATGCTGAGCGCGTGATCATAGTCCGCGATAGCCTGGTCATATTTGCCTTTGTGGCCCCAGGCAGCAGCGCGGCTCCGATAGACCCCGGCATAGAAGGGGTCCATCACCATCGCGATATTGTAGTCGGCAATGGCGCGATCGTAGTCATCCTTGGCGGCCCAGGCGAGACCCCTGTTATCGTAGGCTTTCACATAGCCGGGATTGATGGCTATGGCATGATCATAGTCGCCAAGAGCCAGGTCGTACTCACCCTTGTCGGACCAGATCCGACCGCGATTGTTCAACGCCTCGGCATAGTCCGGATCGAGGTCGATCGCCTGGTTGATGTCGGCGATCGCTCGATCCGTATCACCCGTCTGGGACCAAAGCAGACCGCGGTTGTTATAGCCGACGGCATTTTTTCGGATCGAGGCCGATGGCCTGATCGTATTCGGCGATGGCTCGTTTGTAGAATGCCTTATCGGCCCATGCATCCGCGCGATCCCGATAGATCGCCGCATTGCCGGGATCGAGCCTGATTGCTTCGTCATAATCCGCGATGGCGCGGTTGTTATCGCGCTTCTTGAGCCAAAACCACGCCCGCTGGCGAAAGGCGCCGCTGTTGCCGGGATCGAGTGCGATCGCTCGGCCCAGACCAGCGATGGCGCGATCATGTTCGCGGTTGATGTCCAACAGGGCCGCGCGCATCGAGTAGGCCTTGGCTCGCTCGCCGGCGGAGGCGCCCTTATCCTCCAGCAAACGCGTGCATTCGGAGATTCTTATCTCGGCATTGAACCTGTCATTGCCACAATCGTTCGGCTCAGCGGCCATGGCGGGAAGACTGAATGCATGCAGGGCCATCAGGCAAGCAAGATAGCCCCGCACCATTTCGACCACCCCAATCGATGAACTTCACGTCAGACAATTCGTGAAACGACTGTGAACCGGCAATATCCATGCCGTCTCGTTCAGGCAAATTGTTGACCCAATCAAGTCGAGAAATGGATCAAATTGTCGGCTGCGCCAAACAGCCGACATCCAGCCGTCGCCGCCGTGCCGAGCGCGAACAGCACTGCCGCGGCGGCCAGACCGGAGCACCACCGGAACGTCACGGCGCCCTGCCCATGACGCGCAGCGCGTTGGTGGCGGCGGTATACTCAATGAAATCCCGAGGACAGCCGCTCAGGGCCAACCGGTAGAGCCGCAGGGCCTCATCGTCGTGGTGCTGCAGCCGCAGGAACTCCGCCGTGTAGAAATTCGCCTCGCAGACCTGCTCGCTTTTCTTCGTCGCGTCCGGATTGTCGGCGGCCAGCAGCGTGGCCTCCGGCGTCTGCTGGCCGAGCAGCAGGCGAACCACCGCCGCCGGCCATTTGGTCATGTCGAGCTTGGCGTCCGCAAGGATGCTGGGCTGCCCGTTGCGCCGCCGCGCAAGGTCGAGCCAGATCGCATGGTAGGAATCCCCGGGCTTGATCTCGGCCGCCTGGTCGAAGTCGGCCTGTGCCTTGGCGGGCAGGCCGAAATAGAAGCTGACGATGCCGCGGTCCTGATATGCGCTTGCATTTTTCGGGCTGAGGCGGATCGCTTCATCGTAATCGGCCAGGGCGCCGGCATAGTCGGCCTTGTAGACCATCGCCAAGCCGTGCGTGTCGTAGGCACGGGCGCTTTTGGGTCCGATGCGGATCGCCTGATCCAGATCGGCGATGGCCTTGGTATAGTCCGCCTTGTAGATCCAGCTGCGGCCCCGGCTGACATAGGCGCCGGCATCCTCCGGGTCGCGACTGATCGCCTGGTCGAAGTCGGCTATTGCGTAGTCGAACAGGCCCTTGCGGTTCCAGGCATCGCCCCGGTTCCGGTAGGCGCTGACAAATCCGGCGTCGGTCAGGATCGCCATATTGTAGTCGGCGATGGCAAGGTCGTACTGGTTCCTGGCCATCCGCACGAGCCCCCTGCCATTATAGGCCTGCGCGTATTTCGGATCGATGGTCACGGCTTGGTCGTAGGCCGATATGGCACGGTCAAGGTCGCCCTTATCCCACCACGCCAAACCGAGATTGTCATAAGCCAGCACATAGTTGGGATCGAGGGCGGTCGCTTTGACATAGTCAACGATGGCGCGGTCGACATCATGTTTCCGCGCCCACATCCAGCCGCGGCTGTTGTAAGCCACCGCGTCGTTCGGAGCGACGGCGATCGCCTGATCGTAATTCGCGATGGCACGGTCGTAGTCCCGTCTACGCTCCCAGACCTTGGCGCGGTTGCGGAAAGTCTCGGCATCGCTGGGGTCGATCCTGAGGCCTCGTCGTAGTCTGCCATGGCGCGATCGGTGTCGCCCCGCTTGACCCAGGCGTCGGCGCGCCAGCGATAGGCATCGACATGCTTCGCGTCGAGGCTGATCGCCTGGCTGTAGTCCGCTATGGCGCGTTCCGGATTGCCCTTGGAGGTCCAGGCCAGTCCAAGGTTGAAATACTGGTCGGGATTCTCGGGATCGAGAAACACCGCCTGGCTGTAGCTGGTGATGGCGCTGTCATAGTCGCCCTTGCGCAGATACGCATTGCCGAGAAGGTTGTAGACATCGCTGGTTTGCGGTTCGAGACCGATCGCCTTTTTGAAATCGGCGATCGCGCGGTCTTCGTCGCGCTTCTGGCTGTGCCAGATCAGGCCTCGGTTGCCATATGCGAGAGCGAATTGCGGATTGAGCTCTATCGCCCTGCTGTAGTCGGCGAGCGCCCGGTCATAGTCCTTCTTGTGGCTCCAGGTCAGGCCACGATTGTTGAGGGCATCGGCGTCCTTGGGATCGAGTTCGATCGCCTTGTCGTAATCCGACAGGGCGCGATCATATTCGCCGGCCGCGTCCAACGCGTTGCCGCGATCGAAATAGGCAATTTCCCGATCGCTTGCCGAGGTCGCCTTGTCCTCAATCACATTGGTGCAGGCGACGATCCGGTTGGGCGGTGCAAGCTTGTCATTGGCGCAGACATCCATACGGCTGTCGGCAGCCAGGGCGGGAGCGCCGAGCGACAGCAGGATGGCCAGACCCGCGAGAGGTTGCCGCGCCTTTACAATCGATCGCAGGAATCTGGGAAGCATCATGTCAGCAGTTTTGAAGCACAATTGCCGGTTGTTGGCCCTCTACCGACTTGATCAGGCAAATTCCTGATCGCCGCAAGTCACCGCAAAAAGAAATGCGCTCAGCCAGGCCCGGTTCCACGCCCGTGCGTCCCGGCCAGATGTTCATCCGATCGCGCATAGCGCGATGGCTGGCCGGCTCCCCCGTCGGGAGCCGGCTGCCTTGTGGGTAGGCTACTTGGGAGAGCGGCTTAGGCCGCCGTCGGATAATCCGTATAGCCCTTGGCGTCGCCGCCATAGAACGTCGTCTTGTCCGGATCGTTCAGTCCGGCGTTCCGCTTCAGCCTGCTGACGAGGTCGGGATTGGCGATAAACAACTTGCCGAACGCGACAAGGTCGGCATAGCCGTCCCCGACAGCCTTTTCGGCCAGTTCCTTGTCATAGCCATTGTTCACCAGCCAGGCGCCGTTTCCTCCGGCCTTGTGATAGGCGGCCTTCAGTTCTTCGTAGTCGAACGGCCTGTCGCCCTGGCTGAAGTCGCGGGCGCCGCCGGTCGCGCCTTCGACGATATGGACGTACGCCAGGCCACGGCTGCCCAGGCCCGCCACCGCATGGTTGAACAGCGGCTGCGGATCGGCATCCGAAGTGTCGTTGGCGGGTGTCACCGGCGACAGCCTGATCCCGGTCCTGCCGGCGCCAACGGCGCCCGTGACCGCGTCGACCACCTCGAACAGGAATCGCGTCCGGTTCTCGATGGAGCCGCCATAATTATCGGTGCGATGGTTGGTGCCCGAGCGCAGGAACTGGTCGATGAGATAGCCATTGGCGCCATGGATCTCGACGCCGTCGAAACCCGCTACCTCGATCGCCGCCTTGGCGGCGCGGCGGAAATCCTCGACGATGCCGGGAAGTTCGGCGGCATCGAGCGCGCGCGGTTCGGAGGTCTCGGCGAACTCGCCGCTGCCATCCGGCTTGACCAGGAAAGTCTTGGAGTTTGCCCTGATCGCCGACGGCGCCACCGGCTTGCCGCCGCCGGGCTGCAACGTGGTGTGCGAGATGCGTCCGACATGCCAGAGCTGCACCACGATCTTGCCGCCGGCCTTGTGAACGGCGTCGGTGACACGCTTCCAGCCGGCAAGCTGATCCGCGCCATAGAGGCCGGGCACGTTGGCGTAGCCCTGGCCCTGATGGCTGATGGCGGTGGCTTCGGTCACGATAAGCCCGGCCGTGGCGCGCTGGCCGTAGTAGGTCACCGAGAGGTCGCCGGGCACGGCATTGGGCGAGCGATTGCGCGTCAGCGGCGCCATGACGATGCGGTTCGCCAGCGCAAGATCGCCGGCCCGCAGGGGATCAAAGAGGGTAGCCATGAGAAATGCCTTTCATGCATTCGGGGGAGGATGGGGAGGATCGTCAGAGATCGGACAAGGCGGCCTGGAAGGCGGCGATGGTTTCTTCGTTGCGCTTGTAGAACACCCATTGGCCGACCCGCCGCGTCGTCACGAGGTCAGCCGACGCCAGCGTCGCCAGATGCGCCGAGACGCTGGACTGCGCCAGGCCGCGATGGTCGAACTGGCTGGCGCAGACGCCCATTTCGAGCGGATGCGCCTGCGCGGCGAAGTGCTGTTCAGGCTCCTTCAGCCACGCCAGGACATCGCGTCGAAACGGATGCGCCAGCGCCTTCAATATGATGTCGTGGTCCATCTTCACCTCGCATCGATCTCAACCGATATATAGATCGGGTGAAGACGATATGGCAGGAAATCCATGCCATTTTTCGGGGTGATCTTAGAAAGCCGCTATCCTGTATGGCGCAGAATCTGAATGTGCGCCGCAGCGAACGAGAATGGAAAAGGCTGCGTCTGTTCGAGCGCTGCCAGACCGTAAGGCACGTTGGCAGCAGGCGGGCTAAATAACTCCCGCATAGGTGCGGAGACGGCTCACAGTCTTTGGCAGACCCTGCATCTCCAGCATATCCAGATACTCGGAAACCGTTTTCGGTGGATTCTTGAGACGGAGACGGCATCGCTGTGCTGACATCAGAACAGCGGCATCATTGATCCCGAACTGATTGAAGATGAACTCGTCGGGATGGATCAGATCCAACAGGTACTTGTCGAGAACCGGCTTAGGGAAGTCCTTCAGATTGAAAGTGACAATGGCATCGGCTGCCGAAACGATAGCTGCTGCCCGGACATGCCGGTCATTTTCATCGGGGAGTGTCAAACTTGGTATCAGTTCCTGATAGCCTTCGACCAGGCAATCCGGCACGGAGCGGTTCATCAGGTCGCGCGTCCTCGCTATCTGCTCCGGCTTAAGGTCTGGCCGGTCTTTAGCGAGGTTCCGCGTCCATTCGTCATGAATATCCTCGGTCCATTTGGCTCGATACAGACTGCCCCCCGCGGCGAGTTCCAGCAGAAGGTCTCGCAACGGAGCGGGATATAGAACGCAAGCGTCGAGGACAGCGGTGTATGGAGATGTCTTAATAGCCCATCCCCAGTTCCTGAGCCTGCGCTGCCAACTCCTCCATCACTCTTTTCCGGCCGTCCTCCACGCTGCTCCGATACGTCGCCAGATCGCTAAATTTAACCCGACGATGGGTACCGACCATGTTGAACGGCAGCTTGCCTTCCTCAAGCAGACGAATGAGGTATGGCCGCGATACGTTGAGGTAGTCGGCAGCTTCCTGCGTCGTGAGTTCGGCGTGAACCGGGATTATGGTCACAGCATTCCCTTGGCCCATCTCCGTGAGAAGATGGCAAAGTAGATCGCCGACGCTTTTAGGCAGGCGTAGAGTCTCATTACCCACCTGAACGCGCAGTTCGGCGCCCGCATGCTTGCCAAGCGAAAGCTGGCGGCTGGCTTGTGCAGCCAGTTCGGCGTCATCGGCGGATGGCAGAATCGGTCGTTCAAGCAGCCTGGGCATTGTCGGCCTCCATTACTGGGCTGACAGACATTATCCGAAATATCCGAAACAAACGCAATAACCGAAAAGGCTGAAATACGTGAAACGCAGCATCCCTCACGCCTCTGGAATCCTGCAACCGCCCTCGTCGTCTCGGCCGTTCGTCCTCGCCCGATGACCAGATTCAGCGAGCCAGTCGCCGCTGGCGAGGTCGCAGCTGAGATCGGCGACGAAGCACTCGCAGTCACACGACCGCCAGCACCTTGCCGGTATCGTGCTGACGCACGAAATCCACGCGCTTGCCATCCCAGTGGTAGCTGTAGTGCCGGCCCTGCACCGGGACGGGGATGACGTCGGGCCAGAAGATGCCGATGCATTGGCCCTCAGGCATGCGCACGCTGTTCCACACCAGCCCGTCGCTGCCGGCGGCACGAAGTGCTCGCCCTTCCGCCTGCGAGGCGGTGTAATCATCGGGGTCGAGCACGCCGGGCACGGCGTTGACGTCATCGAGGTCGCGGTCGACGCTGCCGATCAGCACACGAAAGTCAGCCGTCCAGCCCGGATCTTCGCTGGTGGCGCGCATGAAATTCTGGTGGTGGTGGATGGTTTCGGCCAGCGCCACATCCTCGCTGTCGCCGGCATAATAGAGGCCGTAGCTGCCATCCGAGAAGCGCCCAGGCCGCAGCGTCGAACAATGCACGAACGGCGCCATGACGAAGCTGGCGCCGGGGCCGGACACTCGCCTTGCGGCCGTAACCTTGCCGAGGTCGCCGATCTCCAGCCGGATGCGCGGATTGGTCTTCTCCTCCACCGAGGCCAGCGCCTCCCAGTCGCGCGGATCGGCAATGTCCTCGAACAGGTCGATCGGCGGATGGATGGAGCGGATGATGCGAAACGTCTGCTGCCAGTGGACGCGGCGCCGGACCGCGAGCCCACTCACCATGCGCCACGCTCCGCATCGAGCCATTCGCGCATCGCCGCAAGGTCGGAGATTTCACCACGCAGCATCAGGTCGAGCGCCGACTGGCCGCCGAAAATGGCATTGGGCTTGCGGATCCAGGCATAGCCGCGCGCCGGCTCGGTGAAAAGATAGCGCAGGCCTTTGTGGATACCCATCAGATGCGCCATGCGTGTGCGCAGGTCGCGGTCGATCCGGCCGATGCCGCCCTCCTTCCAACGCGCCCAGGTGCGCGCCGACATGCCGCCGAGCAGGATGCAGGCCTCCAGATCGGTGAGGTTCCACGCCTTGAACAGATTGACCGTGGTACGCGCCAGTGCGCCCGCCTCTTCTTCCGAAATGGCTGACCCAACCGTGGCCGGCGTGGTGACGATGGACTGAAGCTGCATGTTGCTCACCTCTGCTATTGGCAGAGATATAGCATGTATTTGCCAATTGGCAAGAAGCGCTGAAAATCAGGCTTCTGGAATGGCAGCGTCGCGAGGCAGGATTCCGCACCGCTCCTTTGCATAATCCCAAGCGGAAAAAGGCGGATCGACCCGTCGCCCGGGCGGTGTCTTGATGAACGGATCCAGGCCAAACAGACTGTATGTCTCAAACCGCTGTTCGGCAGTTGCTCCCGGTTTGAAAGCATTTTCCAGTTCGCCGTCGACTATGGCACGGCAGTGCGCCACCGCCTCATCATAGGTTGCGAATTGTCCGTCCAAATACCGATGGCTCTCGTCACGATAATGGAAATTATCGTCGACAAAGACTTGGTAGAGACTCTCGTCGGGCTCTGACTTTTCCAGCTTCCGGCTCATCCGCGGTTCGTGTGGAAAACCAAGAATTTCCGCGACACCATCATAAATGCTCGGCAGTTGGCCGCAAGCAAAGTTCGATAAAGCCGCCACGTCAATTCCTAGATGGCGGCCTCGGATGCCAAACAGATGAAGTGGGCCGGCACTACCGCCGGCCCGAACCGCGTCGCGCCTACTCCGCCGCCTCGTACCCCGCGATGCCCTTGATCTCGAGGAAATCCTCGAGGCCATACTCGGCGTATTCGCGGCCGTTGCCCGACTGCTTGTAGCCGCCGAAGGGCAGGCCGGCGTCCCAGGTCGGGTAGTTGATGTAGACATTGCCCGAGCGCATGCGTGCCGCCACGTCGCGCGCCTTCTGGATGTCCTTGGCCTGGATGTAGGAGGCCAGGCCGTAGACAGTGTCGTTGGCCTGCTCGACCGCCTGTTCGACCGTGTCGTAGGGCAGGATCGCCAGCACCGGCCCGAAGATTTCCTCGCGCGCGATGCGCATGTCGTGCGTGACGTCGGCGAACACGGTCGGCCTGATGTAATAGCCGCGGTTGAGTTCGGCCGGGCGGCCGGGGCCGCCGGCGACCAGCGTCGCACCTTCGTCGATGCCGGCCTGGATCAGGTCCTGGATCTTGTCGAACTGGACCTGGCTGACGACAGGGCCAAGCTTGGTGTTGGCGCCGTCGGCCGGCCCGACCACGAACTTCTCCGCTGCCGCCTTCGCATAGCCCGCCGCTTCGTCGTGACGGTCGCGCGGTACGAACATGCGGGTTGGCGCGTTGCAGGACTGGCCGCTATTGCTGAAGCAGCCGGCGACGCCCTTGGTGACGGCGGTGGCCAGGTCGACATCCGGGAACAGGATGTTGGCCGACTTGCCGCCCAGCTCCTGGTGCACGCGCTTGACCGTGTCGGCGGCGGCCTTGGCCACCAATATGCCGGCCCGGGTCGAACCGGTGAACGACATCATGTCGACGTCGGGATGGCTGGACAGTGCCTGGCCGACGCCGGGGCCGTCACCGTTGACGAGGTTGAACACGCCCTTCGGCACGCCGGCCTCGTCGATGATCTCGGCGAAGATGATGGCGTCGAGCGGCGCGATCTCGGACGGCTTCAGCACCATGGTGCAGCCGGCGGCGAGCGCGGGACCCACCTTGCAGGTGATCTGGTTCAACGGCCAGTTCCACGGCGTGATCAGGCCAACGACGCCGATCGGCTCCTTGGCGATCAGCGCGCTGCCCTTGACGTGGCGGAACTGGAAAGTCTTGAGCACTTCCGCCATCTTGGCCAGATGCGCCAGACCAATGCCGACCTGGCTGTCGAGCGCCATCTGGCGCGGCGCGCCCATCTCGCGCGACACGGCAAGCGCCAGGTCCTTGCTGCGCTTCTTGTAGACGGCGATGATGCGGCTCAGGATATCGAGGCGCTCTTCCACCGAAGTGAAGCCGAATGTTTGGAAAGCGCGCTTGGCGGCGGCCACCGCCTTGTCGACATCGGCCTTGGAGCCGAGCGAGATCTGCGCGAAGGCATCCTCGTTCGACGGATCGATGACATCGAGCGTGTTGGGCACAACAGGATCGACCCACGCACCATCGATATAGAACTGCAAATTGTGTGACATGGTTTTCTCCTTGGGGGTGCCGCGTGGCCGTTCCGGCCGTGATATCCAGCTAGTGATAACGATGCACAAACGCCGCTGTCAAACGCAACCCCCGAAGTGGTTGAGCCAGCGCGCCAGTGATTGAGCCAGAGGCGTTGGGCCAGAGAACCCAGCCGTTTTCGATGGCGTGGGATGAATTACAGCACCGTGTGTCCCGCCTCGACCAGATGCTGTCTCGCCGCATCCTGATCCGCCGCCTTCACCAGCAAATGATCGCCATCGAAGGTGGACACCAGGAAGATGCCCAGCCCGTTTTCTGACAGCGGCTGGATGACCGACAGCACGATGCCGGTTTCGTCGAAAGCAAAAGGCCCCTGCAATTTGAAGGCGACCCAGTCACCATCGTGCTTGACCGTGCCTGGAACACGATCCTGCAGGCACGTGATCGAAAGCTCGTCGTCGGTCCTGGTGATGCTGACGAAGCCCGGCCCGTCCGCCCAGCCGGGAATGCTGTCGCCCGCTCCGAGCCGCGAAATCGCGTACGGCCCGGGAAGTTGCTTCAATTTGACCCTGGCCGCCATCGTCGTATCCATGCCTCCGATTGCCCGCTATCGCGTCAATCCCTTGCTCATATAGACCGTCATGCCACCCATGAATGGCTCCTCCCGGTCGATCGTATAGCCATGGCTTTTGTACAACAACACATTGGCGGCGAAGGCGCCATTGGTCAGCAGGCGCAACTCCGGGCGGCCGGCCTCTAGCGCCTTCTGCTCGGCCCGCTCCAGCAGCAGCCGGCCGATACCCCTGCCCTGCGCCTGCGGCGCGACGCAGACATTCTCGATCCAGAGGTGATCGTCGGCCAGCATGGTTTCGATCATCCCGACAATGCGGCCGTCCGCGACTGCGAGCTCGAAGGGATGCTCGGCAACGGCCTTCCCGTAATCGGCGCGCATCGGCAGCGGCTCGCGACCGATGACCGGCACCCATTTCGCATAGGCCGCGCGAACGATGTCCCTGATCGCGGCGGCGTCAGCGGGCTCGGCCGGCCGAAACCGGATGGAATCGTTTGTCATCAAAAATGCTCCAGACATGAAAAAACCCCGCCGGCGTTGTCGCGGGCGGGGCTGGAAACGAACGAACCGGATCTATCCTGCCGGGTTTATCGTCGCGCAATCAGCTTGCCGCTCCGCTTGGTGCGGCGGCGTCGCTGGGTGTAGGTGGGCGCGAGAGCGAACATAATGCCAAGCTGGCGCAGGAAGAACGGCGCTGTCAAGGTTTGGAAATTTGCGGCGCCCTCCAAACTTCGTCATCCACGGGCGGAGCAGCCGCGTAGCGGCGTCGCGGAGACCCGAGGATCCATGCCGCGACCTTGCTGACGGGTGCAGCGGAGCAGGATTCCGAACCGTGGCAACGCTTTTCAGGTCGCGGCATGGATCCTCGGGTCTGTGCCGCGTCGCTTCGCTCCTTGCTCCGCCCGTGGATGACGAAGTGTTGGGCGCTTCAGCCAATCGCCAGAGGCATACGGCTCTTCAATGCGAGCGAACGTCAAACGCCCGCGCCGCGCCCCTAATACTCCTGCGCCGTCGGCCGAAACAGGATCTCGTTGATATCGACCTCATCCGGCTGGCTCATGGCGAACACCACCGTCCTGGCGAAGGAATCGGCCGGGATGGCCACCCGGTCGTAGAGCGCGCGCACGCCCTGGGCGACATCGAGCTCGGTGACGCTGGCGGGCAGCTCCGTCGCCACGGCGCCCGGCGAGATGATGGTGGTGCGGATGTTGTAGGGTTTCACTTCCTGCCGCAGCCCTTCCGAGATGACCCGCACCGCGTGCTTGGTCGCGGCATAGACGGCACCTCCCGGCCCGACCTTGTGGCCGGCGACCGACGACACATTGATGATGTGGCCGCTCTTCTGCGTCTTCATATGCGGCAAGGCGGCGGCGATGCCGTAAAGCACGCCCTTGATGTTGACGTCGATCATCCGGTCCCAGTCGTCGACCTTGCCGCGCTCGAGCGGCGAGTGCGGCATCAGCCCGGCATTGTTGAATGATGACGTCGACGCGGCCATGTGTTTTGACCGCATGGTCGACAAGCCGCCGGACCTGGCCGACATCGGTGACGTCGGTCGAAAGGATCGCGTCTTTGCCAAGCGAAAGCTCAGCGGCCAGCGCCTCGAGCCGGTCGAGGCGGCGCGCCCCCAGCACCAGCTTCGCGCCCTCTTTCGCCAAAAGCGTTCGGCTGCTTCGCCAAGCCCGCTGCTGGCGCCGGTGATGACGACGACCTTGTCCTTGATGTTGTCGGTCATGGGATTTTCCTTCCGGTTGCGCCTCAGCGATCGATCCGTGCCGCCTGTTGCGGGGAATAGCGCTCTCCCTGCACGGCAATCGCCGAGACCGCGTTTTCGATGTCGGCAAGATCGTCCGCCGTCAGCGCGACAGCGGTCGACCCGATGTTCTCCTCGAGGCGATTGAGCTTCGTCGTGCCGGGGATCGGAACGATCCAGGGCTTTTGCGCCAGCAGCCAGGCGAGCGCGACCTGTGCCGGGATCACCTTCTTCTGCGCCGCGATTGCGACGATCGCATCGACCAGCGCCTGGTTGGCCTTGCGGGCCTCTTCTGCGAAACGCGGGACCGTGTTGCGGAAGTCGCTGCTGTCGAACGTCGTGCTGGCGTCGATGGCGCCGGTCAGGAAACCCTTGCCCAGCGGACTGAAGGGCACGAAGCCGATCCCCAGTTCTTCGAGCACCGGCAGGATCGCCTCCTCGGGTTCACGCCACCACAGCGAGTATTCGCTTTGCAGGGCCGCGACCGGCTGCACCGCATGGGCGCGGCGGATCGTGCGCACGCCGGCTTCGGAGAGGCCGAAATGCTTGACCTTGCCTTGGCTGATCAACTCCTTCACCGTGCCCGCCACCTCTTCGATCGGGACGACCGGATCGACACGATGCTGGTAGAGAAGGTCGATGCGATCGGTCCTCAGCCGCTTGAGCGAGGCCTCGACGACGTCGCGAATATGCTGCGGCCGGCTGTCCATGCCCTCATGTCCGGCTGTGCCGGTGATGTCGATGCCGAATTTGGTGGCGATCACCACCTGGTCGCGGATCGGCTGCAACGCCTCGCCGACGACCTCCTCGTTCTTGAACGGTCCATAGACCTCCGCCGTGTCGAAGAAGGTGATACCGCGCTCGAAGGCGGAGCGGATCAAGCGGACAGCATCCGCCGTCTCCATCGGAGCCCCGTAGGACTGGCTCATCCCCATGCAGCCAAGGCCGATGGCCGAGACTTCGAGGCCGCTTGTTCCAAGTGTGCGCTTTTGCATTGTCTTGATCCTTTTCGATTCTTGTTGAGGGTCGCCGGCCCGCGTCCAGCCTTCAGGCGTTCGCCCCCGTCGCCACCGCTTGCACCGCCTTGCGGGGCCGCACGATCAGGGCGCAGACGAACAGCAGCGCCAGCGCCAGCATGGCCGAGCCGGCGGTCAGCGCGGTGCCGAAGCGATAGGCAAGCAGTTCCCGGCCATCGAGCGCACCGGCGCCAACCGCCGCCACCGCAACCAGCACGGCGAGGCCGAGCGAATTGCCGAGCTGATGGGCGACGTTGACGACGCCGGAGGCGGCACCGGCATCCCCAGGCGCGACGCCGGCAATGCCCGATGTGGTCAGCGGGCTGAGCGTCAGGCCTTGCCCGGCGCCGATCAGCACCATCGGCAGCGCCACGCCGGTCAAATAGGCCGTGTCGAACGAGGCGCGACTGAGCCACGCCATGCCGAGCAGGCAGAGCGCAAGGCCGCCGGCCAGCAGCCGGCCATTGCCGAACCGGCGCGTCAACTGCGGCACAACCATCGCGACGGCGAAATTGACCATGGTCATCGGCAGGAAGGCCATGCCGGTCAGCGCCGCCCTGTAGTCGAGCACGCCTTGCAGATACAGTGTGGTGAAGAAGAAAAAGCCGATCATGGCGCCCAGGAACAGGATGCGGGCGGCATAGGCGCCGGCACGCTCGCGGCTGACGAACAGCCTGAGCGGCATGATCGGCTGCTTCGCCTTCCATTCGTTGACGACGAAGACGCCAAGCAGCAGCGCGGCACCTGCCAGCGACGCGATCGTACCGGCATTTGTCCAGCCGGTGTCGGCCGAGCGGATGAAGCCATAGACAAGTGCCGTCATGCCGACGGTCGAGGTCAGGGCGCCAATGACGTCGAGTTCGCCGGCGCGCCGCTCGGTTTCCACGATGTACTTGCGCGCGGCGATGATCATGGCAATGCCGATGGGCAGATTGATGAAGAAGCCGACGCGCCAGGAGATCCAGTCGGCAAGCACGCCGCCCAGCACCAGGCCGACGCTGGCCGCTACACCGGCCACCGCGCTGTAGTAGGACACGGCGCGGGTGCGCTCGGGACCTTCCGCGAAGGTGGTCTGCAGAAGCGCCAGCGTCGAAGGCGCCAGGATGGCGGCACCTAGGCCCTGGATCGCCCGCGCGCTGATCATCCAGGCCGCCGATTGCGCCGCACCGATCGCCAGCGAAGCAAGCGTGAACAGGCCAAGACCGACGATGAGCATCAGCCGGCGCCCCAGAATGTCACCCGCCCGCGCCCCGAGCAGCAGGAAGCCGCCGAAGGTCAGCGTATAGGCGCTCTGCACCCAGGCCAGCCCGGCATCGGTGAAGCCGAGGCCTTGGTGGATCCTGGGCAGGCCGGTGAGCACGATCGAGGTGTCGAGCACGATCATCACATAGCTGACGAGGATGATCGCCAGGATGGCTGTCTGGTGCGGTGCGGTGGCGGGCGTGGACATTTTTCTGGCTCCGGCGATCAGGCCTTGTACTGCGCGTCGCTGACATGCTCCATCCAGTCGACGGCCTTGCCGTCGAGCGCTTCCTGGATGGCGATGTGGGTCATGGCGGTGGTGGGGGCCGCGCCATGCCAGTGCTTTTCGCCGGGCTCGAAGCGAACCACGTCGCCCGGCCGTATTTCTTCTATCGGCCCGCCCTCGCGCTGCACGCGGCCGCAGCCGGCGGTGACGATCAAGAGCTGGCCGAGCGGATGGGTATGCCACGCGGTGCGCGCGCCGGGCTCGAAGGTAACGGCATTGCCGGCGGCGCGGGCCGGCGCAATGGCCGCGAACAGCGGATCGATGCGCACCGTGCCGGTGAACCAGTCGCCGGGGCCCTTGCCAGAGGCTTGCGAGCCGCTTCGCTTGATATCCATGGTCTTTTTCCTTCTTCACGCCGGGCAGGACGCTGCCACTGGCTTGAGGGGCCGCCGAGTTCGGGCAGCCGCCCATGATGGTGTCTATGTGATGGCGTCTATTTAGCCCCTGCGATTGGTCTGGATTAGGTGCTATATCCGGCATGTACTTATGAGGAATTCTCATCAATGCCGCGAGACAATCTCAACGAGCTGACCGCCTTCCTGGCGGTTGCGCGCGAAAAAAGTTTTACCCGGGCGGCGGCACAGCTCGGCGTCTCGCAATCGGCGCTCAGCCACACGGTGCGCGCGCTGGAGGAGCGGCTGGGCGTGCGGCTGCTCACCCGCACCACGCGCAGCGTGTCGCCCACCGAGGCCGGCGAGCGCCTGGTGCGCTCCGTCGGGCCAAGGCTCGACGAGATCGAGGCCGAGCTCACCGCGCTCAGCGCCTTGCGTGAAAAGCCCGCCGGCACCATCCGCATCACCGCCGGCGAGCATGCCGCCGACGCGGTGCTGTGGCCGGCGATCGCCCGGCTTTTGCCGGACTATCCCGACATCAAGGTCGAGATCATCGTCGACTACGGCCTGACCGATATCGTCGCCGAGCGCTACGATGCCGGCGTGCGGCTCGGCGAACAGGTGGCGCACGACATGATCGCGGTGCGCATCGGCCCCGACATGCGCATGGCGGTGGTCGGCGCGCCGGCCTATTTCGCCCGGCGGCCAAAGCCGCGCGTGCCGCAGGACCTGACCACCCACAATTGCATCAATCTGCGCCTGCCGACCTATGGCGGGCTCTATGCCTGGGAATTCGAAAGAGCCGGCCGCGAGCTGAAAGTGCGCGTCGAGGGCCAGCTGATCTTCAACACGGCAGGGCTGCGCATGAATGCCGTGCTCGCAGGCCTCGGCCTCGCCTATCTGCCCGAGGACCAGGTGCGCGCACCGCTGGCCGACGGCCGGCTGGTGCGGGTGCTGGCCGACTGGTGCGCGCCCTTCCCCGGCTACCACTTCTATTACCCCAGCCGTCGCCAGGCGACGCCTGCCTTCTCGCTGCTGGTCGATGCGTTGCGCTATCGGGGCTAGAACGTCTGGACTGTATTCGCGGTCGTTCTATCTTCGCGATCAAGCCTGATCTATGCGGAGCCATCGCCGTGACCGAGACCGACCTCTATCGAGGCTACATCGACTGTCTCAACAATCAGGATTGGGCGCGACTGCATCGCTTCGTTCATGACGAGGTACACTACAATGGCGACCGCGTCGGGCTATCGGGCTACCGCTCCATGCTGGAACGGGATTTTCGCGAAATTCCGGACCTCTATTTCGACGTCCAGCTGCTGATCGCCGATCCACCCTTCATCGCCAGCCGCCTGCAGTTCAACTGTACGCCAAAGGGGACCTTCTTCGATCTCCCCATCAACGGCAAAAGGTCTCTTTCAGCGAGAATGTCTTCTATGAATTTCTGGATGACAGGATCAGGAATGTCTGGTCGGTCATCGACAAGGCGGCGATCGAAGCCCAGCTTTGATGTAGGTGAATGCCTCCTTCTTGCAGGCGGTGGTAAACTTGCCTACTTTGCGCAGTAGGAGAACACACAGATGGCCAATGTCGAGAAAGTGAGCGTTGCCCTCACCCCTGAAATGGCAACCATGATGCGCGAGGTTGTCGCGGCGGGCGAATACGCCTCGGCGAGCGAAGTCATGCGCGAGGCGCTGCGCGAATGGAAATTTCGTCGGATGCAGCGTGACCGGGCCGTCGACGAGTTGGGCCGGCTTTGGGATGAAGGAATGGCAAGCGGCAACGCCGTCGACAGTGGCGAGGCTTTCGCCCGGATCAAAAGCAAGCTCGATGCAAGGATCGCCGAGCGCACGTCGCGATGACGCTTCGCCTACGACCGGAAGCCGAAGCGGATATCGAAGCCATCGCGCTCTATATCGCCGAGGACAGTCCCTCGGCGGCGTTGCGTTGGTATGATGAGATCCATGCCCATTGCCAGCGCATCTCCGATATGCCGGGAATGGGTGTTGCCCGACCAGAAGTGCGGCCGGGCTTACGCACCTTCCCTGTAAGAAATTACCTAATCCTCTATCGTCAGATCGACGATGGCGCGGAAATTGTACGCGTGGTTCATGGCGCGCGACGGTGGCAAGAATTGCTGTAGCCGGAGGGTTCGTACGACCTTTAGCCCCAACCGTTCGTAAAAATCGATCATTCCAACCAGAACAATTCGTTGGAAAGATCGTTTCAGGAATGGCATTCTCCCAGGGTACTCGCCTGGAGAATTGCATTGTCTTCCGCCACCCACATCGCGAACGATATTCCGAAAAGCCTGATACCGGCCGATCTGGCCACGGGCCGCAAGCGCCTCGATTCGATGTGGAACGGCGTCATTCCGGGCATCGTGCTGGTGGCGATGATCACGGCCGTCGCCTTCTCGGCGCACAATGTCTCCGGTCTCACTCTGTTCAGCCCGATGATCCTCGCCGTCGTCGCCGGCATGATCTATTCCAACGTGCTCGGCCTGCCGGCGCACGCCAAGGCCGGCATCGCCTTCTCGCAAAAGCGCCTGCTGCGCTTTGCCATCGTGCTGCTCGGCTTCCAGCTGACGCTTGGCCAGGTCGTCTCCATCGGCGCCGGCGGCGTCGGCATCGTCGCGGCGACGCTCGGCGCCACCTTCCTCTTCACCGTCACGCTCGGCCGGCTGATCGGCGTCGACCGCAAGCTGGCGCAGCTGATTGCCGCCGGCACCTCGATCTGCGGCGCCTCGGCCATCGTCGCCACCAACATCGTCACCGATGCGCGCGACGAGGACGTCACCTATGCCGTCGCCTCGATCACTTTGTTCGGCACCGTCGCCATGCTCGGCTTCCCGCTGCTGGCCCCTACGCTTGGCCTCGACCAGCACGCCTTCGGCCTGTGGGCCGGCGCCTCGATCCATGAGGTGGCGCAGGTCATCGGCGCGGGCTTCCAGAACGGCACCCAGTCCGGCGAGATCGCCACCGTGGCCAAGCTGACGCGCGTCGCCATGCTGGCGCCGATGGTCATCGCGCTTGGCCTGATGGCGCGGCGCAAGACGAGCGGCGACCAGTCTGCTGCACGGCCGCCCATGCCGTGGTTCGTCGCCGCCTTCGTCGCCGTCGTGGCGCTGAACAGCCTGGTCACCGTGCCAGCCGAAGTGAAGTCGGCGATGGCTCTCGCCACCACCATCATGCTGACCATGGGGCTCGCCGCCATGGGCCTGCAGGCCGACATTTCGCAGCTGCGCTCGCGCGGCCTGCGCCCGCTGGCTCTCGCCTTCTCCGCCTTCCTGTTCATCGGCTGCTTCAGCCTGATGCTGGTGAAGTTCGCCTAGGGCTCGGAGGTAGGGCTCCACGGCAACGTCCGCGCCGACCGGTCCTCAATCACGATCAAGCACGTCCTCGAACATGATCGAGGTCTCTCCTGCGTTCGTATCCGCCGATATCGCGGCATGAACACAGTACCGAACCGCTCGGGCGCCAAACCTCCAGCCCTCAGCCTTGGCGCAGGCGTTTCGGCAACGGAGATCTCAATGAAGTTCTGGACCATGCTTTGCACAATTCTCGTTTCGACGATGCTGATGTTGAACGCGAGCATCGCCGGCGACACCGTCGGCGTTCGCCAATTCGCCGCCCCGTCCAAGGAGCGCGGCATCGATCTCGACGTGACGGTCTGGTACCCGGCGCAGCCAGGTGGCGAGCCGGCAAACCTTGGCGACAGCGAGCTGTTCGTCGGCACGTCAGCCATGCGCGATGCGCCGATATCAGATGGAAAATTTCCGCTGATCCTGCTGTCGCATGGCGCCGGCCTGGCGGGGACCCCGCAGGCGCTGAGCTGGATTGCAACGCCTCTGGCCAGGCAGGGCTTTGTCGTTGCTGCCCCGACGCACCCGGGAAATGGCGGGAAGAACGGATCCGCCGCCGAGACGATGAAACTCTGGCTGCGCCCCGCCGACCTCACGGCAACGCTGGACGCGATCGGCAAGGACGGCTTTTTCGGCGATCACCTCGAGCAGTCCAAAGTCGGCGTCCTCGGTCTTTCCATGGGCGGCAACACGGCACTCGCAATCGCCGGCGCCCGTGTCGACCCGAAACGGCTGGCGGCCTATTGCGACACGGACGCGCTCAATGCCTCGCTGTGCCAGTGGGTCAGGCAAAGCGGCGTCGATCTCCACGCCATGGATCTGCGGCCCGCCGGCCGCGACAACAGCGACCAACGCATCCGCTTCGCCATGGCGATCGATCCCGCCCCGGTCGATGTCCTTGACCTCAAAAGCTTCGCCGGCATCAGCATTCCGGTCGCCATCGTCAATCTTGGCCGGCCGGGAAAAATCCCCGCGACCACCGATGCTTCCGGGATTGCGAAGGCGGTTTCAAATGCCAGCTACGCGACGATCAAGGATGCCAGCCATTACAGCATGTTCGGCGCGTGCAAGCCCGGCGCGGCGGCGATCATCGTGTCCGAAGAGATCGGTGATCCCCTGTGCGATGATGGGGGTGGTCGATCGCGTGGTGAGATTCACGCACAGTTGATTGATATGGCGGCTGTGGCGTTCGATCGTGCGCTGAAGGCGGAGCGGTAGGCTTGCGAGGCAGCGCCCTACGACGCCGACGCGTTATCTCAATGGCGAGCGCTCAATCCTCGAAAGAACTCGCCGCCGCATAGATCGCCGCCAGCGTCTCGATACCCGCCTGGTCGGCCTGGTCGAACCGCCCGGGCAGCGGGCTGTCGAGATCGAGCACGCCGAAAACGCCTTCATCATCTTCGAGCAGCACCACCAGTTCCGAGCGCGAATCGGCGTCGCAGGCGATGTGGCCGGGAAAATCGTGCACGTCCTTGATCAGCATCGAGGTGCCGAGTTCGACCGCCGTTCCGCACACGCCCTTGCCGACGGCGATGCGCACGCAGGCCGGCTTGCCCTGGAAAGGTCCCAGCACCAGTTCCTCGTCCGAGGCGAGGAAATAGAAGCCGGCCCAGTTGAGGTCGGGCACCATCTGGAAGATCAGTGCCGCGGTGTTGGCGGCGTTGGCGATCGAGTCGCTCTCGCCCTCCAGCAGTGCTTTCAGCTGAGCAGCGAGGTCGCGGTAGAATGCGGCCTTGTCCGAGGTGTCGATGGCCTTGGCCGCAAACATGGCTTGTCTCCGTGTTCAGAATCGCGGTTGCGTTTCAGCAAGCTCTCTGCACCAAACGACCACCGGACGATACTAGCTTGAATTCCAGTCGCCGCGAAAGTCGGAAGAACATGCCCTGTCCGGCATTCGGCAGCACGGCATCGAACCGTGCTGCCTTGATCAAGAAGGCAAGTCCATCAGCCGGCGGGTTTGTACGCGCCGGCAGCCTTTTGGCGGCCGCGAGCACTGCCTTCATGTCGAGTTCTTCCAGGACAACCATCTCGGTCAGCGAGCCGCTCGCTCGCACCGCAAGGGACATGCCAATCCCCGCTGACTGGTCCGGCACCTCGCCATTGACAACGACGTCATAGATGCCGCGCGTGAACATCACGCTGGTCATCTTGCCGCCAACGCTTTCAAAAAGCGCCTTGACCGCAGCCTGCCTGTCCGAACCTTGCATCAATCCTTTGGCGGCATGAGGCGCATAGTTTGCCAAGATCGTCACTTTCATGGGTATTTCCTCCAAATGTCATTGTCTCGTGCTGCTCCATAATTCGAGCGGCACGGAGCGATTTATTTTTCGGAACAATTGCAGGCGCCCTTGGACGCGTTGGCGGCCAAGGGCCCACTGCCGGACGAATATGCGCTTTGGCTAATATAATGACAATACCGGACAGGCCGATACTGCCGACAGGAAGGTGTCTGGCTCGGCCCGCGACATCGAACTCGCGCCGCTGACCCGCTATGTGGTGCTGGAGCTATTTCAGGGGCAGAAAAAGCTCAACGACCACTTCGTGGATCGGCCCGTCCGGGAGGCGGGATAGCTGTCGTTGGCAATAGACCGGAAAGTCACGCACTTCCTCGCCGCTGGCCGGAAGCCATTCACGATAAAGGTAAAGGGCGGCGGGCTCGAGATTGTTGGTGTTGCCGGGGTAGCGCAGCACCGCGCAGCGTCCGCCGGGGATCACGCCAGCCTTCATCTGCCCGTCATTCGGATCGATCGGCTGATCGGTCCCGACACAAATATCCATGCTGTAATCGGCCGCGACCGCGGCTCCCTTTCGGAACGGAAGATGTTGAAGGTCGGGCTTGTCTCGGGCGACAGGCCGGCGGCCTTGCGCCAGGCGATGAACCGCTGGATGGTGTCCTGGAGCGTTGCCCGGTCACCCCGATGCTCCATGATCGCCACCGGTGTGGGCGGCACTTCGCGGATCGTCACGTCGTCGTGGTCAAAGATTATCTGCATGAGCGTGTTCCTTGCTTTGTCGAAAGGCCCGAAGGCCATGAGCCACGCTCCCCAGTCGGGAGACTTCCGAAACGACGAAGGCGATTGTCCGAACCGTTGCCGAAAGGCGCGGGCGAAGGCATCCGGTGCGTCGTAACCGGCATCCATCGCTATGTCGGTGACGCTTTCGCTCCCGGCAAGCCTGTACGAAGCGCGCTTCAAGCGGGCGAGCTGGACATAGCGATGCACGGACACCCCGAAGGTTGACGTGAACTGCCGGTGGAAATGGTATTTCGAGAACGCCGCGACGCCGCTCAACGCTTCCAGATCCAGATCGCCATCCAGGTGCTGGTCTATGTAGTCCAGCACCCGCTGCATCCTGGCATGGTAGTTTTCAAGCGCCGCCTTCAACGTCTCTTCTCCGTGGCAACACCAGATAGGCGCTCCCGCACATGTCACGCTCGACCGATCTTGCGGTTTGACACGGGATCGACCGGTGCCGCCAGCGCACTCTTACAGGCGCGGCGGATGCGTCCGCGCCGCATGTCAATCATCGGCGCGTGCTGAATGGCATCTTCTGGCTGATTCGATCCGGCACGCCGAGGCCGGCCGCAAGGCTGCAGGCGGCATCGTGACCGAGATGGGGCATTCCCCGGGGCATGCGATGATCGACCAGCGCACTGTGGACCGGGCGCCGGTTCGCCGCGGTATCGGTTGACGGAGAGGCAGGATGGATGCAGGCCGTCGGTCGTCAACGATCACGCCACCGGCTGCTTCCGCCGATCGGAGGTTGCGCCCTGATCGGGGCGCCGCCAACCACCCTACATCGGGCGTTTGGGCTCGCTCTTTGGCGACGTTGCCGTGTCTGAATCGGATTTCTTGTGCTTGTCGGCGGCAATCCTGCGGATGCGGTCGAAGCGGCTTTCCTCGGTGGTTTCGGTCGTTACGACCGTCTGTGGCTTCTGCACGAACGTGATCATGGATCCGTCTCCTGGGCTAGAGGCCTGCGCGCCGGGAGAGAATCCCCCGGCGATAATAACTAACTTCAGTGAGCAGCCGGCGTGGCTGATTCAGATCAGGCCTGGAGGGCGGCTTCGATGAAGCCACCCCGCAGACCGGCTGAATCGTTAGTAGCCGCCCATGCCGCCGCCGCCGCCACCCGCCGGTGCGGCATCCTTGGCGGGAATGTCGGTGATCATAGCTTCGGCGGTGATCAGAAGGGCGGCGATCGAACCGGCGTCCTGCAGCGCGGTGCGCACCACTTTCGCCGGGTCGACGATGCCGGCCTTGATCATGTCGACATAGGTCTCGTTCTGGGCGTCGAAGCCCTGATTGTGGTCCTTGCTGTCGGTGAGCTTGCCGACGACGATCGAGCCTTCGACACCGGAATTCTCGGCGATCTGGCGGATCGGCGCTTCGAGCGCGCGCAGCACGATCGAAATGCCGGCGGTGACATCGTCATTGGCGCCGTTCAGGCCGGCAAGCGCCGACCTGGCGCGCAGCAACGCCACGCCGCCGCCGGGCACGATGCCTTCCTCGACCGCCGCGCGTGTTGCATTCAGCGCGTCGTCGATGCGGTCCTTCTTTTCCTTGACTTCCGACTCGGTGACGCCGCCGACGCGGATGACGGCAACGCCGCCCGACAGCTTGGCGAGCCGCTCCTGCAGCTTTTCCTTGTCGTAGTCGGAGGTCGTCTCCTCGATCTGGCCCTTGATCTGGGCGACACGTGCCTGGATCGTCGCCTTGGTGCCGGCGCCGTCGATGATCGTGGTGGTGTCCTTCTCGATCAGCACGCGCTTGGCGCGGCCGAGCATCTCGATGGTGACGTTTTCGAGCTTGATGCCGAGATCCTCGGAAATCATCTGGCCCGATGTCAGCACGGCGATGTCTTCCAGCATCGCCTTGCGGCGATCGCCGAAGCCAGGCGCCTTGACGGCCGCGACCTTGAGGCCGCCGCGCAATTTGTTGACGACCAGCGTGGCCAGAGCCTCGCCTTCGACGTCTTCCGAGATGATCAGCAGCGGCCTGCCGCTCTGCACCACCGCTTCGAGGATCGGCAGCATTGCCTGCAGATTGCCGAGCTTCTTCTCGTGGATGAGCACATAGGGCTCTTCCAGCTCGACGCGCATCTTGTCGGCATTGGTGACGAAATACGGGCTGAGATAGCCGCGGTCGAACTGCATGCCTTCGACGACGTCGAGTTCGGTTTCGGCGGTCTTGGCTTCCTCGACGGTGATGACGCCGTCATTGCCGACCTTGTCCATCGCCTTGGCGATCATGTCGCCGACGGTGGCGTCGCCATTGGCGGCGATGGTGCCGACCTGGGCGATCTCGGCCGACGACTTGACCTTCTTGGCTTTCGCCTTGATCTCGACGACGACGGCGGCGACCGCCTGATCGATGCCGCGCTTGAGATCCATCGGGTTCATGCCGGCGGCAACCAGCTTGGCGCCTTCGCGCAGGATCGAGGCGGCCAGCACCGTGGCGGTGGTGGTGCCGTCACCGGCAAGGTCGTTGGTCTTCGAGGCCACTTCGCGCACCATCTGCGCGCCCATGTTCTCGAACTTGTCGGCAAGCTCGATTTCCTTGGCCACGGTGACGCCGTCCTTGGTGATGCGTGGCGCGCCATAGGCCTTGTCGATGATGACGTTGCGGCCCTTGGGGCCGAGCGTGACCTTCACCGCATTGGTGAGGATCTCGACGCCGCGCAGCATGCGGTCACGCGCGTCGGTGGCGAATTTGATTTCCTTGGCAGACATGATTTTTATCCAGTTCGGTTGATGAAGGCAGAGCCTCCATGATCAATCTCTGAGCGTCCTTGCGCGTCCCGAAGGACACGCGGCGCGCTGATCAGGCAGCCTTCTTGGCGGCGACAGTCTTCTCGGTGGCTGCCTCGCTCTTGTCGATGACACCCATAATGTCGGCTTCCTTCATGATCAGCAGGTCCTCGCCGTCGATCTTGACCTCGGTGCCCGACCATTTGCCGAACAGGATCAGGTCGCCGGCCTTGACGTCAAGCGGCACAAGCGCGCCGTTTTCGTCGCGTGCGCCGGGACCGACGGCGATGACTTCGCCTTGCTGCGGCTTTTCCTTGGCATTGTCGGGAATGATGATGCCGCCCTTGGATTTGATATCGCCTTCGGCGCGCCGGATGACGACGCGGTCGTGGAGTGGCCGAAACTTCATGAAAACTTCTTTCTGGGGCCAGCTTAGGCGGCCGCTTCCCCATATAGGCGCTTTGGCACTCGATAGATAGGAGTGCCAAAAATTATTCGCGGACCCGATGAAATATTGAAAAGTATTATTTCGACCGGCGATTTCGTGATATCGCGAATGGCATAAATAATTCAAAAAATTGAATTTTGCCGATCAAGCGCCTATTTATCGGACAAGTTCACTTTCACGATTTCAAACGCAAGGGAGATTTGTTCGATGGCCGACGGCAATCAGACGATCATGGAAAAAGCTGAAGCCCGCTTCGTCGACAAGCAGAAGAAGACGGCGGAGAAAAACAAGGCAACCGCCGAATACATGTCCGAAGCGAAGGCCAGGGAGATCAAAACGGCGAAGCTCAGGATTTTGCGGCTGGCCAAGGAAGAGGCCGACCGTGTCGCCGAAGCCTTGAACCCGACGCCGAAGAAGAAGCGGGCGACCAAGAAGGCCGCCACAACGGAGGTCAAGACATGAGCCTGACATTCCCCAACCGCAGCCGCAGCTATGACGAAGCCGGCAAGCGCATCCGTTTCGTCGGCCATGACGGCATGTTCCAGATTTCCTTCTCGGTCGCCGCCGACGCGATGACCCGGATGCAGCCGGCAACCGCGGCCAACGAGGCAGGTTACCTCGCGACATTCGACACCGAGAGCAGCGTCATCCGCGGCGTGGCGTCGAAGGCCTACGACCGCACCCGCAAGAGCATGTATGTGCTCACGGCCGCCGACTTCGGCTGATCAGCCCAATGCATGTCGCTCAAAAGTGACCCCGGTTTTGAGACAACGACATGCATAGAAACAAAGATTAAACGTCGATGCCCTCGATCATCGTGCGTATCTTCGCGGCCTTTTCGAAATGATCGAGGCGGTGGGTTCTGATCCACCATTCCGCTGCTTCCATCAGCAGTTCGGGGTCGTCATTCCTGTTGGCGAAAAACGCGTAGAACGACACGCCGACGGCGGGCCCCTTCTCGGAGATCTTGCGGTCGCAGACCTCCAGTATCTTTTGCCTCAGGCTCGCTCTCACGGGAATCCCCTGGTTTTGGTTCGGCGGGTCTTGGCCCAGCCTTTGAGCCGGCAGCAGGAACGTTCAATCCTTGCGCTCCGCCCTCTCCCGGCGCTTGATGTCGCGGACATTCATCTGGTCGAGCATGGCGTTGGCGTCGCGCGGGGTCATGCCGACCATCACTCTTTGCCGGACTTCGACCGGCTGGCCGGTGAAGACATCGATGATGGCCCAGCTCTGGGGCAGATCCATGCGCAGCGCGTAGCGGTTTGCCATGGTCCTAGCCCTGCATCATGAAAAACACCGCACCCAGGACCACCATCGTCCAGGCGATCACCGACAGCTTCAGCGCCATGCCGCCATGCGCGGCCAGAAGCTCCCGCAAGCGCGGCACGATGCCTGCCGGCGAGGCAGGTGCGGCCAGAACAGCCACACGTGTCTTGACACCGAGTTTTCCAAAGACCGGCAGCAGTGGCGGTTCACGCACGAAATAACCTCGAATGTCGGGGAAAATCGGAGCGAGCAAGCTCGCGCCCTTCCATAGCACTCTTTTCGCGGGCGCCTTGCATGCCAAATGCAAATAGGTGGTTTTAACCTCGGCTCTGCGCCGCCTGGGACGATGGCGCCGAGATGTCCCTGCCCAAGCCGCCAAAGATGCAAGTCCGCAGGTCGTCGCCTTCGCTCTCGAAGGTTCGACGCAGCTTCTCAGCTGAATGATTTTGGAGGCCTCGCCTCGGGATCGAACCGAGGCTTCAGAGATTTGCCGTCTCCAGCGTAGCCGCTCCGCCACGAGGCCATTGCGGTCGACCTAACGGGCAAATGGTTGCGGAAAAGTTAAGCCCGAAGGTTCTTCTGTCGGCACTTTGCGAAATGTCGCCTGGCGTCGTCGCGGCACCGCTGTTCGGCAGGCACTGCGCCACCGAAACCCAAAAGGAACGCGCGGCGCCACGGGAGTTGAAACGCCGATCCGCGCGGGCACAGGTGACCGGCAAGCCGCGACCCAACGGGTGATGCAAAACATCAACCCTCAGCCTTAACTCTTTGTTCTCAAGAACTTCAGGGCGGGAAGCCGCTCCGGCTTTCCTGAAAGCCTGCAGCCCCTCACGCCGCGGCACTGCGGCCTTTCGCGCCGGCCTCGGCCTTGAAGATGCGGAACGTCTTGCGGCCCGCCGCCTTGGCGGCATAGAGCGCGGTGTCGGCCTGCGCGAACAGATCGCAGGGCGCGCCCGACCCGGCAAAGGCAATGCCGACCGAGGCACCCAGCCGCAGCGACTGGCCGCGCACCACGACCGGCTTGCCCACCCTCTCGATGATCTCGCGGGCCACGCCGGAAACGGCAGCCCGGTCGAGATGCGACCCAAGCAGCACCGCGAACTCGTCGCCGCCGACGCGCGCCACCAGATCCGCCGCGCCGCAGCCTTCGGCAAGCCGCTCGGCCGCCGCCTTCAGGCACTCGTCGCCGACGACATGGCCGAACGTGTCGTTGACCGCCTTGAAGCCGTCGAGGTCGATCAGAAGCAGCGCGCCGAGCGGGCGGCTGGCATCCGCCTGCGCCAGCCGCGCCTGGAAGCGCGCGCGGTTGGCAAGCCCGGTCATGGCGTCGAATTCGGCGAGATAGCGCATCCGGTCCGACAGGATCTTCTCCTCGGTGATGTCCTGCTTCATGCCGAAGATGCGCACCGGCACATCAGCCTCGCACTCGACGGTCGCGGTGATGCGAATCCAGCGGCTGTGTCCGGCAAAGGTGGTGATCTCGGCGTCGAGCGTGAAGCCGCTGCGCTCGGCGATCGCGCGGCTGCGCAAACTGTCCAGCGCCTTGCGCGACTCTGCCGGATAGCACTTGATGATTTCGCTGCGGTCGAGCGTGGCGCCACGGGGCAAATCGAACAGATCGTAGACCACATCGGTCCAGTGCAATTGTTCGCTGGGCAGGCTGCATTCCCACACGCCGATCCGCGCGGCGGCCGAGGCGCGGTCGAAGATCTTGCGGCTATGCGCCAGCGAAACCTCCTGCCTGGCGATGAGGGCGGCCTGGGCCGCGAGTTCCGCCTTGAGGCGAGCGATGGCGGTAGCATCGGGGTGCCGTTTGTCGGCGCTGTCGTGCCCTGCCCGTTTGCCGGGCCGTGCCGGGCCTTTCGGGGCGTATGAGGTATCGGGCATGGTGGGACTCCTGGCGGGCGACCACCATGGCGCAACAGCCCTTAAGACTTCGCTGACAATCCCTGGGTTCCTCGCCCCACGGGAGTGGCTACGGAATGCACGCATCTTCTGTGATTGGCGTGACTGATCGGCCCGAGGCTTGATTGCCACGTGGTTCCCCCAATCCGTCGCTGCTTCGCAGCGCCACCTTCCCCTCCGGAGGGAAAGGAAGGGAGCCTTGCTGGACGAGCGTTGACGGCAAAAAGCCTGGCGCCTTTCCTCTACCCCGTCGATCGGGGGGTCCGAAGGACGGGCGAGACCCGTGGCTCGCCCCGGCAGGTGGCTCGGCGAAGCCGAGACGGAGTGGGGGTCGACCAGCGCAGCATAAGACAATGCATGCGCCAAGCTTCTATGCACGCTATCGCCAAAGACCAGCTGCCTGGAAATGTGTGCATGCCGAAGCCAGTCCCGTGGGGGCGAGGCCCCCGGGCCTTGCCAGCCTCAGCCCTTTCTCTTCCCACAGACAGACCTTCGCCACTTTTCCCCTTGAACGCTCCCCCAATCTGGCCTAGCCTTGACTTGAGAAAAGGTTTTTCCAAACATCTCCGATCGGGCTCGGCCATTGGCCGGGCCTTCTTCGGGCCTGTAAGAGAAAACCTTTTCCCAACTAAGGATTCCCTTGCGCGATGGCAGCGGACGATCAGCCTGTTCCGGTCTTTCCCAAGCCCGTCACCTTGCGTGACGTGGCGGCGCGGGCCGGCGTCAGCGTTGCCACCGCCTCGAAGGCGCTCAACGACCAGGGGCGCATGACCGCCGAGACCCGCGAGCGCATCCGCGAGACGGCGCGTAGCCTGGGCTTCCGGCCCAACAGCCTGGCGCAGAGCCTGCTCAGGCGCCGCTCCTTCACCGTCGGCCTGCTCACCAACGATACGTATGGCCGCTTCTCGCTGCCGCTGATGTCTGGCATTTCGGACGCGCTGGTCGACAATGGCGTCTCGGTGTTCCTGTGCAATGTCGAGGAGGATCCGCGGCTGGGCCAGCTGCATGTCGAGGCCATGCTCGACAAGCGCGTCGACGGCATCATCGCCACGGGGAAACGCATCGACCGCCATCTGCCCGTCGATCTCGCCAATCTGCGCATCCCGGTGATCTACGCCTTCACCCAGCCCGACCCCGACGCCGTCGCCTTCGTCTCGGACGATGCCGGCGGCGCGCGGCTGGCGGTGGAGCATTTCTGCCGGCTTGGCCGCAGGCGCATCGCCCATGTCAGCGGGCCGGCGAGCTTTGCCGTGGTGCACGCCCGTGCCCAGGCCTATCGCGATGTGCTCGCCGAAAACGGCCTGCCGGTGACCGAGCCGCTGCTCGGCTCCTGGTCGGAAGCTTGGGGGCATGAGGCGGTGGCGCAATTGTTCGACGGCCAAAGCCAAAGGCCGGACGCCGTCTTTTGCGGCAACGACCAGATCGCGCGCGGTGTCATCGATGCCCTGCGCGAGCGCGGCCTCAACGTTCCCGGCGATGTCGGCGTCATCGGTTTCGACAATTGGGAGATTGTCGCCGAAGCCACGCGCCCGCCGCTGACCTCGGTCGACATGAACCTGGTCGCCCTCGGCCGCGAGGCCGGGCTGACCCTGCTTTCCCTGGTCGGCGGCCAGCTCGCCGCGCCGGGCATTCGAAAACTGCCGTGCCGGCTGGTGGTGCGTCAGTCCTGTGGCCGCTCACCGGACGGCTGAAACGCAGCGCCGCGTGATCGGCGCCAAGCCGCGCACAGCGGCCAACCTTGGAGGAGGAGAAGATGAGGAACCTGATTGCCAAACTGGCCCTGGCCACTGCCGTTCTTGGCAGCGGTCTCGGCGCCGCCGCCGCCGACACCGCCAACATCTGGGTGCGCGCCGACGGCTCGAACTTCATGCCGCGCATCGTCGACGCCTTCAACAAGGCGCACAAGGACCAGATCAAGCTCGACATCATCCCCAATGCCGAGATCATCCCGAAATATGGCGCGGCCGCGGCCGGCGGCACGGCGCCCGACGCGCTGTCGCTCGACCTGATCTACACGCCCTCCTTCGCCGCCGCCGGCCAGCTGGAGGACATCACCGACTGGGCCAAGTCCCTGCCCTATTTCGCCAGCCTGTCGCCGGCGCATGTCAAGACCGGCACCTACAAGGACCATATTTACGGCCTGCCCTTCTCGGCCGACGCCTCGGTGCTGATCTGGAACAAGAAACTGTTCAAGCAAGCCGGTCTCGACCCTGAAAAAGGCCCGACCAACTGGGCCGAGATCGCCGCCGATGCCGAGAAGGTCAACGCGCTTGGCGGCAACATCAAGGGCTTCTACTTCTCCGGCAATTGCGGCGGCTGCAACATCTTCACCTTCACGCCACTGATCTGGGCCTCGGGGGGCGATATCCTCAGCGAGGACGGCTCCAAGGCGACGCTGGACAGCCCGCAATTGCGTGGCGCCATCGATCTCTACCGCTCGATGGTCAAGAAGGACCTGGTGCCGGCAGGCGCGCAGACCGACACCGGCGCCAACTTCTTCGCCGCCTTCGCCGCCGGCAATATCGGCATCTCGCCCTCCGGCGCCTTCGCCATCGGCGCGCTCAACACCCAGTATCCCAATGTCGATTACGGCGTCACCTTCCTGCCGGGCAAGGATGGCGGCTGGTCGTCCTTCGCCGGCGGCGACAATTTCGTCGTCACCAAGGGCACCAAGAAGCTCGCCGTGGTGAAGGAGTTCCTCGACTTCGCCTATTCGCTGGAAGGCCAGACGATCCTCGCCAAATATGGCAGCCTGCCGGTGCGCGGCGACATCGCCAAGGACGCGCTGAAGGATCTCGACCCGCGCTACCAGATCGCCGCCGAGGCCATGGCCAAGGGCAAGACCCCCTATTCGGTGGTGTTCAACGATCTGATCAACTCGGCCAACGGCCCGTGGACGCAGATGGTCAACGAAGTCTTCTTCGGCGACGATGTCGACGGCGCGATAGCGAACGCGCAGGAGACCATGCAGTCGATCATCGACCAGGCGCCGCAGAAGTAGCGGCCGCCTGCCGGCCGCCCGCCTGTCTCCCTGGGCGGGTGGCCGGAATGGTCCTTACCCTCCCCCTTGTGGGGAGGGTCGCTGCGAAGCAGCGGGGTGGGGGTCTGCGCCAGTCCCCCACCCGGACCTGCGGTCCGACCTCCCCACAAGGGGGAGGTAGGGCGGCCAATTGGATCCGACGCAAGAACAGGCAAGGCATGACCACCATCGCAACAACCACCACCGCCCCACCCCGCGCCAGAAAACTCGTCGGCGCCGGGCGCCGGCAGTGGATCGGCCTGCTCTACGTCGCGCCGGCCGTGGCGCTGGTCATGGTGTTCTTCGTCATCCCGCTCGGCATGACGGCCTGGATGTCGCTGCACAACTGGCCGCTGATGGGTGAGCATTCCTTCATCGGCCTCGACAATTATGTCGCCATCCTGCGCGACACCAGGTTCTGGAACGCGCTCAAATTCACCGGCTACTACACCGTGATCGTCACCATCGCGATCTTCGCCATCGCCTTTCCCCTGGCGATCTTCATCGAAAAACCGCGGCCGCTGACCAACCTCTACCGCACCTTCTTCTTCATGCCGGCGGTGGTCGGCTTCGCCTCGGCGAGCCTGCTCTGGTCATGGCTGCTCAATGTCGATTCCGGCCTGTTCAGCCCGGCCGCCTACGACCTCGGCCTGATCGACAAGAAGTTCAACCTGCTCGCCACCTTCCAGCCGGCCTTCTGGTCGATCATCGCCATGGTGGTGTGGAAGGTCGCCGGCTTCACCATGATCATCCTGATGACCGGCCTGCAATCGATCCCGCAAGACCTGCAGGAGGCCGCCGTCATCGACGGCGCCGGGCCATTCGCCAGGTTCCGGGCGATCACCTTGCCGCTGATGCGCCGCACGCTGGCGCTGGCGCTGATCCTGTCGGTCGCCGGCTCGATCCTTGCCTTCGACCAGTTCTACATCATCCTGCGCGGCGGCCCGCGCAACCAGACGCTGACGGCGGTCTACTGGATCTTCAACCAGTCCTTCGTGTCGTTCAAGCTCGGCTATGGCGCGGCACTCTCCATGGTGCTGCTGGTCATCCTGGTGGCGCTCAGCCTCATCCAGCTCTGGCTGCTGCGCAAGCCCGAGGGGCTCGACTGATGGCGCAGGCGATATCAGCCAGGGGCAAGCTCGCCGCGCGCTTTGCCCGGCACTCCACCGGCATCATCGCCTCGGTGCTGTTCGTCGCGCCGATCGTGTGGACGGCGCTGTCGGCCTTCAAGCCGGCGGCCGAAGCGCGCCTGCCGCCGCTGCCGCCCTGGCCGACCACGGGCTTCTCGCTCGAAAACTACGCCACGCTCAACTCCTTCGGCGACGGGCTGTGGGCCTCGGCGCAGAACAGCATCTACGTCTCGGTGATGACCGTCATCCTGTCGGTCATCGTCAGCGTGCTCGCCGGCTATGGTTTTTCGCGCTTCCGCTTTCCCTTCAAGGACCTGTTCTTCGTCCTCATCCTGTCGACGATCATGATCCCGTTCCAGTCGATCCTGACGCCGATCTTCCTGGTGCTGACCAAGCTTGGCCTGCACAACACGCTGACCGGCCTGGTCGGCGTCTATGTGACGCTGCAATTGCCCTTCTCGATCTTCATGATGCGCAACGCTTTCGACGCCGTGCCGCGCGAGATCGAGGAGGCCGCGCGCATGGACGGCGCCGGCAACGCCACCATGCTGGTCAAGGTGATGCTGCCGCTGGTCTGGCCAGGCGTCGTCACCATCGCGCTGTTTGCCTTTCTCGGCGCCTGGAACGAGTTCCTCGCCGCCCTGGTGCTGATGACCGACCAGTCGAAATTCACGCTGCCGGTGATGATGACGGCACTTCAGTCGGGCCGCTTTGGCGCCATCGACTGGGGTGCGGTACAGGCGGGCGTCACCGTGATGATGGTGCCTTGCCTGATCCTGTTCCTCGCGCTGCAGCGCTTCTACATCCGCGGCCTGATGGCCGGCGCCGTCAAATAACAGATCGAATGGAGTGAGTTCATGACTGCATCGCCCAAAACCGGAAAACCAAAGCTCGCCTTCCGCCCGCTGCCGGTGCCGCAGGTCGACGTGCACGGCTTCTGGGGCGACCGCGCAGACGCGGTGGCGACCCGCACCGCCGACATCCTCTACGAGCGCTGCGTCGAAGCGCGCATGCTGGAGCAGATAGACCCGGACCGCCCCTCGCCCGGTGTTGTCATTCCCTTCCACTCGCCCTCGCCCGACGAAGCCGACCGCCAGGGCGCCGAATTCACCGGCTCGACGGTGACGACGCAGATGTTCTGGGATTCCGATCTCGGCAAGACGATCGAGACCGCGGCCTATTCGCTCTACCGGCGCAAGAATCCCGAGCTGGAGAAGAAGATCGACGCCGTCATCGACATGTACGGCAGACTGCAGCAGGAGGACGGCTATCTCTCCAGCTGGTACCAGCGCATCCAGCCCGGCAAGCGCTGGACAAACCTGCGCGACTGCCACGAGCTCTATTGCGCCGGCCATCTGATCGAAGGCGCGGTCGCCTACTACCAGGCGACGGGCAAGCGCAAGCTGCTCGACATTATGTGCCGCTACGCCGACCACATCGCCTCGGTCCTGGGGCCTGAGCCTGGCAAGAAGAAAGGCTATTGCGGCCATGAGGAGATCGAGCTGGCGCTGGTCAAGCTTTCGCGAGTGACCGGCGAGCAGAAATACATGGATCTGGCGAAGTACTTTATCGACCAGCGCGGCCAACAACCGCATTATTTCGACGAGGAGGCGCGCGCCCGTGGCGCCGACCCCAAGGCCTATCATTTCAAGACCTACGAATACAATCAGTCGCACAAGCCGGTGCGCGAGCAGGACAAGGTCGTCGGCCATGCGGTGCGGGCCATGTACCTCTATTCGGGCATGGCCGACATCGCCACCGAATATGGCGACGACACGCTGCGCGTCGCGCTTGACCGGTTGTGGGACGACCTCACCACGAAAAAACCTCTACATCACCGGCGGGCTCGGCCCGTCGGCGCACAATGAGGGTTTCACCAGCGACTACGACCTGCCCAATGAGAGCGCCTATGCCGAGACCTGCGCCGCCGTCGGCCTGGTGTTCTGGGCAAGCCGCATGCTCGGCATGGGGCCGAACGCCCGCTACGCCGACATGATGGAGCGGGCGCTCTACAATGGCTCGATCTCCGGCCTGTCGCTCGACGGCTCGCTGTTCTTCTACGAAAACCCGCTGGAAAGCCGGGGCCGGCACAACAGATGGAAATGGCACCGCTGCCCCTGCTGCCCGCCCAATGTCGGGCGCATGGTCGCCTCCATCGGCAGCTATTTCTACAGCCTGTCCGACGATGCGCTGGCCGTGCACCTCTATGGCGACTCCTCCGCCCGCTTCGACATAGCGGGCATTCCTGTGAGCCTGACACAGGCGAGCCGCTATCCCTGGGACGGCGCTGTCGAGATCACGGTCGAACCGCAAACGCCGGTGGAGTTCACGCTCCACCTTCGCGTTCCGTCATGGAGTTCAAAAGCGAGCCTTAAGGTCAATGGCGAGGCGGTCGACCTCGAAGACATGACCAGCGACGGCTATGCCGCGATCCGCCGTGTCTGGAACAAGGGCGACCGCGTCCGGCTCGATCTCGAAATGCCGATCGAGCGGCTCTACGCCAACCCCGAGGTCAGGCAGGATGCCGGCCGTGTCGCGCTGTCGCGCGGGCCGCTGATCTACTGCGTCGAGGCATCCGACAATGACAGCCGGCTGCATCGCCTGACCCTGCCGCGCACGGCAGGGATAGAGGCGCATGAGGCGCCCGAACTGCTGGGCGGCGTGGTGACGCTTTCAGCCACGGCGCGGGCCGATGCCGGCGACGGCTGGCAGGGCGGGCTCTATCGCTCCGAACCGCCGGCCAGCGTCGAGACGCGCCTGACCGCCATCCCCTATTACGCCTGGGACAACCGCGAGCCTGGCGAAATGCTGGTGTGGCTGCGCGACGGCTGAGGCCGGCCGTAGGCTTCAGGCCTTGCGGCTCGGCTATGTCCCGCTTGATTGCGCGGCGGCGGCAGGCAGCGCCGTCTTCGGTGCGGCTTGCGGCGCGCTGTTGTCGATATGCGCCCAGGCCGGCCGCTCGAACAGGAACATGCCGAAGCCGATGCGTTGGATGATGAGGTAGAGCACGACAGGGCTGATGATCGAGACCAGCAGCACCGCCAGGCTGAGCATGCCCGTGTCGGTCAGCAGGCCGCTTGCCAGTGCCGCGCCGCGGAACAGCGACATCGGGATGGTGAAGGCGACATAGACGACCAGCGAATGTTCGCCGAGCCAGCGCAGCCATTCCATGACAGGGAATGTCGACAGGAAGCCGCCAAGCACGCAAAGCGCCACGGCGCCGGCGACGGCCAGAGCGAGATGCAGCGGCGGCCATGCCGCCAGGCCCATCTGCATGCCGACCGGCTGCATGGCATAGCCCGGCGAATAGACGAGCAGGCCGTTGACGACAGCCCACACAAGCAGACCGGCGACGGCCAGCATCGGGCGGGGTTGCGTCCATTCGACGAGGCGGAACACCAAAGGTGCCATGACGAAGCCGACATAGAAGAATACGAAATAGGCCGCGAATTGTTCGACCGCATAGCTGTCGGGATGCGGCGCCCACATCTGCAAGGCGGCTGCACACGGGATGACGATCCAGCCGGGCACGCGAAACTGCCGCAAAAGCTTAGCGGCAAGGCCGAACACCGCCAGCATGTAGATGAACCACAGCACGCCATAGGGCTGGATGACGGCCATTGCGAGGTCATGCAGCATGCCGCCGGGATCGCGGCTGAAGATACCGATCTTCAGCCCGATCGAGATGATCGCCCACAGCACGTAGAAATAGAGATAGTGGACGACACGCCGGTCGATATAGCGCCGCCACGGCCGGTCGATCACCTGCGACAGGAACAGGCCGGAGATCAGGAAGAATTCCGGCATGCGGAACGGCGTCGCAAAGCCGATGACATAGTGCAGGAAGCCGACGCCGCCGGTGTACTCGCCAGTGTTGTAGGCCGAATACATCATCACCACGAGGATGATCGAGAGGCCTTTGGCCGTGTCCACCCACGGCATGCGCATCGGGCTGTTCATGGCGAATCCATCCGGGGCCGGCCAACGCGGCCAGCCGTCACTCCGAGATGTCTAGCACCATCAAGCTTCCCAGATCGTAAACGCGGCCGGTTTTGCGGGGATGGACATCTCTCCTCTTACACGGCTACGTCATGCACACATTTCCAAGCGGCTGGTCTTTGGCGATAGCGTGCATGGCAGCTTGGCGCACGCATTGTCTTATGCTGCGCTGGTCGACCCCACTCCGTCTCGGCTTCGCCGAGCCACCTGCCGGGGCGAGCCACGGGTCTCGCCCGTCCTTCGGACCCCCGATCGACGGGGGAGAGGAAAGGCGCCAAGCTTTTTGCCGTCAACGCTCGTCCAGCAAGGCTCCCTTCCTTTCCCTCCGGAGGGGGGAAGGTGGCGCTGCGAAGCAGCGACGGATTGGGGGAACCACTTAGCAATCAAGCCTCGGGCAGATCAGTCACGCCAGTCACACAAGATGTATGCATAGCGCAGCGTAAACGGGGCGAGAGGGCTGGCGGGCGCCGTCGCCGCATTGTTTGCAACGCTGGCGATTGGCGAAAGCGGCGGCGACAGCATCCTTCGCCCCGTTTACGGGGGAGTTGAGGAGCGGTCCGCGAAGCGGACGAAAAGCCAATTGCTTGGCTTTTCGAGTGACGAACGTTCGGCAGGACAGTGAGGGGCAGCGCTGACCTCGACGGTTATGCGCAATGGCCTATGACGCAGTAGAATTATTTTCGGGACTTGGATGTGTTCAAAGTGATGGCAGCCCGCACGAGCGACTTCAACGCCTCTTCGTTAACCTCTTCACCCTTCTGAAAATCAATAGCCCGCCGCGTATTGCCTTCGAGGCTGGAGTTGAACAGGTGCGCCGGATCGGGCAGTGCCGCGCCCTTGGCGAAAGTCAGCTTGACGACGGTCTTGTAGGTCTCGCCGGTGCAGATCATGCCGTCATGCTCCCACACCGGCACGCCACGCCATTTCCACGTCTCGACCACCTCGGGATCGGCTTGATGAATGAGCGCGCGCAGCCGGCCAAGCATCTCGCCGCGCCAGTCGCCCAATTCCCTAATCCTGCCGTCGATCAGCTCCGAGGGAGATTTGCTCTCCTGCGATCCGGTCATGCTGTCTCTCCTCAAAATATGAACAATAGAGCGCTCACATGCGCTCGCCAGGCAAGTGGCTGGCCTGCTTCACCCAGGCGCTGAATTGCGCCTCGTCGAATGCGTCGTCCTCATGGATGTTGAGGTAGCGCGTGTCCTGGCTCCGGGATTCACCCGGTGGCACCGGCTGCAGCGAGGTGCCACGAAAGAAGGCCACCTTGATGTATTTGGTGAAGCAATGGACGCCGAGGAACCAGCCCTCGCCCTCGACGCCATAGAGCGGCGAGTTCCATTTGACCGCCTTCTCGACACCGGGCACGGCACGCGAGATGAGCGCGTCGAGCCGCCCGCCCATCTCGCGCGTCCAGCCCGGCATGGCCGCGATATAGGCCAGCACCGGAGCATCGCCATAACCCTTGGCGATCTGTGGATTGCCGCCGGAAAGCAGTTTTGGCTCAGCCTTGGCGGCTGTCGACCTGGCCATAGGCTTTCCTCCTACCCGTTGACGCGCTGCACGCTGCGTCCTTTCCCGACATAGGGCAGCACGAACATATAGAGGCCGCTGAACAGCATAAGGAAGAGCGGCGGCAGTGGCGAATAGACCACCCAGGCGGGCGGCTGTCCAAACGCCATGGTGACGAAATTGGCGACGACGGTCGCCGTGAAGATGATCGACAGCCAGCGATGCGTCTGCCTGATCCAATTGCTCCAGTCCAAGATGACCTCCTCTGAAAAAATGCGTGAAACCGGGCGCTGCTACCAGCGCGCCAGTTGGGTGATCTGGATGAGATTGCCGCAGCCGTCGTTCAGCTTGGCGATGGTCGAGCCGGTCACCTCGGTCGGCGCCATGGCGAACGTGCCACCGCGCGCCTTGATGCGCTCATGGTCGCTCTTGACGTCATCGGTGAAGAACATCACCGCCGGTTGGCCCTGCTCGAACATCGCCTGCTGATAGGCCTTGGCCGCCGGCTGGTTGTTGAGCGCCAGTTGCAGCTCGGTGCCCTCGGGTTCATCAGGCGAGGCGACCGTCAGCCAGCGGAACGGCCCGTTGCTGAAATCGGCCTTCTTGGTCAGGCCGAGCACGCCGGTGTAGAAGGCAAGCGCCTTGTCCTGGTCATCGACATAGATGCTGGTCAGTTTGATCTTCATCGTCTTCCTCCATAGGTTTTGCTGGCGGCGGGCCGCCTGGTTCGTCAGCTGTGGTTTTCAAATCGGCTGGTCAGTCCGTCCGGTCGAGAAGCTCTTCCAGTTTCTCGAAGAATTGCGGCCAGCCGGTTCTTGCGCCGCCATAGGCGCGCCGCTGATCGGGGCGGAAGCCGGATTGCTCCATGCGCAGATGCGTTCCGGTTGATGTCGGGGTCAGCGTGAAGGTCACCACGCTCCTCAAATCGAAGGCCGGGTCCGGATGCGCGAGGTTCCAGGTGTAGGACAGCGTCTTGTTCGGCTCGACGGCCAGCACCTCGCAGTCCAGCACGCCGCCCCAATCGGCGCTGATGTTGAAGCGGTGGCCGACATCAGGCTTGAAATCATTCTTCATCAGCCACTCCTCGATCAGATGCGGTTGCGTCAGCGCGCGCCAGAGTTTTTCCGGCGGATGGGAAATCTGCCGCTCGACGACGACAGTGCGGGTCTCCTGGGCACTATCGTTCACTGGTCCATCCTTTTGAGCAAATCCTCGAGATCGTCGAACCGGCTTTCCCAGAACCCGGCCATCTCACGTGTCCAGTCCATCAGCGGCGCCAGCGCACTAAGCTGCGCGCTGTAATGCGTCTGGCGGCCTTCATGGCGGTCACGCACCAGCCCGGCCTGCTTGAGCAGGCCGAGATGCTTCGACACGGCCGGCTGCGAGACGCCGGACTGGCTCGTCAGTGCCCCCACCGTCTGCTCGCCCTGGCGGCACAGCCGCTCGAAGATCGCCCGCCTGGTCGGGTCGGCGAGCGTCCTGAAAAGCATGTCATGGGTGTCTGGCATCTGCAATCGATAACCCGTTGGCTATTGGTTGACGTATAACCACAGGGATATATGTTCGTCAAGAGCAAGATTGGAATGGGCGGAAATGGCTAGATGTCGGCACCGGCGCTGCTGATCTCCTGTGCCACCAGTTCCTGCAGCTGCCACAGATTGCGGTCGCGTATGCCGCAGGCGTCGAGGTGACGGATGGTCTCGAACAGATATTGCGCACCCGAGCCCCAGTGGCCGACGGCCCTGGCCAAAGTCGCCGCGACCGCCTCCTTGTCCAGCTTGCCGGCATAGCGCGGATTGGCAGGATCGACGACGAAGCCGAGTGCCCGGCCTTCCCCGCTCTCGGTGCTGACCCGCAGCCAGCGCGGCACGTTGACGGCGGGCAGGATGGTCATCTCGCGGCGCAGCAGCGCCTCCAGATTGGCGGCAACCGGTTCGGCGATTTCGAACACCATGCCCTGGCACTGGCCGCCACGATCGAGTGCCATCATCAGGCCGGGCTGCTCCGGTGTGCCGCGAAAGCGCTGCACGGTGAAGCAGAACGACCGGTGCCAGCCGCGCGCCACCGCCCGTTCGCCACCCCGCACCTCGCCGGCCGGCTTCCACAGCAGCGAGCCATAGGCGAACAGTTTCAGCGGTCCGGGCGGTGCCGAGGCCAGGATCTCGTCGCGAAACCGCGCGTAGTCGGCGTCCAGCATGTAGACCATGCCCGGCGTTGGCCCGGCATCCTCGACCATGCGCATGGTCCGCGCCACCAGCGCCTCGGTCAGCGCCATCGGCGCCTTGTGCGGTGGTGCCTTGCGCGGCGATGCGGCGGAAATGGCCTTGTTCATCCTTGCGCTCCCAGCCTTGCCGCCATGTTGCCGAAGGCTGCGGGATTCTCAAGGGCGACCGGCGCGAAATCCGCCGGCCAATGCCGGGCGTGCGCGGCACGCACGCCCGGCTGGTCTGTTCTAGAGCAATTTCAGGAAAAGCGTGAAACGGTTTTCCGTCCGAAATTGCGTCAAAACAAAGAGTTAGAGCAGTTCACCGTTTCCGTGAAACGGTGAACTGCTCTAGTGCTTGGTGCTCTTGCCGCCGATCGGAATGCGCTTCGCCTTGCTCTGCGCCTTCTCGGACTTCGGCAAGCTCACGGACAGGACGCCGTTGCGGAAATCGGCCGCGACCTTGTCCTCGGCGACTTCGAAGCCGATCGGGATGCGACGTTCGAAGCGGCCATAGTACCGCTCGGAGAACTGACGCTCCTTGTCGTCGGTTTCGGAGTGTTTTTCGCCGCGCAACGTCAGGACGCCGTCATCGAGCAACACCTCGATGTCCTTCTCCTCCATGCCGGGTATTTCGGCTGTCACGCGGATCTCCTTGTCGGTTTCGGAGATTTCCACGCTGGGCCAACCGGTGCCGGACGAAGAGAACCTGCCCATGGACGGAAGCCGCGCCTCGAAGCCGCGGAACATGTCGTCGACCAGGCGGCTCATCTCGCGATGCAGGCCCATGAACGGGTCCCGGTCGCCTTCGCGAAAGAGGGTCGGAGACTGGCTGGTGTCGCGGCTCCACGGCATGAGATCACGAATGGTCATTGCACTTTCTCCTTTCTTGATCCTGTTTCTGGTACGTACGTTTGTATGCACTGCCTGCCATGCTCCGGAGGACAATACACCGTCTGAAGCCGGCATCGCTGCCAGCCCCATCTGTGCTTGCTGTTTTCGCTCTGCTTCTGGTCCGATCCGCTCAACCTTTGGGAACGCCCTCGCCCGCCGCGGGTCTCCCGCAACGTCATCGCCTCCGGCACATGATGCCCGAGTTCGACGGTCACAAGACCATCGCCCAACGCGGCGTCGCCCATGAAGCTGACGCCCGCGTCTGCACCGGCCCCATCCGGCGCCGGCATGGTCGATCTGGGGTTCGTTGCGAGGGGGTCAAGACCTGGTAATGCAATGTGATCGTCGAATTGCAAAGCCTGCCTAACACCCCATGCGCCTGCGATATCCTCATAGGCCTGGTCAGCATTCGAAAACATGGGCTTGAACGACTGGCTGCACGATCTGCGCGAACGATAGGTCTTTCACACAACAACGGCCAGATGGCCTCCCGCTACGACAGCAGCGGCATCGGCACCTTCAGCCCATCAATCAGCGCATCCCGAAACAGCGCGATCGGGCGGGCCAGCCGTCCGGCGGGCGGGCGGTGCAGCAGCCAGGCGCGCACTTGCGGTTTGAAGTCGGGGCAGTCGATGACCTCCACTCTGTCGCGCCAGCGACTGTCGGCGAAGGCGCCGGGCGTGACGATGCCGATGCCGTGGCCGCGCGCCACCAGCGACATTCTGAGGTCGACGCTGAGCGCCTCCACCCCGACCTGGAACGGCAGCCTCGCCGCCTCGAAACTCTGGCGGATGAAGGCGCGAAAACCGCAGCCGTTTTCGTTCATCACCCAGGCAAAGCGCGACAGCGAGGCAAGGTCGGCTTTCTTAGGCACGCCAAGGCTGGGCGACGCGACCAGCAGCACCGACTGCGCGCCGAGATCGTCGCAGACCAGTTCGTCCGGCGGCGCCAGGCCTTCGGCAAGACACACCGCCACCGCGTCGAGCTCGCTGCGCGCCACCTGCTCCACCAGCCTTGGCGACCAGCCCGAGGTGATGCGCAGCGTCAGCTGCGGAAAGGCGGCGCGCAGGCTGTCGAGCGGCAGCGCAAGTGCCGCGTCGGAGAGATAGGGCATGATGCCCAAGCGGAACTCGCCCTTGACCTCGGCTTGCGGCGACACGCCAGCCCTGAGATCCTCCAGCGAGCGCAGCACGCGCCTGCCATGTTCATAGGCCTCGCGTCCGGACGCCGTCGGCTTCAGCGGCTTCGACTGGCGGTCGAGCAGTGCTGTCGCCAGCCCATCCTCCAGATTCTGGATGCGCCGCGTGACGCCCGGCTGCGTCAGGTTGAGCCTGGCCGAGGCGCCGACGATCGAGCCGGTTTCCACCACGGCGATGAAGGCTTCGAGATCATGGATGTTCATGCGTATCTCGCATAATCATTATCGATTTGATTGAATTATAGCATGATAATGCTTTGGCATAAAGTCCCCTCACAATATGCAACTTCTTGAGGACTCCATGCCTGACACCAATGATGGCCAGCTGTGCGAACGGTTGCCGGCGGCGAGCACCATCACCGGCCCGCAGACGCTGCTGTTTGCCGCCTCCACCGGCATCATCGTCACCAATCTGTTCGCGCCGCAGACACTGGTCGGGCTGATCGGCCCGTCACTCGGTGCAAGCGCTGCCAGCGTCGGCCTGGTCGCCATGGCGACGTTGCTCGGCTATGCCGCCGGCCTGTTCTTCCTGGTGCCGATGGCCGATCTCGCCGAGAACCGCGCGCTGATCCTGCGCATGCTCCTGACGGCCGCCCTTGCGGCTGGCGTCGCCACCTTCGCACCCACCATCGCCTCGCTGCTGGTCGTCCTGTTCGTCCTCGGCGCCGCCTGTTCGGCGATCCAGATCCTGGTGCCGATCGCCGCCTCGATGGCGCCACCCGGCGAGGCCGGCCGCGTCATCGGCGACGTCATGAGCGGACTGATGATCGGCATCCTGCTGGCGCGGCCGCTGGCCAGCCTGATCGCCGATTCCTGGGGCTGGCGCGCTTTCTACGGCCTTAGCGCCGGGGCACTCCTCCTGCTCGCCTGCGTGCTTGCCTTCACCTTGCCGCGGCGGCGCCCGGAGGCGAAGTCGACCTATGGCGCGCTGATCGCCTCATTGTTCGGTCTGCTGCGCGACGAGCCGGTGCTGCGGCGCCGAGCGCTGACGGCGGCGCTGGTGATGGCGGCGTTCAGCCTCTTCTGGACGGCGGTGGCCTTGCGCCTCGCACAGCCGCCCTTCGGCCTTGGCCAACGCGGCATTGCGCTGTTCGCACTCGTCGGCGCCGGCGGCGCGGTGGTCACACCGCTGTTCGGCCGCGCCGGCGATCATGGCTGGACGCGATCCGCCACCATCTTCTGCCATCTCGTGCTGATCGGCGCGATGGCGCTGGCCGCCTGGGCTGGCTCCAGCGACCCCCTAACCGGATGGCTGCCGCTGGTGCTGATGGGCGCCAGCGCCGTGCTGCTCGACATCGGCGTCACCGGCGACCAGACGCTCGGCCGCCGCGCCGTCAATCTCTTGCGGCCCCAGGCACGCGGTCGCCTCAACGGCCTGTTCGTCGGCATCTTCTTCATCGGCGGCGCCATCGGCTCCTTGCTGGCCGGCATCGCCTGGAACTGGGGCGGGTGGCCAGCGGTCTGTGCCATCGGCGGCGCCTTTGGGCTCGTCGCCCTGCTGGTCGACTGGATCGGCGGGCCGGAATAGGCACTCGCGGACCCGCGATCTTGCGACCCTGGCACGCCGCTACCGGGGCAGGATCGCCGCCGTCAGCGGGAGCGGGCGAACAATCGCGCCAACCGGCGAATCGCGCGAACCGATGCATCGGCCGCCGGGGAACAATGTTGCCGGCAAAGCGTTTTGATCCTTGCCGGAGGACGTCATGAACGATGCGTCGGCAAAACCCGCGGGCCTGTCCTTTCATCGACGGAGCGCGTGAACACGCTGTCGCATTTCCACCGCGCCGAGATCGCGCGCATGGCTGGATGGCGCGATCGCCTCGACAGGACCACGAACTGGGCGATCACCGTGGTGGCAGCAATGCTTTCGGTGTCGCTGTCCACGGCCAGCGCGCATCACGGCGTGCTGCTGTTCGCCATGCTGCTGATCCTGCTGCTTCTGTGGATCGAGGCGCGCCGCTACCGCTTCTTCGACTTCTACCGGGCCCGCGTGCGCCAGTTCGAGCGCCACTATTTCGCGCAGATATTTTCGCCGCAGCCTGACTTCGCCTCGGATTGGCTGCTCATAGTCGGCGAAGGCCTGCGCGCGCCGAAGTTTCTGCTGTCGCACCGGGCCGCGTTGGCACGCCGCCTGCGGCGGAATTACATCTATCTCTTCATGATCCTGTTGCTGGCCTGGGTGCTCAAAATAACGACCCCCAGCCTTCAGGCCGGGGTTGTCGGGACCGGCTTCGTCGGCTCGCTCCGCTATGCTGTCGACAGCGCCGCCCTTGGCCCCATTCCCGGCGTGGCGATCGTGGTCGGCGTGGCTGCATTCTATGCCTGGCTGTTCGCCATCGTGCTTTTCGCGTCCGGCGGCGACGGCGAGCTCACCTTCGGTGACGTCCATGTCTGACATGGACGCCTGACTTCGCTCTATATGCCGAAAAACTGCCTGCCGATCATGTAGCCCAGCGCCGCCACGACCAGCGGAAACAGCGCCGGTGCAGCCTTGCTGAAGAAGGAAGGTTTTGTGTCGTTGGGCGGCACATAACGTGCATTGCCGAGATTCTTGGTCATTGCCTACCCCGCGCCAAACCAGTCAGTTTCGCGCATGTCGTTATCCCAAAACCGCTGCGCGGTTCCGGTCGACATGCATTAGAACACGCTCATTAACAGCATGGCCGAATTAACGGGTTGCAAAGAAATTAGATCGAATCGCCGACTTTGCGTGGTGAAATTCGCAACTCATTTGTCGCTGTTCTCGAACGCCCCGATGCCTTGCGCGATCAGGTTGGTGGCCATCACCAGCGAGATGATGGCGGCCGAATTGAACACCACCACCCACCATTTGCCGCCGGTGAGGAAGCCGTAGCCGTCGGCGATGGCGAGGCCCCAGTCGGCCGATGGCGGCTGGATGCCGAGGCCGAGGAAGCTCAGCGTCGCGATCGAGAAGAAGGCATAGCCGAGCCGGGTGATCAGTTCGATCAGGATGGTTTCCCGGAAATTGGGCAGGATTTCGAGGAACATGATCGCCAACCGTCCTTCGCCGGCGAGCCGCGCGGCGCTGACATAGTCGCGCTCGCGCTGTTCGCGCGCGGCGGTGCGCACGGTGCGCGCCACCAACGGCGCATAGGCAAGACCGATGACCAGGATGACGGTGAGCTTTGACGGGCCGATCGCCACCAGCGCCATCGTCACCAGCACGATGAAGGGCAGCGACATGACGGCATCGAGCAGCCGCGCGCCGACGGCGTCAACCAGGCCGCCGAAAGTGCCGAGCACCAGGCCGATGACGCTGCCGGCGGTGACACCCGCCAATGTCGCCAGCGGCGCCACCAAAAGGATGTCGCGCGAGCCGACGACGATGCGCGAAAGCACGTCGCGTCCGAGCTGATCGGTGCCGAACCAGTGCACCGCGTCGGGCGGCGTCATCATCGACAGGAAATCCTCGGCATAGGGATCGAACGGCACGAATTGCGAGCCGGCAATCGCGCAGGTGACCCAGAACAGCAGCACCACTGAGCCGATCACGGTCGACGGCGCCACGTCGGGCAGAAGACCACGCAGCCGGCCGATCCAGGAGAGCCTGATGTCGCTGCGCACCGGAGACTGGGCGAGATCGGTCATGGCGCGTTGCGCCGGCGCTGGCGCGGATCGAGCAGCGCCTGCAGGAGATCGCCGATCGCGGCTGTCGACACGAAAATCGCAGCCATCACCAGCACGCCGGCCTCGAGCATCGGGAAGTCGCGTGCCTTGGCGGCGCTCAGCACCAGATTGCCGAGACCCTGTATGCCGAACAGCGCCTCGATCACCACCAGCCCGCCGAGCAGGAAGCCGCTTTGGGTGGCGATGACCGCCACCGTCGGCACCAGCGCGTTGCGCAGCACATGCTTGAACAGCACCTGCGCGGGGCTCAACCCTTTCAGGATCGCGGTGCGCGTATAGTCCGCGCCGCGCGCCTCGATCACCCCTGCCCTGGTCATGCGCGCGACATAGCCGATCAGGTTCAGCACCAGCGGCAGCGCCGGCAGGATGAGATGGTAGCTGGACGTCCAGAAGCCGGCCCCGTCCGGCGCGGCACCGGAGATCGGAAACCAGGCCAGCCACAGGCCGAAGACCATCAGCAACAGCAGGCCGGAGACGAAGTCCGGCACGATCGAGAGCGAGACACCGGTCAGCACGATCAGCCTGTCGGCAAGGCTGCCCGAGCGCAGTCCCGCGACGACGCCGGCGCCGATGCCGATCGGCACCAGGAACAAGAGCACGACACCGGCCAAAGCGGCTGAATTCTTGATGCTCGACAGGACGAACGGCGCCACCGGCGCGCGCATCGACAGCGAGTCGCCGAAATCGCCCGCGATCGCCCGGCTGAACCAATGCCAGTATTGCTGAAGGATCGGCTGGTCGGTGCCGAGCTTGCGGTTGAGTTCGGCGACCGCCTGCGCATCAGCGAACGGGCCGAGCATGACGCGGCCGACATCGCCGGGCAGCACCTGCCCGGCGAGGAAGACCAGCGCGCTGACCAGCCATAGCGTCAAAAGCAGCGCGCCCGCGCGAGCCGCCAGTGGCCGCACGATCGCCATCGAGGCGATCACACGAACGACACCTTGTCGAGCAGCAGATGCGAGATGGCGGTGAAGCGCACGCCCTCGACCTTCGAGGAGACGATGCGGCTATATTGCGAGAAGTAGCTGATGATCAGCGGCGTCTCGTCGAGCAGCAGTGTCTGGATCTTGCCGGCGGCAAGCCGTTGCGCCTGCAGGTCGCGGGCCTTGCCATACTCAAGCAGCAGCGCGTCATAGGCCGGGTTGTTGAAATGCGCCGCGTTCCAGGCGCCCGAGCTCTTCAGCGTCGCGTTCAGGAAGATGTCGGGCGTGCCGCGATGGCCGAAATCGGTGATGCCGAGATTGGAATCCAGCCATGGCGAGCTGCCGAACGTCGCCGAGCCGTAATAGGCATCCTGCGGCAGCACGTTGAGCTTGATGTCGATGCCGGCCTTCTTGGCGAAGTTCTGGATGATCACGGCATAGTCGGGAATGTCGTAGGCGCGTTCGGTGGTCAGCGTCACCTCGAAGCCGTTGGGCACGCCGGCTTCGCCGAGCAGGCGCTTGGCCTCGGCGATGTCCTGCTTGCGCTGCGGCACCGCCGGATCGGCCGACGGAAAGATCGGCGCGAACGGCGTGTCGTTGCCGACGATGGCGCGGCCCTTGAGCAGACCCTTGACCACGGCCTCGCGGTCGATGGTCAGCGCCAGAGCGCGGCGCACGCGCTTGTCGGTGAACGGTGCCTGGTCGGTGCGCAGATGCGCCGGATCATGCGAGCTGGCCTGCACGCTGAGCAGCTTGAAATTGGGATTGCCTTCGATCGCCAGTTCCAACCGAGTGGTGCTGGGGATGACATCGAGCTGGCCGGCCTGCAGCGCCAGCACCTGCGCCTGCTCGTCGTCGAAGAACTTGATCTCGACGCGGTCGGGCAGCGCCTTGTCGCCCCAATAATCCGGGTTGCGCACGAAGCTGGCGCCTTGCTTGGGCCGGAAGGATTCCAGCTTGAACGGGCCGGTGCCGTTGAAAGTCTTCTCGAAATCGCCGGCATAGTCGGCCGGCACGATGACGGCATTGTAGACGTCGGAGGAAACGTAGAACGGGAAGTTGCTGTTCGACTGGTCGAGATCGAAGGCGACGGTCTCGTCGTCGACGACCTTGGCGCCGCCCTTGGAGAGGATGCCCTTGTAGGCCGACAGAGCGGACGAGCCGCTGGCCGGATCGACCAGCCGTTCGAAGCTCGCCACAACGTCCTTGGCGGTGACGGTGCGGCCATCATGGAACTTCACGCCCGGCCGCAGCTTGAACGTCCAGCGCTTGGCCGTCTCGTCGGCTTCCCACGACACGGCAAGCTTCGGCTGCAACCCGTCCTTGGGATCGTCGAGGATCAGATATTCACCGACCTGGCTGATCACGCCGATGCTGGCGGGGTCGGTTATCGTGACGGGATCGATCGCCTTGGTCGGCTGGCCGAGGCCGACGCGGACCGTGCCGCCAGTGGTCGCCGCGCGCGCCGCGCCTGTGAAGAGCCCCTGCGAAGCGGCAAAGCCGGTGAGGCCGAGAAGCGCGGCATATTTCAGAAGGTCGCGGCGCTTGAGGAAGCCTTGCGCATATTCATCCACCGCGACATTCCAGATGTCACCGGACTGGTTGCGCAGCAAATCGATGTCGGAACGTTTCGTCATTGTTTGCCTCTTGTAAATTCTGGTGAGAATGAAGATTGGGAAGAAAGCCGCCGTCAGGCCGGCTGGCCGTCGAGATGGATGCGGTCGACCGCCTGCGGATAGAAGGCGATCAGCCCTTTGATTTTGGGCATTTCGTCGATCGGGTCGCGGTAGCTCCAGGCGATGTCGGGACGAACCGAACCGTCCTTCAGCAGCCCCGACCAGTAGGAGGCGATGCCCTTGTAGGGACATCGCGTCGTCGAATTGGACGCCGTCAGCCGCTCCAGCCGGATATCCTCCGGCGGCAGGTAGAAACGCGTCGGCAGATGGGTCTCGAACAGCAGCACCGGGCGCTTGGCTGTCGGCGATGATCTCGCCGTCGAACCAGACCTGCACATGGCTTGAACTCTGCAGCACGTCGATGCGCGCATAGGGATCGCGGGCGTGGACGAAGACCTCTTCTTCCTCCTCGAACCACTGGTCGACCGATTTCCATGTGAAGGCGATGCGGCCGGCGAGCGGCGCCAAATTTTCATCAGGCGGCGCTGTGAACGACCACGCCGCATTGGCGGCGCGTTTGTCGCCGCTGTCTATGTCCCAATACGCGGTCTCGCCGCCGACCGCGTGTGGCTCGCGATGCAGTGAGGGTTTCAGCACCGACGGATCGACCGAGGACGGCGGGAAGAAATAGATCGGCAGGAAATGGTTGGAGCGCAGCACCAGCACATTGCGGCTGTCGGCGATGGTGCGGCCGCCGAATTTGACACGCACACGCTTGGGGCTGTGCAGCACATTGACGAGCCGCGGAGCGGTGGCTTCGCGGGGTTGAAGATTTGGTGCTGCGGTCATGGCTGGTCCCCCTCAGGATACGGCGCGCGCATTGGCGCGCTGCTCGGCGAAACGGTTGGCGGGGCGGGCAAGGCCAAAGCGGTCGCGCAAGGTGCCCGGCGCATATTCGGTCGGCACCAGGCCGCGCCGCTGCAGTTCCGGCACCACCTGCTCGGCGAAATTCACCCAGTCCTCGGGCAGCAGCGGGAACATCAGGTTGAAGCCGTCGGCGGCACCCGCGACGAACCAGTCTTCGAGCTGGTCGGCGATCTGCTTCGGCGTGCCGGCAACCGTTGGCACCGAGCCGCTGTTGGCGAGCTTGCGGGCAATGTCGCGCAGGCTGAGATTCTGCTTCGACCATTGCTTGACCCGGTTGAGCGAGGTGCGCCCGCCATTGAAGGTGCTCTCGTCCGGCAGTGGCGGCAGCGGCCCGTCCGGCGGATAGGCCGAGAGGTCGATGCCGCTCCAGCTCGACAAAAGGTCGATGCCGACCTGGTCGGGAAGCAGGCTCTGCAGATACTCCTGCTTGTCGCGGCCTTCGGCCTCCGAGGCGGCAACGATCGGCAGGATGCCGGGCAGGATCTTGAAGCTCTCCGGCCGCCGGCCGTGACGGGCCAGCCGCTCATTGATGTCCTCGCGGTATTTGATGCCGTCTTCCCTGGTGCTGTAGATGGCGAAATGCGCATCCGCCTGGGCAGTGGCGAAATTCTTGCCGTCCTCGGACGAGCCGGCCTGGACGATCAGCGGATGGCCCTGCGGCGGCCGCGACACGTTGAGCGGCCCGCGCACCTTGAAGTGCTTGCCCTTGTGGTCGACCGGATGGACCTTGTCGGGGTCGGCGAAGTAGCCCGTCTCCTTGTTGATGAGCAGCGACTCGTCTTCCCAGCTGTCCCACAGCGCCTTGACGATATCGAGGAATTCGCCGGCCCGCTCATAGCGGAAGGCGTGTTCGATATTGCCGTCGCGACCGAAATTGCGCGCCTCCTCGTCCATCGCCGAAGTGACGACGTTCCATGACGCCCTGCCCTTGCTGATATGGTCGAGCGAAGCGAACATGCGCGCGACATTGTAGGGCTCGCTGTAGGAGCTCGACGCTGTGGTGATCAGGCCGATATGCTTGGTCACGCCGGCCAGCGCCGACAGCAGCGTCAGCGGCTCCAGGCGGGCATTGGCGTAATGGGCGACGCCGCTCTTCACCGAATCCCAGATCGACACGTGGTCGGCGACGAAGATGGTGTCGATCCTGGCCCGCTCGGCCGCCTGCACCAGTTCGCGATAATAGTCGAAATCGAGCACCTCGCGTCCCGGCGCGCGCGGATGGCGCCATGACATGCGATGGTCGCCCTGCGGGTTGAAGAAGAACGCGCTGAGGATCATGTGCGACATGCCGGTCCCTTCCCTTCGCTGCGGAAAATCGGCGGCGTAGCGGCCTGTGGCCGTGCCCCGAAAATCTTCCTGCCCTCGAAAGTTAGATTGCGCTGAAACTTAATTCGAGTAATTTTATAGAGATTGTTCTCTACCAAAGCGGAAGCGATTGCCCTTGATCGCCGCGCGCGCAGAAAGTGGTTTCCGGTCGTCCCATGTCCTCAGTTCTAAACGTCGAGCACCTCTCCGTTTCTTACAGGGGGAGCCAGGCACATCCACCGTGCGGTCGATGACATATCGCTCAGGATCGGCCAGGGCGAAGCGCTCGGGCTGGTGGGCGAATCCGGCTCCGGCAAAAGCTCGGTGGCGCTGGCGGTGCTGCGCTATCTGCCCAGGCATGCCCGTGTCGAAGCCGCGCAGCTGGCGTTCGAAAATCGCGAGATCCGCGACCTCTCGACCAACGAACTCCGACGGCTGCGCGGCGACCGCATCGCCGCTGTCTACCAGCATCCGGGCTCGGCGCTGAACCCGAGCATGACCATTGGCGGCCAGATCACCGAGACGATCCTGCGCCACCGCCCGATGCATCATGACGATGCGCTTGGCCGCGCGGCCCAGTTGCTCGGCCGCGTTCGCGTCGCCAATCCGGAGCGGATGTTACAGCTCTATCCGCACGAACTGTCGGGCGGCATGCAGCAGCGCGCCAACATCGCCATCGCGATCGCGCTCGACCCGGCGCTGCTGGTGATGGACGAGCCGACGACGGCGCTCGACGCCAGCGTCCAGTCCGAGATCATCGCCATCCTCGACGATCTGCGCCGCGAGCACCGCACCAGCATCCTTCTGATCAGCCACGACATCAACCTGATCCGCCGCTCCTGCGACCGGGTCTCGGTGATGCAGTCTGGCTCGATTGTCGAAACCGGGGCCGCGGACGAGGTGTTCGACAACCCGCGCCACGCCTACACACGGGCGCTGGTCGCCGCCATTCCAACGCTCAACCGCACCAAGCGCGACGGCAGGTTGGCCGAGGATGCGAGCCCCGTTGACATGACTTCGGATGCACCGGCCGGAGAACGAGCAGAAAGCACCTCGCCCGCGGCGCAACGCGAAATCGCCGTCTCTTGCCGTGGGATAAGACAATCCTTTGGCGGCCAGCCGGTGCTGCACGGCATCGACCTCGACATCGCCAGCGGCGAGACGTTCGGCCTGATAGGCGAGTCCGGCTCCGGCAAATCGACGCTGGCCCGCATCGTCACCGGCCTGCAGCCGCCGACGGCGGGCACAGTCGAACTGTTCGGCAAGACGGTGGCGCCGCTGGTCGAACGGCGCCAGCCAAGCGAGCGGCGCGACGTGCAGATGGTCTTCCAGTCGCCCGACCGCACGCTCAACCCGCGCAAGCGCATCAGCCGCATTCTTGGCCGCCCGCTGCGCCGGCTGGCCGGCTTGCCGCGCCGTGCCGTGCCGCAGCGCGTCGGCGACCTCCTGGCCTCGGTGCGTCTTGCCCGCACGATGGCGGAGCAGAAGCCCGGAACGCTGTCGGGCGGCCAGCGTCAGCGCACGGCCATTGCGCGGGCCTTCGCCGGCCTGCCGAGACTGGTCGTGCTGGACGAGCCGACCTCGGCGCTCGACGTCTCGGTGCAGGCGACGGTGCTCAACCTGCTCAACGATCTGCAGAAGAGCAAGGACACCGCCTATCTCTTCATCAGCCATGATCTCAGGGTGGTGCGCTACATGGCCGACCGGACCGGCGTGCTCTATCGCGGCCGCTTGGTCGAGACCGGTTCCTCCGACCAGATCTTTGCCGGCCCCAACCACCCCTACACGCAGATGCTGCTGGCGGCGTCCTCCAACGACGGGCAGGCGACGACCATGGCCGAAGCGCAAGCCGCCGTCGAAGCCGGCCCGGGCGGCTGTGCGTTCGCCGGCCGTTGCCCCTTGGCTGACGCCGGCTGCCATGCCGCGGAACCTGTCGCCCGGGAAGTTGCAGCAGGCCATTTCATCGCCTGCTGGAAACGCGCCGGCTGAGCGAGCCGTCCCGCCGGCACGGCATTCCAGCCTATCCGCCCTGCCCTGTCCGGTCGGGTGCATCCCTGCCGTTGCGGCAGAGATAATTATCATGTTAAGTTCTTGATCGTTGCATAAGCCCGCGCCACAATCCCGCACCAAGTCGGGAAGGCTTGTTTGGAGGAGGAAACACATGCACGCCCACCATGTGAGCGTCGCCGATGGCGAGGCTTTCCTGTCGACATCGCGCCTGCTGTTCGGCCCGATCACCCAGCGCTTCCCGCGCGGCACGGTGCCGTCGATCCCGCAACTGGTGTCGGTCAATCTCGGCGCCTGCCGGCTCTCCGAGATCAAGGCCAATTCGCATCTGGTGGTCAATGACCGGCTGTTCTGGCGCAGCTTCGATCCCGACGCGATCAAGATCCTGATGCAGATCAGAGGCCGCAGCCGTTTCGAGCAGCAGCAGGTCGCCGTCGACCTCGGCCCGCAATCGGCAATCATCTATGACCCGGTGCGCAGCTACTCCCTGCAGAACCTCAGTGATGTCGACCAGCTCATCCTGCAGGTGCCGCGCTCGACCTTCGGCGACGACACGCTCGCCCGCCTCTCTGCCCCGCTGCCACTGCCCGGCAAGGAAGACAGCCTGACCCACATCGTCTCCGGCCTGATGCAGATGGCGATCGGCGAGGCGCACAGGCTGGACGAGGCCGGCAGCCGGCGCGTCGGCGACAGCCTGATCCAGCTGGTCAACGGCCTGATCCAGGCCAAACCGATGGCGCCGGAATTCCGCCGCTCGCCGCTCGAAGCGCTGCGCGAGCGCATCGTCGCCTATATCGACGCCAACCTCGCCCGCAGCAGCCTGTCGGCCGAGGACATAGCCCGCCATATGGGCTGCTCGCGCCGCTATTTGCACCGCGCCTTCGAAGGCGAAGGCGCCACGCTCGAACGCTTCGTCTGGGACCGCCGGCTGGAGCGCAGCAAGGAGGAATTATTGTCCCCCGCCCGCGCCTCGGCCTCGATCTCCGAAATCGCCTTCGCCTGCGGGTTTAACTCGAGCGCGCATTTTTCGCGGGCCTTCAAGAGCCGCTATGATGTCGCGCCGCGGGAACTGCGCGAACGGCTGCGGGCGGTGGTGCATTGACGCACGAACTTCGATGAAAGTTCCGCGCAACCACCGACAGCGCCAGCCGTCGCGGCAGAGCGCTAGAGCAATTCCAGGAAAAGTGTGGGCGGTTTTCCGCCAGGAATTGCGTCAAAACAAAGAGAGTTAGAGCGGTTCGCCGTTTCCATGAAACGGTGAAACGCTCTAAAGCCGGCAGACCGCCATGACAAAGAACTCGCGGTAGCAGAAGTCCGGATCGTCGAGCAGGCGATCCGGCCGGTCCTTTAGGTCCTGCCAATAGGCCTGGTCGGCGTCAGGCAGGGCGTAGCCCGGCGCGACGCTGGCAAGATAGGCCAGCAGGTCGCGAACATAGTCGCGCGTGAAGCGAGGCGCGGGCGCCCAGCGCTCGACCAACCAGCCCTTGCGACTGACGACCTCCAGGCCCGCCTGCCGCAGACGCGTCGGAAGCGTCGAGCCGCAATCGGTGCCGAGCACGCCTCGGTCGCGAAATCCCTGCAGCCTGGCTGCCATGAAGCGCGCGAACAGGGCCCGATCCATGGGCAGGATCTGCAGGATAGTCGAATCGAAATCCTTGACCGCGAAGATGCCGCCCGGCTTCAACACGCGTTTGGCCTCGCCGACGGCAAGCTCGAACTCGGCGGGCGTCAGATACTGCATGACATTGGCGGACCAGACACAATCGAACGATGCGTCGGCGAATGGCAGCGACAGGATGCTGCCGACATGCGTGGCAATTTCCGGCGGCCGGGACAGCGTGCCTGCGAGCGCCTCGACCCGGGCGATGTTTTCGGGCGCGAGGTCAAGCGCGGCGATGAAGCCGGATGGGCCGACGGCCCTGGCGATGAGCGGCAGGAAGCTGCCGCTGCCGCAACCGGCGTCGAGCACGCGCCAGCCCGGGCGGATGCCGGCGTCGAGCAGTGCCGCCTCGTATTCGGGCCGCGACGATTCGAAATGAAGGTCGAGCCAGCCGGCCTCGCTCGCTTCGTGACCGGTGGACGTTTCGTTTCTGACAGACAAATCACTCCCCCGTGATGGCGCATTGCAGATAAAAGCGGGCCGAACGGCATCACGCAATGGCAGTGCTGGTCTGCGTGGAACCGACGCCGGTCTACGCCGGCAGCGACGGCTCGGTGTTGACCTCCAGCGCCTCTTCCGCCTCGTGATCGTCCGGAAGGACATCGCCATGCACCCCCAGCGGCCGGCCGATCCAGACCGGATCGACCAGATGGTCGCGCTTTGGGTTGCTGGTGTTCGGGTGGATGAGGATGCTCAGGCCGCCATGGTTCAGCATCAGCCACGGAACGAGCGTGCCGAAAATCTCGTTGGCGAAGGAGACCTGGTACATGGGCTGGTCATGCGGGCCGACCTGTTTGTCGTGCCAATTGCCCAGGCGCACGCGGAACCGCTCTGCGATGCGCAGCCGCAGCCATTCGGCATGCTGCCGCTCGGCCTGCCCGACGAAGTAGATATGGGCGTGATAGCTGGCGATCTCGGCCAGCGGCCGTGGTCTGTCTTCGCTCATCTCGATGCCCTCCCTAGCAGCGTGGCGACCATCCGCCCATTGAGCCCAAGAACGCGGTTTAAGCAAGGTCACCTGGCCGCTCCTGAGGATCGTGTCTGCGGCTAATGGCATATGGCAGCGCCAGCCCCCTCTCCGTCTCGGCTTCGCCGAGCTACCTCTCCCCCATTTCATGGGGGCGAGGAACCCAAGCTTTCAAAGGTCGCGACCTCGACAGTTAGCGTTTCCTCGCCCCCACAAAGTGGGGGAGAGGTGGCCGCGAAGCGGACGGAGAGGGGGCTGGCGCTGCCATATGTGATAGCCCCTGCCCCGACCCAGGGAGAACGATCTTGGTGCTTGCCGCGGCTTTCCCATCGCGAACACCAGCACCGCCCGCGACCATATTCGCTCTCGATAATGTGTATGGCTGCCCTTCGAGACTTCCCTTATCAACGACGCAGCTTTTGCCCATCCATGGTTCCTGGACAGCCCCGTTCGGGAAAGAAATGTGTTTGACGCGTTAACTGGGAGGGAAGTCGACAGGCGCCGCCATTGATCCGCCGAGCAGCGGAAGGTGGATCGTTCGTGCCTGAGGACGAGCGTGCGGCGCCAAAGGCGCGCTGAACGGGCGGAACATCTTCAATCCTGCAATCAACGCTGACCACGGAACGGGGCTGGTCGAATGTCGTTTTTTGTCTTTGCACTCATCTTCGCATTCATTCTCTGGCGGCAGCTGGGCAAGAGCCGGCGCCCGGAAGGCGGCGTTCAGTCGGGCGCTTCGCCACTGGCCGCGTCCACCGACGACGATCAGGTCGAGGACATCGCCACCGATGTTGCCGGGCTGGTGTCGAGCTTCCTCGGCCAAAACAGCAAGGACCTGATCGAGCAGGCCGTGGGCCGGGCCATGCGGGACTCCGGGATCGGGACCGACCGCAAATCCACCGAGGCGATAGAGCCGGTCAAGAAGGCAGTCTCGTCAAGGACGACGGCGCCGCAGCCGCGCGACAAACAACGGGCAAAATATCTGCTCGACGGCGACGGCGGCTACCGCCAGCGCAGCGACCGCACCGCCCGGCTGCAGCAATCCTTCGGCGGCAAGGGCCTGTGTTCGCCCAGGCATTCGGGGCCGGCGAAAGCGCGGCAGACCAATCGCTGAGCGGGTGGCGGAGCCAACCGGCTCCGCCTGGCCGCACGTCAACAGGATCGGGCACGCGCAGGGCGTGCCGGTACATCAGGAGGGGAATTCATCATGGCAATCACCAGACAGGTCATCACGTCGCTGCAGCGCGACGGCACGGACGCGCTCGGCACCAGGACCGTGGCGATGAAGATCGTCGACGAGAGCATCGTCTCAGGCTCGCTGCTGACGGTGGAAAGCAACCATTTCTGCATCCTGAAGTCGCGCGGCGCGGTGCTCAACGTCTACGAGACCGGCCAATATGCGCTGCAGACGCCGGACAAGCCGCTGGTCGGATCGGTCGTGCAAGGGTTTTTCGGCGGCTCCTCGCCCTGGGTCTACGAGGTCATCTACATCAACCGGTCCAAGCTGCTGGTCCGCAACGAGGGCGTGGCGACATCAGCCGAGATGGCGGAGATGTCCTATGTCGTCGACTACTACATCCACATCGACAGCAAGGAAGAGGCGCTCGATCTCATCACCCACATGCCGTTCGCCGGTGCCGTGATCGACACCAAGGAAATCGCCGACTACGCCGGGCCGGCCATCGAGCAGGCGATCAACCAGATCATCCAGATCACCAAGATGGAGAACGTCAACGAGCGCATCAGCGACGTGCGCGAGGCGGTGAAGGCGCACCTCACCGATTTCCTAAAAGTCTACGGCATTATGCTGAACGACCTCAAGGTGCTGATCATGCCGCGCGACGAGCGCATGCGCGAACTGATCTCGCTGCAGGCGATAGGGCTCACCCCGATCGAGTCGGTCCGCTATTATCTGGCCTTGCGCATGGCCGACAAGGGCCTGGTTTCGGCGCCCAACGCAGCCGCCGGCGTGCCCTTCCACATAGGCGGCCAGCCGACGGGCTTTTATCCCCTGGGCGACGAGGTGGGCGCGACAAGATGAGCCGCTTCTACGAAGCCGGGCCGCTCGCCAGGGTCGGCATCAACCTGTTCTATGGCTACGGCTACAATTTCTACCGCCAGGAAAACCAGCTGCGCGCCGACGACCAGCGCGTGCGCCAGATGGCCTGCTCGCTGCTCAACCGCGCCCGGGCAGGCCTCGACGAGGCCGAGGCCCGCTACCGCCGCGAGAACATCCCGCCGCCGACGCGGGCCAACCCCTTCCCCGACGCGGCAATCGTCGCCAACGCCCAGGCGCTCGAGCGCCTGGGCCGCGAGGTCGGCGCCCTGGAAGGCCTGATCCGCCACCAGCCAGTGCCGGAAAACGACCGCATGACCCAGCGCTACCGCCAGGAAGCCGCCACGCTCGCCGCCTTGGCGGAGAAGGACGCGGTGCTGGTCGGCCAGGCTGAGCTGCTGCGCTCGATGCTGGAAGGCGTGGCGGCGGATGCGATGCTGGCGGGCAGGCGCGAGATTGAGGTGGGGATTGCCGCGATTGCGGCGACGTTGCGGGAGAGGCAGACGTTTTTGTTGTGAGGGGCTGGGACTGGCGACCTTCGCCTATCCTGAATGGCTGCTTAGCGCCTCATTTCGGACCTAGGAGTCGGCCGTGCCAATGCCTGAAAGCAGACATTGCCGACGGACAACGGGCGGGTCACCAAAGCGAAAGCCCTCTTTCTGACCGAAGCCGACATACGCATCCCAGGACGCGAATGGCAGCTTGGCGTCAGAAACGGCCAACCTTCGCCAAGTCGCGAATTACCACAGTTGGGCAGCAAGTTGACGCTCGTTAACGCCCAGCCGGACCAGCCGCTCGACGACCATGCGGGCCTCTTGCCTCATCGCGAGATCCGGCTAATCGAGCTCAGCGCCACACTTGGCGGCCTTCTGGTGCGGGACTCTTCGCCTAGCTAGGAGACGGCGTTCCGTCGCCAGCGGCAGCCTCCCCTCGCTGCTTCATCTGTGTTCGATACCAGATCGACCAGAGCGTTAGCCCGCCGTAGATGCCGTAGCCGATGACCGGCGAAACGACCAGATACCGCTCGATGGGCCAATGCCATGCGAGCCAACTGCGAAGCATCGTCTCCCCGAGAGTCCAGCCCCCAGATGAGCGTCATCAATCGAATCGACGTGCGCAAGCTCGGCCGTTCACGCCAGAGTGCCTCAAAATGCTCCTGGCCGTACTCGCGTTCCCTCGCAACCGTCGCCCGCGCCAGGTAGAAAACCATCGGCTTCCGGAACGCGAGCGACAACAGGAACACGACGCCTATGGCGCCCGACACGAGCGATTCGCGAAGCAGCAGGAGCCGCGCACTGCCTCCGAGCGCCATCACCATCAGCGACAACGCGATACCGAGCAAAACGAGCGCGCTCAGCGCATCGACGCGGCGAAATCTCGCGAACTCGATTAACCCCCACGCGACAGGCGGAACGGCGGACGCATAGAGCGCTCCTATAGTTCCGAAATGAGGAAGCGCCATGCGGTACGCGAGCCACGGCAGCAGCAAATTGACCCCGAGCTCCACAACAAGACCTGCGCGTATCCTCATGATCGCTCCATGCGCCTGGAGGAATGTGCTCTAAGTATAGGATTGCGCCGTATGTGCGTGCAATTCCGGAGGCGGCCTCGCACACATGACGACGCCATTTCAACCCAGCGGCGGCTATTTGCAGCCTTGCTCGACGATGGTCGCCTTCCAGTCCGCCGCGATTCCGTCGAGGGTCTCCTTCGCCGAGCCGCCATCCTTGAGCATGTAGGGTCCGAGACGTGCGTTCATCTGGTCGACGAGCTTGGCGTAGTAGGGCTCCGCCCAGAAATCTTTGACGACAAAGAGGCTCTGGTAGAAAGCGTCGTTGTAGGGAGTAGCGTTGCGGAATCTCGGCGATGCCAAAATCCGCGCGTCGGCAGTATAGCCGCCGAGGTCCGCCCATTTCTGCTGAGTGTCATCGCGAGATAGCCACTCCAGGAACTTCCTAGCTTCCTTCTGCTTGTGCGAATAGGACACGATCGAGATGCCCTGGCCGCCGAGCGCCGTGAAACGTTCCCCACCCGGGCCTGCAGGACTGGCGAAGAACCCTGTGACGGAAGCGTTCGGATTGATCGACGGATTTGCCAGCGCTGGGAAGAAGGCAAAGAAGTTCATGCTCATTGCCGCGAGATTTCCGGTAATGGCCAGGTCTTCCTCTCGATTGGAGGTATTGGCCCAGTCCGGTGGCGTGAAGGAATAGAGTTCCTTGTAAGCCTTCAATGCCCGAACAGCCTGCGGCGAGTTGACGATGCCGTCAACCGCGCAGGTGGCATAGTCGCCGAGTTCACCCCCGTAACTGAACAACTCGGACATGAAGCCCATGATCATCCCGTCGCTGTGCTGCTCCGTATAGATGGCGACGCCGTATCGCGGCGGATTGGCGTGTGGTCGGTAGAAGAACTCGGCGATGTCGCGCAGTTGCATCCAGGTCTTCGGCGGCGCGAGGTCATAACCATATTTCTGCCTGAAGGCCTTCATCTCGGAGGGATCCTCGAACCAGTCCTTGCGATAGGCCCAGCCGACCGCGTCGGCTTCGAGCGGGACGGCCCAGTAACGGCCGCTGCCCTTCGGGTATTCCGAGTAGTAGGTCATTGAGGCGGGCGTCATGACCTTGGTGAGGTCCAGTTGCCGCACGAGATCGGTCAGCTCGGCATAGTGGCCCTCCGTCGCGCCGGCTCCCAGCCACTGCGAATCGCCAACGACCATGTCGTAGGAGTCGCCATGGGCGTTGAATTCCATGAATGCCTTGTCTTGGAAGCCGGGCCAGTTGACGGTCTCGACCGTGACTTTGACTCCGGTCTCCTTCTCGTACTCGTTGGCGAGTTCTTGCAGATAGTTGGCCGGATCCCATTCCGCCCACAGGATGGTGAGCTCGGTCGCCGCTGCCGGCGGACCCGCCGGCAGCAGCGCTAGGCCCGCAAGCAGGCCGATCCACATTTGCTTGAACATCGCGCTCCTCCCGAAAGCACCTTGGCTACGGCGCAGCCGCTGCATGCGACAGCCGTTGCAGCAGGCCTCTTGCCTCCACCAGGTCAGGCGTGTCGAAACCCTCGTTGAATGTTGCGTAGGCGGGTGCGAGCAGGTCTCGCGCCTCGCTCGCGCGGCCGCGAACGAACCAGAGTCGAGCGAGGCGAAGCGCGGATCTCAGTTCGGCCAGTTTCGCACCTTGGTCGCGGGCGACAGCCAGAGCTTGGCGAAATGAGGCTTCGACGGCATCGTCTCGCGGGTCTACCCGCAATAGCAGCTCTCCTTTGGCGCTCAACAATTCCGGCAGCTGATATTTGGAGTCAGACCTGGCGAGCGCGTCGAACGCCTGCTCCAGAAGTGCAAGCCCTTCGCTTGCCTCGCCCCGCTCGCCACAGGCGCGGGCCAACGCGCAAAGATAGTAGGCCATCCCCATGTCGGCGCCAGTCACGGCGATCGCCGCGATCCCCTCGCGCAACTGGCGAATGCCATCGTCCAGCTGACCCAGACCGGCAAGCGCCCAGCCGAAGAAGACGCGCGCCTGCCCGAGCAGCAGCGGAATGGCGAACTCGGTGCACACTGCCATGGCCTTCTCCGCCCACCGTCGACCCTCATCGGGCTCGCGCCGCATCAAATGGATGACGCTGAGGGCCATCTGCGCCTGGGCCAGGCTCATCGGGTGCGAGACGCGCTCCGCCAGGGCGACGGCTTCCCGTGACTGTTGGATCGCCCTGTCCTGCTTGCCCCGTATGCAGAGCATCTGTGCGCAGAACGACCTGCAGCAGACCCCGGGATCGTGCCCGGTATAGCCCCACGCGAGGTGGCGATGCCGCTCGTAGTCGTAAGTGGCAAGGCCATAGCTGGCGAAGGATTCCGCCGCCTCGTAGTCGCCGAGATAGAAGTTGACGCCCCAGAGCTGGTGGTGCGCCTCCAGTAGGTAGGCGGAGTCATTGGATGCCTGTGCGAGCTCCATGCCGAGCGTCTTGCATTGCACGGCGAGCGATTCGGCGATGCGCAGGTGGCCGGAAATGGTACGGAAGGCGCTCTCACCGCGGACGGCGGCGAACAGCTGGGCTTTGTCGCCTAGGCGCTCGGCGAGTTCGCGCGCGGTCGCAAATGCCTGCAGAACCTCCGGATCGGCCCAGCCTTTCACGGAGATGAGGGCCGAGCCCATTGCCATCCACAGCGAGAGCTCCTGCCTCAGACGGGTCTCGGAAGCGGGCAAGGTCACAACGAGCTCCAGCCCTTTGCCGAAGTGGGTCGCGGCTTCGCGGTTGGCAGACCTTGCCATCGCTCGCTTTCCTGCCGTCAGCCACCACGACGCGGCCTCAGCCGCCAGACCGGCAAGCGTGTAGTGCTGCGCCACGGTCTCCGGCTCGGCCTCGGCGATCTCGGCGAACTCGGCTTCCAGCGCGGCGGCGACCTTCGCGTGGATCTGTTGGCGCCGGCTCTTCAGCAGGCTCTGGTAGGCCGTATCGCGCACCAGCGCGTGTTTGAATGTATAGGTCGCCTCCGGGGCGGTGCCCCCGCGGAACACCAGCTCTGCGTGTTCGAGCTGGTTGAGGGCATCGTCGAGTCGGTCCTGGCCGGCACCGCTTACTGCGGCGAGCAGACGGTATCTGAAAACGCGGCCGATGCAGGCGCCGATCTGCGCCGTCTCTTTCACGGGCGACAACCGGTCGAGCCTCGCCATCAGCAGATCCTGCAGCGTCGAAGGGATCGCAATCGCCGGCAGCGGCCCGATCGCCAGATATCGATCGCCCGCCTCGATCAGAAGGCCGGAATCGAGCACGGTCCGCGTGAGCTCCTCGACGAACAGCGGCACCCCTTCGGTGTTGGCGAGGATGCGGTCCGCGACGTCGCGGGGCAGCTTCTTGCCACCCGCCACCCGCTCCATGATCGCCGTGCCATCGCTCGGTTCGAGCCGCCCCAGCCGCAGCACGCCGACGTGCGGCCGCGCCTTCCAGCGGGGCTCGAATTCGGACCGCGCGGTGACCACCAGCAAGGCAGGCAGGTCGGCGAGCCGTTCCACCAGTGTGTCCAGCCATTCGGCCGATGTGGGGTCGATCCAATGGGCGTCCTCGACGAGCGCGAGCAGTGGCGCCTTCGTCGCGGACGCTTCGACCAGCCGTATCAAGGTAGCCAGCGTGCGCGCCCTGAGCGTCGGTGCCGGCAACTTCGGGAGCTGGTACCGCTCGCCTGCATCGATCGAAAGCAGAGCCGCCAGTAGCGGCAGCAACTCTCCGGGCTCGACGCCGGTCTCGCCTAGCAGCGCTGCGACCTTATCGAGTCGCGTGTTGGCGTTGTCGTCGCCCATCAACCCTGCCGCTCGCTCCAAATGCGCGATGAGGGGATGGAGCGCGCTGTTGGTGTGGTAGGCCGAGCAAAAATAGCGCAGTTCGGAATGCGGCTCGGCTGCGATCTGGGCGGCGAGCGCCGCGAGTAGGCGCGACTTGCCGATGCCGGCCTCGCCGCTGAGTAGCACGACCTGGCCTTGGCCCGATGTTGCGCAATGCCACCGTTCGAGCAGGAGGGCGAACTCCTCCTGCCGACCGACCAGCGGGGGCAGGACGGTGTGCCGCGCTTCGAACCGGCTCGCGGCGCCCGTCTCCCCAGCGATACGCCAGCACCGCACTGGGGCGCTGAAGCCTTTGAGACTCTGCTCGCCGAGATAGGTCGCGGTGAACAGTCCCGCGACGAGCCTTTGCGTAACCTCGGCGATCACCACAGAGCCCGGCTCGGCCAGGGCCTGCAGCCGAGCTGCAAGGTTGGGCGTATCGCCGACGACCGCCTCCTCTTGCGCCGCACCTTCTCCGATCAGGTCTCCGACGACGACCAGTCCCGTGGCGATGCCGACACGCGCGGCCAGCGGCGTTCCTCCGGGCTCGGTCAGCCGCGCGGTGGCGGACGCGGTGGCGAGACCGGCACGCACAGCGCGCTCGGCATCGTCCTCGTGCGCTTGCGGCCAGCCGAAATAGGCGAGCACCCCATCGCCCATCAGTTTGGCGACCCGCCCCTCGTAACGGGCGATCTCGCGCGACACCGCCTGCTGGTAGGCGAGGATGACCTCGCGTGTGTCCTCCGGGTCGAGCCGTTGGGAGAGCTCGGTCGAGCCGACGAGGTCCACGAGCATCACGGTGAGTTGGCGCCGCTCTGCGCGGCAATCCGAGACCACTGGCGGTGACGAAGCCGTCCGAGGCAGGGTCGCGCCGTCAGCGAGGGACGCAATGGCGCTGAGCAACTTGCGCCGATGGCCAATCGACGTGATCCCGAGCGCGGTCAGGTCCTCGGCGGTCAGCTTGGAAAGAACCTCCAGGTCAACGTCGTTGTTGCGGAAGACCGGTGCGTACTCACCCAAGCCGAGGTCTACCAGCCATGCCTCAATATCCACAGTGCCTTCTCCCAGGCGGTAGAGGCTTTGCCGGGAAACTATATCGCAAATGGGAAGCAGGGTCGTCCGTTTTGTGCGACTAGCAATGTCAGTTTTGGGGTCGTCGCGCTGTCCGACGTCCGCGTTGGGGTCGGATCAGGAAGCTGCTCGTGCAGAACTGAAGGTCAGCTTTTATAGATCTCGCTGTTAGGAGCTGGCGGTCCGCTTGCGGCCCCTACCAAGACGTTCGAGACCTTGATGTTAAACAATGGCGTACCTGTCCCCTCACCCCCCAGCCAGCCGCGGCAGCAAAAAAATCTCCGCCCCCGGCGGCAGTTCCTTCGACCACGTATCGCGATAAATCGTCCCATCGATCGCCACCGCAATCCCGCGGTCGATCCACGGCTCAAAGCCGGGATACTGTTCAGCCAGTTTCCTGAACAGCTCCCTGATGTCCTTGGCCTCGATCTCGACCTTGCTCTTGCCGCCGGCAAGCTGGCCGAGCGCGCCCCAAAGGGTGACTTCGACCATCGGCGCTACGGTGCGCTGATATTCAGGTGAGGCCGGCCTGCAAATGGCAGGTTCCTGCGCTTCCGGCCTTCGCCGGCCGAAGCACTCGTAGCTCGCCGCGCAGTCAAGGCTACGGCCGGCGTAGGCCGGTGCTCACGTACTTCAAGTACGCTCCGCTCCGGTTCTCGGAACCCGCCACTTTCGGCTCGGCCTGACCTGAATCTCAACACACCTTATCCCTCGCTTTCGCCCCGTCAGCCTCCCCGTTCCGCCTCGATCGCCGCCAGGATGCGGGGCGGCGACATCGGGATGTGGGTCATGCGCACGCCCGCCGCGTTCGAGACCGCGTTGGCGATCGCCGCCAGCGGCGGCACGATCGAGGTTTCGCCGACGCCGCGCACGCCATAGGGGTGGTTGGGGTTGGGGATTTCCAGGATCTGCGTGTCGATCATCGGCAGGTCGGAGCAGACCGGGATGCGGTAGTCGAGGAAGCCGGCGTTCTGCAGCCTTCCGTCCTTGCCGTAAATATACTCCTCGTTGAGCGCCCAGCCGATGCCTTGCGCGGCACCGCCCTGGTACTGGCCCTCGACATAGGTCGGGTGCACCGCCTTGCCGGCATCCTGCACCACCGTGTAGCGGATCACCCGGGTCGAGCCGGTCTCGGGGTCGACCTCGATGTCGCATATATGGGTGGCGAAGGAGACGCCGGCGCCGTCGGCGACGAGCTCGCTATGGCCGGCGATCGGCCCGCCGGTCTTGCCGGATTGAGCCGCGATCTCCTTTAGCGACAGCTTGCCGAGATTGCCATGCTTCTCGCCCTTGGCGACCGCGTGGCCCTGTTCCCAGACCACGTCGTCGACGGAAATGTCCCACATTTGTGCTGCGCGCTCACGCAGGATCTTGATCGCGTTGCGGGCGGCCGAGATGGTCGCCATGGAGGAGGAGAAGGTGCCGCGGCTGCCGTCGGTCATGTCGTTGTAGCCGAGGGAGGAGGTGTCGGCGACCACCGCCTTGAGCTGGGCATAGTCGATGCCGAGCTCCTCCGCCGCCACCAGCGACAGCGAGGCGCGGGACCCACCCACGTCCACCGTGCCGACGGCCAGCGACACCGAGCCGTCCATGCCGATGTTGAGGTCGACGCAGGTCTGGCCGCCGAAATTGAACCAGAAGCCGCAGGCCATGCCCCTGCCCTGGTTCTTGCCGAGCGGCGCCTTCATGTGCGCATGGTTCTTCACCGCTTCCAGCGTCGGGCCGATGCCGATCGGCCCATAGACCGGGCCGTAGGACGAGCGCGTGCCTTCCTGCGCGGCGTTCTTGATGCGGAAGTCGACCGGGTCCATGCCGAGCTCCTTGGCGAGCTCGTCGACGGCGCTTTCCACCGCGAACGCCGCCATCGGCGCCGAGGGCGCGCGATAGGCCGCGGTCTTGGGCCGGTTGACCAGCACTTCGTAGCCGACCGTCTTGACGTTATCGAGCTTGTAGCAGGCGAACGCCGTCATGGCGCCGATCTCGGCCCAGGAGCCGGCATAGGGGCCGGCGCTGTAGCGCAGCGTCGCTTCGCGGCAGTGATCGTGCCATCCTTGCGGGCGCCGATCTTGACGTCGATCGAGGTGGCGCTGGTCGGGCCCGAGGCGCGGAACACCTCGTCGCGGGTCATCACCAGCTTCACCGGGCGTCCGGCCTTGCGCGACAGGGCAAGCGCCACCGGCTCGGCCCAGACATGGGTCTTGCCGCCGAAACCGCCGCCGATCTCCGACGAGGTGACGCGCAGCTTCGAGGCTTCCATGCCGAGCAGCTGGGCGCAGTGCTGGCGGTAGACGAAATGGCCCTGCGTGCAGACCCACAGGTCGGCGGTGCCGTCGGACGAGACGCTCGCCACGCAGGCATGCGGCTCGATATAGCCCTGGTGCGTCTGCTCGGTCTTGAAGGAGCGCTCGACGATGAAGTCGGCGTGGCCAAAGCCCTGGTGGACATCGCCATGGCCAAACTGGCTGCGCTTGGTGACGTTGGAGGGTTTTACCGGCTTTTCCTCGAGGCCCTCGGTGAAGATCGTATCGTTGATCAGCGGCGCGTGGTGCTGCATCGCCTCGTCGACATCGGTGACATGCGGCAGGATCTCGTAGTCGACCTCGATCAGCTTCAGCGCCTGCCTGGCGGTGCGGGCATCGACGGCGGCGACCGCGCCACCGCATGGCCGTCATAGAGCGCCTTGGTGCGTGCCATGCAATTGTCGAGGATGTCGTACATGGCGGCATCGCCATCGGTGAGATCAGGCAGGTCTTTCGCCGTGATGACCGCTTTCACGCCCGCAAGCTTTTCGGCCTTCGAGGTGTCGATCTTGCGGATGATGGCGTGCGCATGCGGGCTGCGCAGCACGCGGCCGACCAACTGGCCGGCCATGTTGAAATCGGCGCCGTAGCGGGCGCGGCCGGTCACCTTGTCGACGCCGTCGGGGCGGACGGGGCGTGTGCCGACGGATGTGAATTTACGCCCGGAAAAACGCGGATCGAAATTCATCTTCAGGCTCCCTTCATCACATGTGCGGCGTCCTGGACGGCGCGCACGATCTTGTCATAGCCGGTGCAGCGGCACAGGTTCCCGGCGAGACCAAAGCGGATTTCCTCCTCGGTCGGGTCGGGGTTTTTCGCCAGCAGGTCCTTGGCCGCGATCAGGAAACCCGGCGTGCAGATGCCGCATTGCAGCGCCGCATGCTCGAGGAATTTCTGCTGCAGCGTGTGCAGCTGGTCGCCCTGCGCCATGCCTTCGACGGTCTCGATGCGCCGGCCTTCGGCCTCGGCGCCGAGCACCAGGCACGAGCAGACCAGCCGGTTGTCGAGGATGATCGAGCAGGCGCCGCAGTCGCCGGTGCCGCAGCCTTCCTTGGCGCCGGTCAGTCCGAGCCGGTCGCGCAGCACGTCGAGCAGCGTCTCGTCAGGCTGGCAGAGGTACTCTGTTATGTCGCCGTTGATTGTCGTCGAGACTGCAATACCAGCCATCATTTGCCTCCTGCACGTGCGTAGGCGGTCGTGGCGGCCCGCCTGGCCAGCACGCCCGCAACCTTGCGTCTGAAATCGATGGTGCCGCGCTTGTCGTCGATGGGGCGGCAGGCGCCGGCGCAGACTTTTGCCAGCCGCTCGAGGGCTGCTTCGTCGAGCTTCCTGCCGATAAGCGCTTCGGCGGCCTCCTCCACCAGCAGCACGGTCGGTGCCGCCGCGCCCAGCGCCACGCGGGCTGCCGTGACGACGCCGTGTTCGTCGATCGTCAGGTTCACGCCGGCGCTGACCACGGCAATGTCCATCTCGGTGCGCGGAATGAACCTGAGATAGGCATCGCCCGAACGCGGCGAGCGCTTGTCGAGCAGGATCGCCTCGATGATCTCGCCCTTGGCGAGCGAGGTCTTGCCCGGCCCGACCGGTACGGCCTCGACGGCAATGGTGCGCTTGCCAGTCGGCCCGGCGATCACCGCCCTGGCGCCGGCGGCCACCAATGCCGGCACGCTGTCCGCCGCCGGCGAAGCGTTGCAGAGATTGCCGGTTATCGTACAACGGCCCTGCACCTGCTTGGAGCCGATCAGCTTGGCCGCCTCGACGACACCAGGCCAGGCCTTCTTCAGGGCCGCGTTCTCGCCCAGCACGGCGCAGGGGACAGTGGCGCCGATGCTGAAGCCATCGGCGGTTTCGCGGATTTCGCTCAAGCCGGCGATCGACTTGATGTCGACGATCAAGTCGGGCTCAACGAAGCCGCCCTTCATCCTCACCAGCAGGTCGCTGCCTCCGGCCAGGATGGCCGCCGTGCCAGCCGATCCGGCCAATTGGCCCACGGCATCTTCGATTGAAAGCGGACGTATGTAGCGCATCGTCTCCCCTTGGATATGGCAATCTGAGCGACCGTTATAAACAATCGCCTTATAATGGCTATCCGGTTCGTCATTTGCGACGATTGGTCCAGCCGCCGCAAAATCGAGTCCCAAATCGCCCTGAATTGGCCTACGCCAGTGCATGTCGCCCAAAAAATCTAGGCGCCCGTGTCGGACTGGCCAGACCCCGTTCGTCCTTGGGACATCGAACAGGCATCATGAAAGGACAGGATATGCCCGGAACCGTACGTTTGCACCGTGTTCTCACCACCAGCCCGCAGCAGGTCTATCGCGCCTTCGTCGAAGCCGATGCGCTGGCCAAGTGGCTGCCGCCGAACGGCTTCACCTGCACCGTCGATCACCTCGAAGCCAAGGTCGGCGGCACGTTCAAGATGTCGTTCCGCAACTTCACCACCGGCGGCAGCCATGCCTTCGGCGGCGAGTATCTCGAACTCGTTCCGGGCGAGCGCCTGCGCTACACCGACCGGTTCGACGACCCCAATTTGCCCGGCGAGATCCAGGTGACCGTGATCCTGAAAAAGGTCTCGGTCGGCACCGAAATCGACATCACCCAGGCCGGCATCCCCGACGTCATCCCGGTCGAGGCCTGCTATCTCGGCTGGCAGGAATCGCTGCGCAACCTGGCAAAGCTGGTCGAGCCCGAGATCAATCAATAGGCGATCCGCCGCTGCGGCGATAGCGTGCATGGCAGCTTGGCGCATGCATTGTCTTATGCTGCGCTGGTCGACCCCCACTCCGTCTCGGCTTCGCCGAGACACCTCTCCCCCGATCGACGGGGTAGAGGAAAGGCGCCAAGCTTTTTTGCCGTCAACGCTTTTCCAACTAGGCTCCCTTCCTTTCCCTCCGGAGGGGGGAAGGTGGCGCTGCGAAGCAGCGACGGATTGGGGGAACCACCTGGCAATCAAGCCTCGGCCTGATCAGTCACGCCACAGAAGATGTGCGCATAGCGTAGATGAAATGAGGGGAGAGGTGGCTCGGCGAAGCCGAGACGGAGAGGGGGAACGCCCTATGCGATTGTCCTCGCCTTGCGACCGGCATATCAAGAACGCAGTGGAGGCGCAAAGCATGACCCTGACCAACCGGGACATTGTCGAGCTGACCGAGTGGCGGCGCAAGCTGCACCGGCAGCCGGAAATCTCCAACGAGGAGGAGAAGACCGCGAATGAAGTCGTCTCCTTCCTCGCCGACACTGGGCCGGACAGGGTGCTAACCGGCCTTGGCGGGCATGGCGTGGCGGCGGTCTATGACAGCGGCAAGGCCGGCCCGACCGTGCTGTTCCGCTCCGAACTCGACGCGCTGCCGATCGAAGAACTGTCAGGCGTGCCGCATGCCTCGCAGGTGCCGGGCAAGTCGCATATGTGCGGCCATGACGGGCACACCGCGATCCTGGCCGCCCTTGGCCGCCAGCTCGGCCGCGAGCGGCCGGCCAGCGGCCGCGTCGTGCTGATGTTCCAGCCGGCGGAAGAGACCGGCAATGGTGCTGCCGGCGTCGTCGCCGATCCACGCTACGGCGAGATCGCGCCCGACTTCGCCTTCTCGCTGCACAATCTGCCCGGCGTGCCGTTCGGCGAGGTCAGGCTCAAGCCCGGCGTGGTCAACTGTGCCTCGCGCGGCATCCGCATCGTGCTGGAGGGCAAGACCGCGCATTCCTCCATGCCCGAGACCGGCATCTCGCCCATGCTGGCGATCTCGGAGCTGATGCCGGCGCTGCCCGCGCTCGGCCGCGCCACCTTCGCCGACGACGATTTCTCCATGGTCACCGTCACCCATGCGCAGATGGGCGAAGCCGTGTTCGGCATCGCGCCTGCCCACGCCGAGGTATGGGCAACGCTGCGCACCCGCCGCGACGAGCGCATGGCGGATCTCTGCGCCGCCGCCGAATCCCTGGTCAAGGACATCGCCGGCCGACATCGCCTCTCGGCGCGCTGGGATTATCATGAGATCTTCGTCGCCAGCGTCAACGCCCCGGACGCGGTGGAACACCTGCAACGCGCCCTCGACGAAGAAGGCGTCGTGCACGGGCAGGAGGCCCTGCCGATGCGCGCCTCGGAAGATTTCGGCCTGTTCGGCCACAGCGCCAGATCGGCGATGTTCTTCCTCGGGGCCGGCGAGCGCCACCCTTCCCTGCACAATCCGGACTATGACTTTCCCGACGATCTGATCCCGATCGGCTCGAAAATCTTCATGCGCACGGCGCGCAATCTGCTGGGGTGAGTTCGCCGGACGTCGTTACGCGGACCTGAGGTAAGGGCGCTTCTGGACGCCCCGCTTTGCCTGGAAACTTGCGGCGGGAACCGGACGGCCGACGCGAAAGCCCTGGATCTTGTCGATGCCGAATTCGCGCATCAGCGCGATCTGTTCGTCGGTTTCCACGCCTTCGACCAGAATCTTGTGGCCGCGATTGCGCACCAGCGCGATGATGTCCTGCAGCATGGCCATGCCTTTCGGCGTGCCGCAATCGTGCAGGAACGAGCGGTCGATCTTGACCGTGTCGAAATCGATCAGGCGCAGCCACGAAAGGCCGGCGAAGCCGGTGCCGAAATCATCGAGCCAGATCTTGATGCCAAGCAGTTTCAGGTCGCTGATGCAGCGCAGAATGTCCGAGTGCATCTCCATCTCGAGGCCTTCGGTGATTTCGAAGGCCAGCCTGTTGCCGGTCACGCCGGTCTCGCCCAGGATGGTCGCGACGGACGCGGCGAAGCCAGGCGTCTTGAGCTGGATCGGCGAGACGTTGACGCTGACGACACGCACGTGATCGTCCGCCAGCAGCTCGGCGCAGACCGTCCGTATCGCCCAGCGGCCGAGTTCCAGGATCGCGCCGGTGCGTTCCGCGACGGGAATGAACAGGCTCGGCGGAACCAGGGTTCCGTCCAGCATCTTGAGACGCATCAGCGCCTCTACCGCCTCGACACGACCCGACACGACATCCTGGATCGGCTGATAGACGAGTGAAACGAGGCCCTGCGCAATCGCGATCTTCAGCAGGGCCGCGAGGTTCTCGCTCTCGTCGCTGCTCTGCGGATCGGTCGGGTCGAACAGCCGGACGCAATTGCGGCCGCCGGCCTTGGCCAGATAGAGCGCGCGGTCGGCCTCGTGGATGATCTTTTCCAGCTTGGCGCCGGCTTGCGTCCTGGTGAAGGCAGCACCGACGCTCGCCGTCACGATCGAGACCCCGTCGCGCCTGAGCTCATGGGTGATCGCCAGGCTCTCCACCGTGCGGCAAATGGCTTCCGCCAGTTCCGTGACCTGTTCCTTCTTGTCCATGCGGGCGAGCACGATGAACTCTTCACCGCCATAGCGCCCGATCGAGCCATTGTAGTTCTTGATCAGATCGCTCAGCGCATTGGCGACATGGATCAGGCAGCGGTCGCCTTCCTGGTGGCCGTAGCAGTCGTTGAACTTCTTGAAGAAGTCGACGTCGATGAGGATCGCCGCGAACTTGCTGCCGAGCTTTTGCCAGTCGCTCCAATAATCGCGCAGCTTCTCGTCGATGGCGCGCCGGTTTTCCAGACCCGTGAGCGGATCCGTCCGCGACAGTCTGAGCAGCGCCTTGCCGCGTTCGGTGGCCTCCTTGTGCTGGATCTTGGCTTCCAGCGCGTTCAGGAAGACGTTGTAGCGCTCTTCGTTCAGCTTCCAGTTCACATAGGAGGTGAAGGTGAAGCATGAAACGTAGAACGTCCCGAATACCATCTTGTATGTCAGCGACGCTGGTACGAAATAATTCACAACGTACAAGATGGATAATATGATTGTCGACGTTATGATCGACACCTTGAAGCTGAACGTGAAGAAAAGATTGGCACTCATCATGAAAATGGTGCCGAAAACCATATAGTAGGCGACGCTTTCCTTGTCGGCCCCCATGGATGCCGGGCACAGCCAACCGATATAGCCAAAGATGATGGCCGCGGCGCAGGTCACATCAAGCCATTCCGTGGCGACGCCCCGGCGAAGCTGGGTTTCCAGGGTCAGCAGAGCGGTCAATCCCACCGCGAAGCGCGCTGTGATCGTATAGGCCGCCACGTCAGGTATCAGCAGCAGGTCCGATACCGAAAACAGCACATAGATGACGACGGCGATCCACAGCCCGGGCCTGGCGTCCTTCCTTCGCTTCGCCAGAGCTTCGACGCGGTAAAGGATGCGCAGTTCCGCCGCCCCCAATTCCTGGCGCGGATCATACGGTTCCACATCCGCCACATCGGCCAATCTGGATGACGCGCGTTCGTTCACAAGCCCCTGCGAAAGGGGGTTTTGCGCTCCGAACTCTTTTCCGGCTTCTGCCCCCACGCAGGACGACTCCTTGGGACGCGACACGATTGCCACGCGCTAAAATGCGATGGCTCCAGACAAGTTTGCGTTAACTCGAACCCAGAATCTTATCCGCAAGATTGCTAATAAATTGAGATGGTTAGCGGGAAATTAATCATAACGATAAAATGCCCCGAGGCGCCGTTGGCAAATGAAGTATTCTACGCAATAAGTTAACTGACTGTTAACCAAGGAGTCCTGGTGTGCAAACCGTGTTCGATGGCCAAAGCCTGATTACCGCCGAGATGATCGCCGGCAGTCTGCGTAAAGGCACACTCGAGCAACATGGCGAAGCGTTCGAGACCGCCCGCGCCGAGTTGGCCCTCATCCTCCACGCGACACAGCAGCAGATCGAGCAGCAGAAATTTCCCGCCGAGATCGTTCGCCGGCTGCTGTCGCTGCTCAGCGCGCTGCGCGCCAAGGTGCATCCCGACGTCTGGCAGGCCTTGATCCCGGTGGCGCAGAACCACCCGATCCTGAAGTACTTTCTCGAGGATCCGCTGACGCACTGGTCCTTCACCAAGCCCAGGGGCTATTCCGGCGACGCGCAGCTGCTCGACTACATCTATTGCGACCCGCACGTGGCCGAGAGCGTGGCCAGCGCCTCGGAGATCGGCAAGGCGCTTTACAGCCATACCCAGAACGTTCCGTCATGCGTGGCGGCACGCGAGCGGCGCGATCTCCTGACCCGCTATGTCGACGAGACCGCGGCCAGGAACGGCCCCGAAACCGAGGTGCTGGCGATCGCCGCCGGCCATCTGCGCGAAGCCAATCGCTCCGTCGCCTTGGCCGAGGGCGGCCTCACGCGCTGGGTCGCGCTCGACCAGGATCCGCAGAGCGTCGGACTGATCGCGCGCGACTTCCAGGGCACCGCGGTCGAAGCCATCGACGGCTCGGTGCGGACCGTGCTGACCAGAAGCCACAAGCTCGGCAAGTTCGACCTCATCTACGCCTCAGGCCTCTACGACTACCTCCAGCACAATGTCGCGGTGAAACTCACCAAGACCTGCCTGCAGATGCTGAAGCCGAACGGCACATTCCTGTTCGCCAACTACGCCGAAGGCACCCCCGACGCCGGCTACCGCGAAACCTTCATGGACTGGGTGCTGCTGCTGCGCTCGGAAGTCGACATGTGGAACATCGTCAACGCCAGCGTCGACCGCAACGCCGTCGAGGCAAAGGTGTATTTCGGCGAGAACCGCAATGTGCTGTATGCGGTGATTGAGAAGCGGGGGTAGGCGACGGCGCTGACATTCGGCGAGCGCGCCCTGCTAGAATTGTCGAACGCATGCGCCCAAATGTGACCTTCGTCTCGGCACGGCGAATAGCTGCTTGGCGCCTCACGCCCGCCGCTAGGCGTCCCTAGCCAGGCCCGCCAAAAGCTCCCCGTCGTTCACTAGAAGAACGAATAGGGAGAGATTCCCGATCCGGCATGAGGAAGAAGACCGTGTTGGAGATCGACATCAACTAGGTTGTACCATGTCATTCGACCTAACCAATTTACTTATCGTAGGCGCCGGATTCTCTGCGAATGCCGGCCTGCCAGTAGCGAGCGGCTTTACTCAAGATCTGCTTAACGTTAGGGGCCTTCGCCTGGACGGCCCCAGTGCGCGGCAGGTGGCGTTCATACGGAAGTTCGTGGACAAGGTCTTCGGCGAGGGCGCAAGCCGCAGCGCGGATGACTGGCCCGAGCTAGAGGACATATTTACGCTGATCGATCTTTCCGCCAACACTGGCCATCATCTTGGAACGAGGTATTCGGCGGCGGACCTTCGCGTTGTGCGTCGCGCCATCATCGTACGCATGATCCGCATGCTTTCGCAGGCTTACAGTCGTGGCCAGAAGCGGGGCGGTGTGGGTTGGACGGCGCTTGAGCGCCTGTTCACGGAGTTCGACATCACCTCCACTGCCGTATTAAGCATGAACTGGGATACGGTTTTTGAACGTGGCGTTGCCCGAAAACAAACAATCAGGCGTCTCGACTACGGTTGTCACGCGGCCGCAGTCGAATTCCTACGAGGCGAGGTCTCCTTTCGAAGCCTCAAAGGTAATGTCCTGCATATTCTGAAGCCACACGGATCGGTGAACTGGCTCTACTGCGATGCATGCAGAGAGATTTTCTGGGTCCCGCCAAGCGATACGGAGCATGTGGCCCAGGCCCTCTTCCGAAAGGAGGACTGGGGCGTCGTGCTAGGTGGATCCAAAATCAAAGCTCCGGTGACTATCTCCCCGTCCTGCCCGCATTGCGGGGCCAAAAGTCTTGGAACGCGGTTCGCGACGTTTAGCTACCGAAAGGCCCTTGATTTCCCGATGCATTCGGCGAGTTGGCGCACAGCCGAGGAATATCTCAAAACGACTGGAAACTGGGTTTTCATCGGATATTCGATGCCGCCGGCCGACTTTGAATTTAAGCACCTGCTCAAGCGCGTTCAGCTCACCGAGAAGGTGAGGCCGGACATCACGGTCATAACAGGCGGAGATCGGACCGCTGCTGACGCGACTATCGCGCGATACACAAAGTTCTTCGGCGACGTGAGCGGCGAACGCTTTTTCTTCCGAGAGGGGTTAGACGCTGCCGCGATGGCCCACCTTCGCGATATCCAGGTCCTCTCGGCTTAGGCCGGCGTCAACCCGTCAACCCGACGATGGGCAACTTGTGCCCCTCTAACCAAACGGTCGATCGAAGCTTCGCTGCCTCTACACTGCTATTCATAGGTGCAGATCTCTTGTATCTGTAGGCACTCGTTCGCTCAGCGGCAGGGACGCGTCCCAAACAACTCTGTTGTGGAGGTTTGGAAAAAAGAGATACAACCAGATGCGAGCGACCCGCTCGCCAAGCTGACCTAGGAGCAAAACGCATGGGCATCTTCCAGGGAGAGCGCGAAATCTCAAAGAATGTTGTTCAAGTTGGCTGTGAGTCTTGGGGAGAATTCAGGGGTAAAGTGATCACCGACTTCTTCTCCGACGGGTTGTTTCGGAAAGGGGACTATCTGTTTCGTGGCCAAGGAACGGACGGCTGGAAGCTAAGCACATCTTTTGATCGCTGGTATGGCGGCGACAGGGGACAAAAAGACGCTGTGGCGGACCTGCTGCTTCAGGAGTTTGCCGCCGAATGCGAACTTGAGGACATGCCGGATTCATTGCGGAATGACAAGATGGCGATGCTCGGACTCGGTCAGCACCATGGCCTTCCGACAAGACTGTTAGATTGGAGCGAAAGCCCGTTCGTTGCCGCTTTCTTCGCTTTTAGTGGTCACGTTCGCCAAGGGATCAATCTTGAAAAATACGTAGCCGTTTGGGTACTGGATGCGAAAAACGCTGCATGGACAGAGTCAGCAGGCTGTCCGATTGTGAAAGTTCCAGCAGTTTGGAACCCTAGAATAAAAAATCAATTTGGCAAATTTACCTATCTAAAAAATCCAGCTAATTCTTTGGAGGAGTATGTCGCGCAATTTGGACAGGATGAAGTACGACTTACCAAGTACACTATACCCGCAAATGATTTCCGAATCGCAATGTCGGAGCTTGACGCTATGGGATTATCTCATGCCCGTATTTATCCGGGTCTCGAGGGTTTCGCGAGAGCGGCAGAGGTCCGCGTCACGCTAGGTCGTATTTGAACTTCAATCTGGGTTCGCTCTTGCACCCAAAAACTCCGCATGAACCCTTCGGCAGAAACAGCATAGCCAGTACAATCGTCAGCCCCCGAAATCACTGGTGGGATAATCCGGCACGACGATCCGCGCCAGATCGAACACCGCGTACATCACGAAGGCACCCGGGATTGGCCCAAGCAGCGTGCCGGTGCCACCGACCACGGTCATCATCACCAGGCGAGCGTGCTACGTGAACTACCGACTGTATTTGGGCCAAAAGTGACATTCGTTTCCTACACGACGAATGGCCGCTTCGCGCCCATATCGGCCTTTGCAGTCCTCTTCGCCGCATCACCCAAATCTCGGGGTGGTCCCATATACGAATCAACGGTTTGCCTTTTCCGCAACCCGCACACGGATTGCCGCACCAAAACCCATGCGCTGCGCGCTGACCGCCCCATCGGTATCGCGGAGCCGCGAATCTGTGCTAAGCCGCCGCCCGATCAACCAACCCAAGGACGACAGCTGTGAGCGAACTGACCGTGGCCGAGGCGACCGAAAATATCTATGCCTCGCTCCGCGCGGACAATGCCGAGATCGACGCGCATATCGCGGCGCTTAAGGCAGCGCTGGCACGAGAGGGGCTGAAACAGGCAGTGTTCGATCCGACCAAGTTGGCGCAGAGCAACCGCTCGGGCCGCAAGTTGATGCAGGCCTATTTTCGCCAGCGCGGCGTGAGCGTGAGCTTTTCGGAGTAGGTGTCGATGCCGCTGGCTGGTGCTGCCAGGCAGAGCCAAGAACGGGCATCGAGCGAGATCGTCTCGCATCCGAGGACAGCCTGCCCGACAGCGGGTCTTGCCGGGGACGTTCGACATCAGACCCCGACCGCACGGGCCGCAATGACTGAAGGCATCCGATCGCAGATCGACCGCATCAGCGCGGCGGTCCTTGAGCTGGATGCGACGGACAGTCGCCGGGCAGCGATCGGCTGGTGGGCGGCGATGGTTGGGGCAGTCATCCTCGCCCGGGCGATCGACGATCCCGCGCTCTCGGATGAAGTGCTGGAGCAAACGCGTGCGTGGATCAACGCAGGGCTTGATCAACGATCAGCCAGTTAGCCATGATTGGCCCGATCTATTCGTTTGATTAGTCGCCCAGCCGCCCCTTGCTCAAGGCCCGCGCATATGTCTCCCTGTTCATGAGAGGCAGCTCGCCGGTCGCTTTGGTCGCGGCAATGTAGTTGAGCATCAGCTGCTGGGCTTCCTTGGACTGATCCCTCACAAGAAACTCAGCATGCTCGAGCTGCAAGCCCTCTTCGAGCGGGAGCGAGCTACCAAAGTATATGGATCGCTTAATGGCCCCGAGAGATTTCTTGGGTCGGCGACTCAGATATTCTGCACGTTCTATTGCGCGTTCAAGCACCTTGTCCTGAGGAACGACCTCGTCGACTGCGCCGAGCGCGAGGGCTTCTGCTGGCGTGAACGGCTTGCCTTCGAGAATGGCGGCTAACGATCGCTGGGCGCCAATTAGGCGAGGTAGTCGCTGGGATCCGCCACCGCCAGGTGTAAGCGCGAGGAGGACTTCGGAAAGGCCGATGACAAAGTCTCCGTCCGCCATGATGCGAAAATCACACGCCCAGGCGAACTCCGCGCCAACGGCAAGCGCTGAGCCGTTCAGCGCCGCAATGAAGATCGTCCTGCTAGCGTTCATCTTCAGGAAGGTCGCGTGGAAGCTGTCGAGCTGCAAAAGTGTCTTGAGTCGCGTCATTCCCGCGAGCGTTCTGACAATCGGCACTTTATTGATGAGTCTAGCCATGCGTGTGACGATTCCAGCGAGGCGTGTATTGATAGGCGGGAACCCGACACCACCCTGTTGGAGCCACGTAACATCGGAGTGGCTCAAGAACCGATCGGGGTGCGTGCCGGTGAAGACGACTGCATGAATGTTCGGGTCGCGGTCTGCGCGATCAACTAGCTCTTTTAGTTGCTTGGTAAGCGCAGCATCAAACAGTGCATGCGGGCCTCCATTGATGCGCGCGACAAGGACTGTGCCACGTTCTTCGACATCGATGTGACCATGGGTCCCTGTCTCGGTCTTACTGGATTTCGAGGCCGTCGCTGTCTCCAAAACGCTGGAGCTTTCGCCAGCGACCCGTTGTTGCATGACAATGACTTATATACATTATGATCATAATGCAATGGTGGAAATTGCGAGAGTAGACATGCGCTACGAAAAGGGCTGGAAGGCCGCATCCAACGCCGGATCGTGGAGATTGCAGCACAGAAGTTCCGCGCCACCGGTATCGCGGCCACGGGACTAGCCGGCATCATGAGCGACGCCGACCTGACCACCAACGGGGCTTTCTATCCACACTTCAAGTCAAAACGGCGCTGGTCGGCGAGAGCGTCGCCACGGTAATGGGAATCCAATCCATCCAGTTGGACGAGGCGCTGTAGGCCGGCGGGATTGAAGCGGTCATCACCGGGTATCTTTCACCCGGACATCGCGACCATCCCGGCTGGCAATTTCGGCGATGATCTCGTCGACTGTATAAGCAGCATTGATAGTGGCCGCCATGCTGTTGAACATGATTGCGGAAACGATCTGCGCCGAGCGAGGCCGTCTGGAAACGAGGGAATTGTTATCTCATCGTAATGACAACCTTGCCCTTGGCGCGTCCTGTTTCGACGTAGGCCAGCGCCTCATTGGACGCCTCAAACGGAAACACCCGATCGACCACCGGGCGGATCGTTCCGGATTCGATGAGCGAGGTGATCTTGCCCAGCTGGTCACCTTGCGCCCCCATGAAAAGGAACGAAAAGCTCACGCCATGGCGCCTGGCCTTGGCCCGGATGCCGCGACTTAGAAGGCGCAGCACCAGCCTCAGCACCAGATTCAGTCCCTTTTCCCGGGCGAATTCGGGATCCGGCGGACCGGAGATGGAGATGAGCTTGCCGCCCGGTTTCAGCACAGTGAGCGATTTTTCAAGCGTTTTGGCGTCCTGGCTGTTCAGGACGACGTCGTAGCCCGACAGGATTTTTTCGAAATCGTCTTTCCGGTAATCGACGACGACATCGGCGCCGAGCCCCTTGACCAGACCCGCACTCGCCGCGCTCGCCGTCGTTGCCACGATCGCGCCGAGGTGCTTTGCCAGCTGGATGGCGAATGTGCCGACGCCGCCGGAGCCGGCCTGGATGAAGACCTTCTGGCCTTTCCTCAAGCCCGCCCTTTCGACGAGCACCTGCCAGGCGGTCAGGCCGACCAGCGGAATAGAGGCCGCCTCTTCCATACTGAGATTTTTGGGCTTCAACGCCACGTCGGCTTCATCCATGGCGATGAACTCCGCGAACGCCCCGATCCGGCCGTCGCGCGGCCGCGCATAGACATCGTCGCCGGGTTTGAACTTGCGGACCTTCGAGCCCACGCGAATGACCTTCCCGGCCACGTCGTGGCCCAGGATGAACGGCCGGCGATAGGGCAGGATGAGCTTGAACTCTCCGGTCTTGACCTTGGAATCGAGCAGGTTCACCCCAGCGGCATGGACCTCGACCAGGACATCGCTGTCCCCGACTTCCGGTCCCGGCATCTCGGCCAGCCGCAGAACGCCCTTCTTGCTGTATTTATCGACAACGAATGCCTTCATGGCAGTGACTTTCTAAAAGTGATTTGGCGTGTCGCCCATGCGTGAAATCGTCTGCCTTCAGACCGGCAGACGGAACTGCTTGCGCAAGCCCATCCAGCCTGCTTCAGGCCGGCAGCTCGTTGATCTTCCGCAGGCTCTTGTCGACCACGGATTCGGGAAGGAAACGGCGCAGGAACCGAACCTGGCCCGCCTGTTTTCCAGCGGTGTAGCGCCTGCGCGGCATTGCATCCGTCGCGGCTTTCACCACCGCTCTTGCGACAATGTCGGGGGCATCGCCGCGTTCTATCCACTTTCGCATCAACGCTTCCATGCGAGGGCGCACCGTATCATAGACCGGAAGCAACCGATCAGGTCTCGTAACATTTTCTTCGAACGACGTTCGGGTAACGCCGGGCTCGACCAGCACCACCCGAATTCCGAACGTGCGTAGCTCGTGGTCGAGCGACTCGGAATAGCCTTCGATGGCATGCTTCGTCGATGCGTACAGCGCGTTAAAGGGAGATGGGATCAGACCCAGAATTGAACTCATGTTGATGATCCTACCCTTTCCTTGACGTCGCATGGTCGGCAACACCGCGTTCGTCACCCGCAGGACGCCGAAGACGTTCACGTCGAACAGCGCATGAGCTTGAGCGCTTGAGGACTCCTCCGCACCTCCGAGCAAACCGATGCCGGCATTGTTGACGAGCAGGTCAATGCGTTTGGCCTTGGCCAGCACCTCGTCGACCAGTTTTGACACGGAGGCTTCGTCCGTCACATCGCAAGCCAGCATGGTCACCCCATCAGGGCCGTTGCTGGCCGCACGGCGACTGGTCCCGAAGACAGTAAAGCCTGCTCGCGCCAAAGCCTCGGCGCTGGCACGGCCGATGCCCGAGGAGGCTCCGGTCACAATGGCGGTCTTGCCGGAATTCATAGTCATGTCATGCTCCAAAGCCACGAGGGCTAGCTTTTTCTCATTGATTGAATTAAGATCATAATATCAAATTACGACCATAATGCAATAGCAGAAAGGCAAGAGCAGCCATGCGCTACGAAAAGGGCCGCAAGGACGCGTCACGCGGCAGGATCATCGAAGTCGCCGCCGACCGTTTCCGGGGTGATGGCATCGCCGCGTCCGGACTGGCGACCATCATGAGCGACGCCGGACTGACCAACGGCGCCTTCTACCCGCATTTCCAATCCAAGGCGGAGCTCGTGCGTGAAAGCGTGGCGGCGGCCATGGAGCTTCAGGCCCAGCAATTGGCGCAGGCACTGGCCTCGGGTGGCCCGGAGGTGGCCATAGAGGCGTATCTGTCGGCCGAGCATCGAGACAATCCGGGGCAAGGCTGCGCGTCCGCCGCGCTGTTGCCGGAGCTGGCGCGTCAGCCACCGGAAACGCGCGCGGTCTATACCGACCGCTTGCTGGCTCTCGCGCACCAACTGGCCGCCGCAATTCCACAGGCCAAGGA